>JAQXQO010000022.1 GCA_029101205.1 Coriobacteriales bacterium | reverse complement strand
CCAAACGTGCCTCACCGGCCAGGCGCACCATCTTGTAGTCGCGCGTCATGCCCACGATGGCCACGTGCGGGTCGCGCAGCAGCTGCGCGTGGAAATCCTTTCCGCGCGAGGTACAGAAGTAGAGTGCACCCTCCCGTACTAGCATCACGTCGATGATGCGGATCTGGGGGTGGCCCTCCTGGTCCACCGTGGCGAACGATACGTCCTTGATTTCACGAAGCGTCTGCAGACAGTCCTGTGCGTTCATAGCGGTTCCTCTCCTTGAGGCTGTGCGTTGCCGGACTGGCTCCGCGCGCCCTGGGCGTCCCTCCGGCGCCCTACATGTAATATATGTTGTGACACGAAACGTGTCAAGAAAAACTTGACACGTTTGCTACTATTGCTTCGGCAAGAGAGAGCGGCACAAGCCGTCTGCCCACGAGGAAGGAAGAAGAACATGGCCACGAACCTGCAGAACGCCATCAACCTATACGAGCGCGGCATTCGCGACGGCGAGGTCCAGGAGGTGCTGGACAACTACATGGGCTCCACCTACACGCAGCACAGCACCGGCGTGCGCGACGGCAAGGAGGGCTTTGCTGAGTTCTTCGCCGATTTCTTCCGTCGAAACCCGAAGCGCGACATCCGCGTGGTGCGCAGCTTTTCCGACGGCGACTACGTGTTCCTGCACGTGTACCAGAACCTGAACGACGGGGCGGCGCAGTGGGTCACCACGGACGCGTTCCGCTCTGACGGCGACGGGCGCATCGTCGAGCACTGGGACGTCATAGAGGAGTACCACGAGCCGCTGCCCGATGCCCCTGACCAGGTGCTGGGCCAGTTCGAGGTCCGCGACCCTCACAAGACCCAGCAGAACAAGGCCATCGTGCGCCGCTTCCTGGTGGATTCGATGCAGAACCACGAGCACGGCGCCGTTGGCCGCTACGTCGCGGACGACTTGGTGCAGCACGACCCCGTCATTGGCCAGGGACGTGCGGCGTGGGCCGACTACCTGCGCGACCACGACGTCACCTACGACTTTGTGTTCAAGGTGCTGGGGAGCGGCGACCACGTGGCCGCCTACTCGCAGGTCCTGATCGACGGGACCGCATATGCGCTCTTTGACCTGTTTCGCCTGGAGGACGGCTTCATCGTGGAGCACTGGGACAACAAAGAGGTCGTCCCGCCGCGTGCCGAGCTTGCCAACAGCGGCAAGTTCTAGGACTACCAAGCCTTTGCCGTGGCGATGGCCGCCACTTGGAATGGAGGATTCCCATGCAGAAGGACATGACGCAGGACGAGCGCAGGGTCTGGCTCATCCGCGCGCTCGAGGAGGAAAGAAGGGCCTGGGGCGGCGACACCCCCGACGTGCCCGAAGATGCGGATGACCAGCGCCTGCTGCTGCGGGCCCTTGTGAACGTGCGGCCGCCGGAGCCGGCGGCCCCCGAGCTGCTGCGCGTGCAGGACGAGTACCTGCAGGGGCGCTTGGCCGAGCGCGGTGGCGTCACCGATGTAAGTCAGTTGAACTTCTTGCCCGAGGGCATCGTCGTGTGGCGCGGGGACATTACCCGCCTGCGGGCGGACGCCATCGTGAACGCTGCCAACAGCCAGATGCTTGGCTGCTTCGTGCCCAACCACCGCTGCATCGACAACGCCATACAGACGTATGCGGGCATTCAGATGCGGCTGGAGTGCGAGCGGCAGATGGAGGCGCAGGGACACGAGGAGCCAACGGGCAGGGCAAAGGTGACGCCTGGCTACAACCTGCCGGCGAAGTACGTGCTGCACACGGTAGGCCCCATCGTGGGCGGCGCCAGGCCCTCGCGGCATGACCGCGAGCTTTTGGAGAGCTGCTACACGTCCTGCCTGGAGCTGGCGCGCCAGCAGGGGCTGGAGAGCGTGGCGTTCTGCTGCATCTCGACGGGGGAGTTCGGCTACCCCAACCGCGAGGCCGCTCAGGTGGCCGTGGATGCGGTGCTCGACTGGAAGAGTCAGACCAACAGCCAGATGAAGGTGATATTCGATGTTTTCAAGCCAGTGGATCACGACATCTACCGGGAGCTTCTGGGATTGCGTGGATAGGATTGCAGACGCGATTCGCGACGCCGATGCCGTCCTGGTGGGCGCAGGCGCGGGGCTTTCGACCGCGGCGGGCTTCCTGTACGCCGGAAAGCGCTTCGACGACAACTTCGCGGACTTCCGTGACGCATACGGCATAGCCGACATGTACTCCGGCGGCTTCTATCCCTTCCCGGACCAGGAGACCTACTGGGCCTGGTGGGGCCGGATGATCCTGCTGAACCGCTACGACTGCCCCGTGGGCCAGCCCTACCTGGATCTGGCGCAGATGCTGCAGGGGCGTGACTACTTCGTGCTGACCACGAACGTGGACCACCAGTTCCAGCGTGCCGGCATCGACCATGACAGGCTGTTCTACACGCAGGGCGACTATGGCCTCTTCCAGTGCTCCAAGCCCTGCCACCAGAAGACCTACGACAACGAGGAGCAGGTACGGCGTATGGTAGCCGAGCAGCGCGACCTGCGCATACCCAGCGAGCTGGTGCCGCGCTGCCCGCGTTGCGGCGAGCCCATGGTGCCCAACCTGCGCTGCGACGACACGTTCGTGGAGGACGAGGGCTGGCATGCCGCGGCACATCGCTACGACGACTTCCTGCACCAGCATCGACGCGACCGCATCGTGCTTCTGGAGGTGGGCGTGGGCGGCAACACGCCAGTTATCATCAAGTACCCGTTCTGGACTCTGGCTTCCCAGAACCGCCATGCCACCTACGTGCAGCTAAACAAGGGAGAAGTGCTGGCACCCTCGCAGCTGGAGCGGCAGAGCGTCGTTCTGGACTGCGACGCCGCCGAGGCGCTCTCTGCCGTCCGCGAGCGCCTGAGCTAAAGGTTCTGCACGCTACGAGCTAGCCGGACTATAGATGGCGCCATTCGCCCATATGTAAGTGTGTCGACAAACACAAAGGCCCTGCTTCCCATCTGTACTCGGTACTCCCATACCATGTGTGGGAGTACCAGAGCCGAGGGGGAGCAGGGCCTTGCTGCAAGCGGTTAATATTCTGATGCACCCACCATTCCCATAGAGTACTTCTCGCCTAGATTGAATCAGGGAATTTCATTGACAAGAAGCTATGCAATGCATAGTATCGTTCTCAGCAACACACTATGCATAGCATAGTATACGTGACGAGGAATTGGCTCCTATGATCCGGTCGACAGGATAAGGCGAGTCCGTTCCAGCGCCAAGGGAGGCGAATGGAATGCAGGCGCAAATGAAGCGAGGGCTTCTGGACGTATGTGTCCTGGCAGCTTTGGCACATGGCGATTCGTACGGCTACCAAATTATCAAAGACGTGCCGCAGACGCTGGCGCTATCCGAGTCCACCCTGTACCCAATCCTGCGCCGTCTGTCAAAGCAAGGCGCGTTGCGGGAGTACTCGAAGGAGCACAACGGCCGTTTGCGAAAGTACTACTCGCTGACAGATGAGGGGCGACAGCAGCTGCAGTCGTTTGCGGGCGATGCGGACCAGATAGAAGACGTGCTGAATTACGTGAGGGAAGGTGCTCGGCAATGACGAGGGACGAATGGCTGACCCAGCTTTGCGCCAAGCTTCTGGATCAAGGGATTTCGAAAAAGGATGTTCAGGAGGCCCAAGAGTTCTACGCAGAGGCACTGGACGATCGCATGGAGGACGGCATGACCGAGGCGGAGGCAGTTGCCGACCTAGGTGATGTCAGAGATGCTTGTGATTCGGTCGTGGAAAGCTTGCCGCCGGTACGTCGGGCAGTGGCAGGAGTGCGGCAGAGCAGGGAGCGCACCGTTCTGGTGATAGTGCTGTTGATATTGGGCGCTGTTGCCTGGGTCCCCTTGGCTGCCGGATTGGCTCTCTTGGCCGTTGCGGTCTATGCAGCGATTTGGTGCGTGATCGCGGCTCTGTGGGCTGTTGACATCACGCTGCTTCTGATGGGTGGCGTTGGCATTGCGGCGCTGGTAGAAGGGCTAACCACAGGTGTTACCCTGACGGGTGTTTATTCGTGCGGCGTGGGACTGGTGCTGTGCGGTGCGGGCATAGCCCTCATGCCCGTGATGGCGATGTGCTCAGTTCAGCTGGCGCGTCTGACGGGGAAGTATGCGCGCTGGCTAAAGCACTTCTTTGTCCGTGTGGCAAAAGGCGACCAGGCGGACGCAGGGTATCGACCTGCTTCCGTGGGATCGTGGTGGCAACGCAATGCGAGCTTTTGGAGGCCCTGTCTGCTGGTGGCCTTGATAGTTGCCACGGTGGGTGGCGTGCTAGTACTGATTGGCCTTATTGCCTGCGGATTCGATCCTCAGACGCTGCCCATGCTGCCTGAGCTTCACGCTTGGGGCGCCTCCGTGGGTCTGGATTTGGCTCATTGGGTGGCGTATATCAGCTAACCAGGGCAGCATCCTCACTTATGAATAAGCCGAGCGTCAGATTCTAGGGCATGCCTTCCGGTAGGGGAGACGTGCCCTCTGCTTTTACGGCTTCTAAATTTTCTACAATTTCTATTTTTTCTAAAATTTCTACATCCTCTATAATTTCTACTATTGGATGCGAAGGAGGGTTTCGATGGCAAAGTCGCGAAAGCTGATAAACCCATTCAAGCCCACAGCCGGCATGACGCCTCCCGTGATCATTGGCCGCGAAGCAGTTATCGACGACTTCATTGATGGCATGGACGAGGGGCCTGGTGCACCTGGTCGTCTGATGCGCATCACCGGCCCGCGAGGCTCGGGGAAGACCGTCCTTCTGACTCAGCTGGGCGAGCTTGCCAGCGACCGTGGGTGGACGGTGGTGAACGTCTCGGGACGGGAGCCACTCTGTGCTTCCATTCAGGAGCAGCTTGCACATGACGCGCATCTGAGGTCGCTCGATATAAAGGTTTCGCTACCCATCGTTTCCGCAGAGGCGCGGCTGGGTGGTGCGGCCGAGGAGCTCTCGTTCAGGGAAGTGCTGTCCCGTGCGACGCGTTCGCTCACAAAGCATGACTCTGGCTTGTTGATCACCGTAGACGAGGTGCAGGACGCTTCCCACGAAGAAATGGCAGCCATAGCTACCAGCGTCCAGTACATGATTCGCGAGCAGCAGGACATTGGCCTGCTGTTTGCAGGCATTACCACGGGCGTGCTCGACCTTTTGAACGGCGAAGGAATCACGTTCCTGCGTCGCGCAAAGGCTGAAGAACTTGCCAGCATCCCGACGGACGAGGTTGCCCACGCGCTTAGAAAGACGATTGAGGAGTCGGGCCTGCGGATAGACGATGACGCTCTGTCCTATGCCGCTAGCCAGTCGCATGGCTACGCATACCTGATTCAGCTGGTCGGATACTATGTCTGGCGAGAGGGGCGCCGGCATTCGAGCGATTCCGTCGATATAACGCTGGCGGATGCCAGACGGGGTGTCGACGTGGCTTTGAACGAGTTCGGTTCGTCCGTTTTGGAGACAGCCATCTCGGGCCTGACGAAGCCAGCGATTGACTATCTGATGGCCATGACGCAGGATGAAGGCGCCTCATCCACGTCGGAGATTGCCCGGCGTATGGGGATGCCTGCACCGAACGCCAACACGTATCGCAGAATTCTGATAGAGCGGCAGATCATCGAGAGCACCGCCCCCGGCTTCGTTGCGTTCTCCATTCCCTTCATGCGAGACTACCTGCTGCAACATCGCATGGACATCCTGGCCCGCTACGGGGAGTAGCTACTGCGCCAGCGTGGCCCGCAGCTGCTCCAAAAACGCCTGGCACGCGGGCGAGAAGATCCTGTGCTTCTTCCACGCCACAACGGATCCGGTGGTGAGGGCGGGCTCCAACGGCAGGAAGCGCAGCCGGCTGGTCTGCAGCTCCAGCAGGTGGCTGATGCCGAGGACGCAGGCGGTGCCCGCCTCTGCCAGGAGCGCGGCGTTGCCGATGAGGTCGAAGGTGCCCACGACGTTCAGCTGCTCGGATTGGATGGTCCCACCCGACCATGCGGAGAGGTCGTAGCTCCTGTGCGTGGTGCGCGAGCTCACCAGGAGCGGCATTTGTGCCAGAACCTCGGGCGTCACCGCGTCCAGCCTGCCCCACGGGCTGCGCGTTCCCACCACGACGCCCACGGTGTCGCGCGTGGGCAGCTCCAGGTGGTCGTACTTCTGCACGTCTACGGGCTCGATCATCAGGGCAAAGTCCACCAGTCCGCGCTCCAGGCGCTCCTCTACGGCGTCGGCGTTTCCGGTGTAGAGCTGGCAGGTCACGTGCGGGTGGTCACGACGCAGCTCGGCGAAGGCGTTCGTCAGCACGCGCATGGCCTGCGTCTCGCCGGCACCAATGCGCACGACGCCGGCGACCTCCTCGTGGGTGCCCATCTCGTCCTCGGTCTGCTGCACCAGCTGCAGGATTTCCTCGGCGCGCTGACGCAGGCGCATGCCGTCCGCGGTCAGCATGGTCGCGCGGTTCGTGCGCACGAAGAGCGTGCACCCCATCTGGCGCTCCAAATCGGCCATCTGGCGCGACAGCGTGGGCTGCGTCACGTGCAGGACGTTGGCGGCCTCAGTCATGTTTTGCTCGCGTGCGACTGCGAGGAAGTATTTTAGGGTCCTAAGCTCCATGGTGAAGATTCGACGTATTGAGGATGGGCGGGCGACTTGACAGCCTGCACATCACAAGAACTAAACGGCGTACAGGGGGTTAAAGGAGGTCGTCGTGAGAGCCTGACCTCACCAGCACAAGCTCAAGCTCGTCTCTCTCAATTTGATAGATGAGCAGCCAGTCGGCATTGATGTGCAGTTCTCGGTAACCCTTCCAGTTGCCTTTGAGCGCATGATCGTGCAGACGGACTAGGGTTGGCTCGTCTTCCTCGAACAGGGCGGTGATTGCGCCTTGGAGCCGAGCCAGATCAAAGTGCTTTTTTCGGAGTTTCTTCACATCGCGCTCAAAGATGGGAAGTGCGCGGATGGTTCTAAGCATTCAAGTCTGCCATAAGGTCAGTGACGGACGTGTAGCGCTTGCCCTCGCCGGCGTCCGCCTGGCGTCGCGCCTCTATGCTGTCAGGGTTTTCGGCAGATGGCCTAAAGGGAAGGGCCTGGTCGTGTACAGACTGGCGGAGAAAGATGTTTACGGCTGTGGATATATCAAATCCCATGCGACCGAACAACTCCTGTGCATCTTTTTTAAGATCTGAATCGGTACGGATACTCAGCCTTGCTTCTGACATAGTCTCTCCTCTCCACATGTTCATACACAATGTATACCCATTGTATGACCATTGGGTCTCATGCCAAGAGATTATTCCGTTTTACATACTTCGCAACCGCTAAATTAATTGCTTCGACTAGTGTTTCGAGTTCCACCGCAGAAAGCCGCTCGTACTGTAGGACGAAGCGCGCCTTGCCGTCTCCGCCATAGGGCAGCGCGGCATAGCTCGACAGCGGCGCCAGGGCGACGCCCTGCTGGGCGGCATAGCGCGCCACCGCCTGCTCAGCCTCGCGCTCGCGCCCCTTCCATTGCCGGCCGAGCGCTACGGCCAGCACCATGTGCAGGCCCGAGTCCGCCTCCTCCAGCTCCATGCGGTCCCCCAGCCGTTCGGCCAGCGCCTGCGCCAGCAGGTCGCGCTTCTGCCTGACCTGCCTGCGATAGCGTGCCACGTGGCCCTCGTAGCTGCCGTTTTCCAGCATGGTGGCCAGCGCCAGCTGGTCTATGGTGCCCAGCGTGCCCGCCACAAAGGAGCGCAGTCCCTCGTAGCGCTGGCACAGGGCGGGTGGCAGCACCGCGTACGCCGCGCGTACCACGGGACCCAGGCTCTTCGAGAAGGTGCCTATGTAGACCACCGATCCCGTGGCGTCTATGCTGGCGAGTGCGGGGATGGGGCGTCCCTCCATCCTGAACTCGCAGTCGTAGTCGTCCTCCACAATCAGGCGCCCTGGTCGCTGCGCCGCCCAGCCCAGCAGCTCGTAGCGCCTGGCAACGCTGGTGACGCGCCCCGTGGGGAACTGGTGCGACGGCATCACGTGCACCAGCGTGGCGTCTAGGGCCTGCAGCCCCTCCATGCTGATGCCCTCGTGGTCCAGCGCTACGTGCACCACCCGCTTGCCCTGGGCCTCGTACGTGCGAGCGATGCGCGGGAAGCCCGGATCCTCCACCGCGCAGGTGGCCCCAGATGGGGTCAGCAGGGCCACCAGCTGATACAGCACCTGCGCGCCCGCGCCCACCACGATCTGCTCAGGCCAGACGTGCATGCCCCTCGTATGTTCCAACAGCCGGGCTATGTCTGCCTGCAGGCGCGGCAGTCCCTGCGGAGTCAGCGAGTCGAAGGCCTCGTCCAGGTTCTCTGCGGACAGCACGTGGCGCAGGCTCTTCTCCCACAGCAGAAGCGCGCTTCTGTCGGGCCGTGCCGGCAGGCGCGAGGTGTCTATGCGCGGATGTGCGGAGCGTGGCTTTGCAGTGGTATCTACCTGCGAAGATATGGCCTCGGCGGTGGGGCGGGGCAGTCGTCCCAGGTCCTTGACGTAGTAGCCGCTGCGGGGCCGGGCCTGGACGTACCCCTCTGCCGCCAGCTGGCCCAAGGCGGTCTCCACGGTGATGAGCGAGCAGCCCAGCCGCTGCGCCAGCTGCCTCTTTGATGGCAGCCTCTGCTCTGGCGCCAGGGTCCCGGACACTATGGCGTCACGTATCTGGCGGTAGAGGTATTCGTAGCGGCTCAGGTTTCCACGGTTCGACAGGTTGAGGTCAAGCATCATCTGGTCCTATTGGTTGCGCTCGTCTGGTTCTATTCTGACCCTATGAATTATACGTATATTGGCCATACACATAATGCCAGCTTGTCTCTATCCTCGCTTGCAAGCAAACGCACCCAAGGGAAAGAAGGACACGCATGGGCAGCAAGGACCAGACGCCGGGACCGGAGCGCGCAAGGCTGAACCGCGAGCTGGCACAGATGCTGAAGGGTGGCGTCATCATGGACGTCACCACGCCGGAGCAGGCGCGCATCGCCGAGGACGCAGGCGCCGTCGCCGTGATGGCGCTGGAGCGCATCCCCGCCGACATCCGTGCGGCGGGCGGCGTCTCGCGCATGAGCGACCCCGCCATGATTGAGGGCATACAGAAGGCAGTCAGCATCCCGGTCATGGCGAAGTGCCGCATAGGCCACATTGCGGAGGCGCGGATCCTGCAGGCAATCGACATCGACTACATAGACGAGTCCGAGGTGCTGTCGCCCGCCGACGATGTGTACCACATCGACAAGACCAAGTTTGCGGTGCCGTTCGTATGCGGTGCGCGCAACCTGGGGGAGGCCCTGCGCCGCATTGCCGAGGGCGCCTCCATGATTCGCACCAAGGGCGAGCCCGGCACGGGCGACGTCGTGCAGGCCGTGCACCACATGCGTCAGATGCAGACCGAGATAGGCCGGCTGGTGGCGCTGCGCACAGACCAGCTGTTCGAGGCGGCCAAGCACCTGGAGGTGCCCTATGACCTCGTGCTGTATGTGCACCAGAACGGCAAGCTCCCCGTCGTGAACTTCGCTGCAGGTGGCGTGGCGACGCCTGCCGACGCGGCCCTCATGATGGGGCTGGGCGCCGAGGGCGTCTTTGTGGGGTCTGGCATCTTCAAGAGCGGCGACCCCGCCAAGCGCGCCGCCGCGATCGTGGGCGCCACGACCAACTGGCAGGACCCCGAGAGGCTGGCGTACCTCTCGCGCGACCTGGGCGAGGCCATGGTCGGCATAAACAAGGACGAGATTCAGATCCTCATGGCGGAGCGGGGGCAGTAATGGCAACGGCGGTTCTGGCGCTGCAGGGCGCCTTCGTCGAGCACAAGCGCAAGCTCGACCAGCTGGGCGAGCCCTGGTTTGAGATCAGGGAGAAGGGCGACCTCGACCGTGACTTCGACCGGCTGGTGCTCCCGGGCGGCGAGTCAACTACCCAGGGCAGGCTCCTGCGCCAGGAGGGCCTGCTCGAGCCCCTGCGCCAGCGCATCGCGGCTGGCCTGCCGGTGCTGGCCACCTGCGCCGGGCTCATTCTGCTGGCCGCGCGCATCCAGGACCAGGTGGAGGACGGTGTCGCGCGCACCGAGGTCCGGCCCGAACGTCACCTGGGGACGCTGGACGTGACCGTGGTGCGCAACGCCTACGGGCGGCAGCTGGGCAGCTTCCGCACCCAGGCGGAGCTTCGGGGCGTGGGTCAGGTGGGCATGACGTTCATCCGGGCACCCTACATCAGCGAGGTCGGTCCCAGGGCGCGTACCTTGGCCACGGTGGAAGGGCGCGTGGTGGCGGTGCGCCAAGGCGTACAGCTGGCGCTGTCCTTCCACCCCGAGCTGGAGGACGACCTGCGCATACACCAGCTGTTCTGCCGGCTCTGAGCCAGCCACGGTTCGCGAGCCACTGACTCAGCGCACGTCACGACTATCCCCGAGGCCACCGTACTTGGCCCCGGGGATTTCTCCCGTTACGACCATTCCGGCGCATGACATGCAGAATGCGTATACCAAAGTCACGAACATAGGTATTTCACATCACCATTGCCAGTCATTAACGTTGTGGGTAGCAAGAAGGGCAGTACGCCCTGCAACCCAACCACTACGGAGGTGCCCATGGGACGGGTTCTGGTCCTGTACTACAGCTGGTCTAACGGCAACACGGAGCGCGTGGCACAGACGCTGGCTGACGCCTGTGACGCCGACATCGAGCGCATCGAGACCGTTGTGCCTTATCCCGAGGACTACAACACTACGGTCGACCAGGGCAAGCGTGAGGTGGAGTCGGGCTTCGAGCCCCAGCTGCAGCCGCTGGACCACAATCCTGCGGACTACGACGCGATAGCCGTGGGGACGCCCACCTGGTGGTACACCATGGCGCCCGCCGTACGGACCCTCATGAGCTCCACGAAGTGGAGCGGCAAGGTCGTCGTGCCCTTCTCGACCTGTGGCGGCTGGGAGGGCACCACGCTGGACGACATCGCGGAGCTGGCGGAGGGTGCGCAGGTTGCCCAGCCGTTCACAGTAACGTTTGGGTCCGACGGTGGATCGCGCATGGTGACCGATCCGCGCAAGGTGGAGGCATGGGCTGGCCGTGTGGCCGCCCTGGCATAAGGAGGAACTGGCATGAAGCAGACGGCAGGCAGGAACGCGCTGGGCGAGTTTGCCCCCATGTTCGCGCATCTGAACGACGACGTGCTCTTTGGCGAGGTATGGGACCAGGAGGCGATCTCGACCAAGACCAAGTGCATCGTCACCATCGTGGCGCTCATCAGCCAGGGCATTACGGACAGCTCGCTGCGCTATCACCTGGAGAACGCTCGCAACCACGGTGTCACGCGCGCCGAGGCAGCTGCCATCATCACGCATGCAACCATGTACAGCGGATGGCCCAAGGGCTGGGCTGCATTCAACCTGGCCAAGGAGGTCTGGACAGACGACGAGCCTGCAACGCAGGATGACGTGCGCATATCCGACCCCTCGGGCCTTTCCAAGGACTTCCCCAAGGGTGAGTCCAACACCGCCTATGCCCAGTACTTCGTGGGCAACAGCTGGCTGGCGCCGCTGGGCGACCCGCAGCTGGGTGCTGCCAATGTGACCTTCGAGCCGGGCTGCCGCAACAACTGGCACATCCACCACAAGGGCGGCCAGGTGCTCATCTGCATCGCCGGTCGCGGCTGGTACCAGGAGTGGGGCAAGCCCGCGCAGGAGCTGAAGCCCGGCGACGTGGTCAGCATCCAGCCCGAGGTCAAGCACTGGCACGGCGCCGCTGCCGACTCCTGGTTCCAGCACATCGCGCTGGCCGTGCCCGCCGAGGGCGCGAGCGCGGAGTGGTTGGAGCCCGTTGACGCACAGGCGTACGGGCAGCTTGGCTAGCAGCACGTACGCGCGTGTCGTATGGGAAGTCATGACGAACTGTTCCGATAGAGCGTATAACTTATGCGAACGACAATGCGGCGAGAAGAGCAAGTTCTTCTTGCCGCATATTTTTTGGCGCTATTCCTCAAACAACAGGTCCAGCACGCGCGCCACCTGGTCGCTGGAGTCATTCAGGCATGCGGCGAAGTACGTTGCGCTAGCTCCGGTGTCCCAGATGGGAATGCGTACGCGATTCCGCGCGGGATGTATCGCCTGCGAGACCTCCGTCACGAAGTTGAACAGGTTCGACGAACTAATCAGCTGGTCCAAGACCCGCGGGTCCTGCTGCACGATGATTTGCGAGTCGGGCAGCTTTTCTTGCACGATGTCCATCCAGAAGCCAATTGACTCCAGCACCAGGAAAGGACGGCCGTTCAGGTCGTCCCAGGTCACGTGGTCGCGCCCCGCCAGGTCGCAGTCGGGAGGCATCTCAACCGAAAGGCTCTCCGTCATCAGCTGCTGCGTGCGAATGTTCGGCAGGCCCAGAGGGCGTATCAGGATGGCCACGTCCACGCTGCGGTCCAGCAGCGCGCGTTCGAGGTCCTGCTCCGCCATGTATTCGGTCGAGAAGATCGTGCCTGGGTAGGCCCTTACGGTGCGCTCGGTGAGCAGCCACATGGGGGCTGGCGCCACAGTGCCCAGCCGGATGGTCCGCATGCGCTTGGCGTGCTCGTCCAGGTTGCCCCGCATCACGTCCACGTCCGCCAGCACCTTGCGCGCCCCGTCGAGTGCGATGGCGCCGGCGTCGTTCAGCGTGACGCGGTTGCGCGTGTGGGTAAACAGCTCCTGCCCGAGCTCGGTCTCCAGGGCATGCATGCTCCTACTGATGGAGGGCTGCGAGACGTGCAACGCCTCCGCGGCCTTCGACATGGTGCCTGTCTGTGCTATGGCGACAAGCTGGCGCAGCTGCTCGAGTTCCACGTTCTTCTCCATACTATGCGCCTGACGAATACTAACTGCCCTTCTTGGCATTGTACTACGTGGATTGCAATCCGTAATCTATATAGCGAGCACAAAAGAGCGCAACGGCGAGAGGGTTGGTAGCGCAATGAGGACATGGCTTATCACGGGCGCGTTGAGCGGTCTGGGCAAGGGCATGGTCGAGGTCGAGTGCAAGACGCTCGAGGACCGTATGACCGAGATCAAACGCTGGAAGGACATCAGTGACGGCACCGACTTCTAACAAGCGGGCGACGCTTCGTTCGGGCGAAGGGATTGGGTGAGAAGGGCATGGAGTACAGGCAGCTATACAACGGGGTCCGGATGCCCATGCTGGGCTACGGCGTGTACCAGATCGACAGCTCCCAGACGGAACGCTGCATCCTGGACGCCATTGACTGCGGATACCGGCTGATCGACACGGCACAGGCCTACGGCAACGAGGAGGGCGTCGGCTCCGCCGTCGCGAAATCCGGCGTGCCGCGTGACGAGATGTTCATCACGAGCAAGGTGTGGGTCACGAACTTCGGCGAGGGCAACACGATGCGCTCGATCGACGAGTCGCTGCGCAGGCTGGGGACGGACTACCTGGACCTCATGCTGTTGCATCAGGCCTATGGCGACTACTACGGCGCCTACCGCGACCTCGAGAAGGCATACGAGCAGGGCAAGGTCCGCGCCATCGGCGTCAGCAACTTCGACTTCGACCGCATCCTGGACCTCAGTACGTTCGCTCGTATCAAGCCCATGGTGAACCAGGTCGAGACGCACGTGTACTGGCAGCAGCGCCAGAACCATCGGGTCATGGAGGACCTGGACATCGCGCATGAGGCGTGGAGCCCCTTCGCGGAGGGTGCGAACGGCTTCTTTAGGGATCCGATCCTGACGGCCATCAGCCAGGGGCACGGCAAGACCGTGGCGCAGGTGGCGCTTCGCTGCCTCATGGACCTGGGCGTCATCGTTATCCCCAAGTCCGTCCACAAGGAGCGTATGGAGCAGAACTTCGACGTGTTCGACTTTGAGCTGACGGACGAGGACAGGGACAGGATCGCGCGGATGGACGCGGACAAGTCGGTCGTCCTGGACCACCGTGACCCCAAGACCGTCGCCTGGCTCATGGGCCTCTTTGCGAACGAGCCCAAGCAGGCGTAGCACACAATAAAAGAAGTAACTTCCTAAGTGGAGGCATCCATGCAGTACCTGACCATGAACGACGGCAACAAGATTCCCCAGCTGGGCTATGGCGTGTTCCAGATGAGCTCGGCCGACGTCGAGAAGCACCTGCCCGAGGCCATCGCCGCCGGCTACACCCACATCGATACCGCGAACGCCTACTACAACGAGGTGGCCGTGGGCAAGGCCATCAAGGCCTCTGGCGCCAAGCGCGAGGACCTCTTCGTGACGTCCAAGCTGTTCCCGCAGGACTACCCGTACCAGAAGTGCAAGGCAGCCATCGACGCGACCTTGGAGCGCCTGGACACGGACTACCTCGACCTGCTCCTCTTCCATCAGCCCTACGGCGAGTACGTTGATGGCTGGCGCGCCATGGAGGAGGCCGTGCGCGAGGGCAAGGTCCGCAGCATTGGCCTGTCGAACTTCAACGAGCACAAGATTCGCCAGATCCTGGACGTCGCGACCATCAGGCCCGCCGTCATCCAGGTGGAGATCAACCCGCGCTGGAACCAGCATCCGCTCAAGGCCGCCCTTGCCGACGAGCGTTTCGTGTGGGAGGGCTGGTACCCGTTGGGTCACGGCGACAAGGCGCTGCTGGCGATGCCCGTCTTCAAGGAGCTGGGCGAGAAGTACGGCAAGACTGCCGCGCAGGTCATCCTGCGCTGGCACATGCAGGAGGGCAACGTCGTGTTCCCGAAGACGCTGAACCCGCAACACATGGCGGACAACGCGGACATCTTCGACTTCAAGCTCACGGACGACGAGATGGCCGCAATCAACCGGATTCCCCAGAAGCCGTACTACACCGTTCCCGACGAGGCGCCGGCGTGGGTCTGGGGCCCCAACGACTACTCCCAGCAGGCGTAATATAGGGCGACTCGATACATATGAGACAGCCGGGACCATCCGCCACGCGGGTGGTCCCGGCTGTGTGGGGGGAATGCCTTGGCAAGAAAGCATCACGAGATACAGTTCCTGACGGGAAACCTCTGGACGAACGTGCTGCGCTTCGCCATACCGGTCGCCCTTACGAGCATCCTGGAGCAGCTCAGCAGCCTGATAGACACCGCGATGATTGGCCGCCTGATGGGTCCTGAGGGCACCATAGGCATGGCTGCGGTGGGAGCGAACACCCAGATCACGAGTCTGATTATCGTGCTGTTCGTGGGGGTTTCGCTGGGTACCAACGTCACGGTCGCCAGCGCTCTGGGCGCTGGCGACCACGAGGCGGCGTCGAGGGCGGCGCACACCTCCATCCTGATGGCGCTGGCGGGCCTGGCGGTAATCGTGTTGGGCGAGCTGGTGGCGCAGCCGGTGCTGGTTCTTTTGCGGGTTCCGCCCGAGACGCTGCCCGACGCGGTCCTCTTCCTGCGGGTGTTCCTGCTTGGTATGCCGTCAATCCTGCTGTACAACTTCGAGGCGGCGATACTTCGCGCGGACGGCGACGCGCGGCTCCCCATGCAGGCGCTGGGCCTCTCGGCCGCGTTGAACGTCCTTCTCGACCTGCTCTTTATTGGGGTCTTCGGTTGGGGCGTCGTGGGCTCGGCCATCGCGACGGACCTGTGCTACACCACCATCGCGGTGCTGCTGTTCGTTCGTCTGCTGCATCTGGACTCGCCGGTGCGCATAGACCCGCACCGCCTGTGCGTGGACCGGAAGAGCCTGCGCACCATCGTGCAGATAGGCCTTCCCGCCGGCATCCAGAGCGCCGTGTTCTCCATCGCCAACATCGTGATTCAAGGCGCCATCAACAGCCTGGGCACCGAGGTCATGGCCGCCTCCAGTGCCGGCATGAACATCGAGTTCGTGTGCTACAGCCTGCTGAACTCGTTCAGCCAGGCATGCACCACGTTCGTTGGGCAGAACCGTGGCGCACGCAACTACGGGCGGTGTCGGAAGACCATGGGCGTGTGCCTGGGGGAGGGCGCCATCGCGGCAGCCTTGCTGATAGCCTTCGCGGTGTTTTTGGGCCGGCAGGTGCTGGGGCTCATAAACCCGGATCCCGCAGTGGTGCAGTACGGCTATATGCGTCTGTGCACCATATTCCCGGCCTACGCGTTCAGCATGGTCTACGAGGCCATCTGCGGCTACCTGCGCGGGTTTGGCATGTCCACGCCGCCGGCGCTGACCACCATGATCGTCATCTGCGGCCTGCGCTTCTTCTGGATTGCGGTCGTGTTCCCTGCCAGCCACACGTTCCAGACCATCATGAACATCTATCCCATCAGCCTGGGCACCAACTGTGCCTGCATCATCGTCCTGCTGCTGGTGCTGCATCCCACGAAGACGCTGGTCAAGAAGGACACGCGTGCGACGTAGCGTCCCATAGCTGGGCACGGCGCTGCTTCCAGTGGAGGCTATGTCCAGACCTATGTCGAGCGTGACGTACGCAGGGAGCTTGGAGTTCGCAAGGCGCGGGAGTTCACGACGTTCTTGCAGCTTTGTGCATTGCGCACTGGGCAACGTCTGAATATAAGCAGCCTGGCATCCGACTGTGGCATTGCGACGAACACCGTTCGCGAATGGCTGTCAGTGCTTGAGACCAGCGGAATCATCTACCTGCTCGAGCCCTTCTTTAGCAACAGGAACAAGAGTCTTACCAAGACCCCGAAGCTCTATTTTCTGGACACGGGTCTTGCTGCCTACCTCATGGGAATTCGCTCAGCCGATGAGCTGCTCCTCAGTGAGTTTAGAGGCGCGCTGTTCGAAACGGCCATCGTTGCCGAGGTCCTGAAGGCCGGTTATGCGCTTGGCTCCAAGCCCGAGCTCTCGTATTGGAGGGACGCCAAGAAGCGCGAGATAGACCTTGTGGTTCGGAGGGGCCTGCAGCCTGCAAAGGCTATCGTGATCAAGTCATCCGCGACGTACAAGCCGCGCTTTTTTGACATGCTCAGGCAGGTTGCCCCCTCCGAACTGGTCCGAGACGAGAAGGACTGCTACATGCTCTCGCGGAGGATCTGCGCGACCTCGTC
>JAQXQO010000021.1 GCA_029101205.1 Coriobacteriales bacterium | reverse complement strand
CAAGGCTTGGGGCCCCACTGCCCAGAAGCTGTGGCTGGAGGAGCATCCCACCGGCAAGAAGATCTACGCCGACAAGATGTCCACCGACAACCAGGACGAGAAGGGCAGGCTCCTCTCGCCGGAGGACGAGAACGACGCCGTGCTGGACTAGCGCGTTCGTCCTTCTTGCCTGATTTATGCATTTGCCAGAGGCTCCCGCATCGTGCGGGGGCCTCTTTTTCGTGTGCGCCTTTGCGTTTGTGTACCACAACTCCCGTGCAATGCGCCGCTGGTCACGGCGGCTGCCCCCGTACCCCGATGCGACGGTTATGCGAACGGCGCCCATGGCTATGTTTGACCCTGGTGTTGTGTACAACGCGGGCCACTCATCGGGGCCGCGGCCCCCTGGGTCCGCCACGTCGTTTCGAGGAGGCATCACATGGCAACAAATGCAGAGAGGGTCAAAAACGTCGTTCTCGTGGGCCAAGGTGGCGTGGGCAAGACCATGCTGGCCGAGGCCATGCTGCACCTCACGGGCAAGACCACCCGCCTGGGCGGTCACGCCGGCACAAAGCCCACGCTGGATTACGACACCGAGGAAGGCGCTCGCGGCTTCTCGATATCGACCACCATCGCGCCCGTGATGTGGAATGGAACGCGCATCAACGTGCTGGACGCGCCGTGCTACCCCGACTTCGTCGGTGACGCCTACGCTGCCATGAGCGTGTGCGAGACCGCCCTGTTCATGGTGGATGCCAACGGCCCCCAGACCACTACGACCCGCCTGTGGTACGCGGCCGAGGAGCTGTCGCTGGCACGCGCCATCTTTGTGAACCGCCTGGACAAGGACGAGGCTGACTTCGACGAGGTCATGGAGGAGCTGCGCGAGCGCTTTGGCAACCGCCTGGGCGCCATCACCATCCCCATGGGCACCGGCGCGAACTTCCAGGGCGTCATCGACGTGGTGCACCAGACCACCCGCCACGTGGAGGACGGCAAGGTCGTGGAGGGCCCCGTGCCCGAGGAGTACCAGCAGGCCGCGCAGGACGCGCGCGACGCCCTGGTGGACCTGGTCGTCGAGGCCGACGACGAGCTCATGATGAAGTACCTGGACGGCGAGCCCATCACGCAGGACGAGCTTGAGGGCCTGCTGGGTAAGGCCATGGCCACCCGCGTGTTCGTGCCCGTGTTCTCGGGCTCGTGCGTGCGTGAGGAGGGCGTCATCTCGTTCATGAACGCCGTCGTGGGCTGGTTCCCCACCATGGCCGACTTCGGTCGCATCCCGCTGGTGAACGGCGAGCAGCTGGACATCTCGCCCGACGACGACCGCCCGGTCGTGTTCGTGTTCAAGTCCTTGAACGACCCGCAGAACGGCAGGTTGTCCTTCGTGAAGGTGCTGGCCGGCACGGTGACGCCCGGCCTCGAGCTGACGAACGCGCGCACCCGCAAGACCGAGCGCCTGGGCCACCTGTACCTCATGACCGGTCGCGAGACCACCGACGTGAAGTCTGCGGCTGCGGGCGACATCGTGGTCATCCCGAAGCTGGACGCCATGACGGGCGACACCCTGTCGGTCACCGGCAAGGTGGAGGCCGCGCAGTTCCGCTTCCCGAACTCGCTGTACCGCATTGCCATCGAGCCCGACAAGCGCGGCACCGAGGACAAGCTGTACACCTTCCTGGACAAGGCCGCAGACGCCGACCCGACCCTGAAGGTCGAGCGCGACGAGGACACCGGCCAGACCGTGATCTCGGCCATCGGAGAGGCGCAGGTCAGCGTGCTGCTGGACCGTCTGGAGGACCGCGTGGGCATCACAGCGCACACCGTGAAGCTGCGCATCCCGTACCGCGAGACCATCCGTCGCGTGGCCTCCGCAGAGGGCAGGCACAAGAAGCAGACCGGCGGCGCCGGCCAGTTCGGCGACTGCTGGTTGCGCATCGAGCCCAACCCCGGCAAGGGCTACGAGTTCGTGGACGAGGTCGTGGGCGGACACATCCCGCGCGGCTTCATCCCCGCCATCGACAAGGGAGTCCAGGAGACCATGCGCGACGGCGTCCTGGCAGGCTACCCCATGATCGACGTGAAGGTGGCCGTGTACGACGGCTCGTACCACCCTGTGGACTCCAACGAGATGGCGTTCAAGACCGCCGCGCGCATCGGCTTCCAGAAGGCCGTGGCCCAGGCCGAGCCCGTGCTGCTGGAGCCCATGGCTCACCTGAAGATTACGGTGCCCGAGAGCTACGCCGGCTCCGTCATGGGCGACGTCTCGGCCTCGCGCGGTCGCGTCGAGGGCATGGAGGCGGGCTCTGGCGCCGACGCCGGCACCACCACCATCGAGGCCACGGTGCCCTACGCCGAGGTCACGGACTACTCCACCAGGCTGCGCTCGCTCTCGCGCGGCACGGGCGAGTTCACCATGGAGCTGACGGGCTACGAGCAGGTGCCGCACGACGTGCAGCAGAAGCTGGCCCAGGAGTACGCCGAGAAGCGCGCGGCCGGCGAGCGCTAGCCGCCTGATCACAGCTGGAGCCGTGCGCGATGGCCTCGCCATGACGCATCACCTCCCTGGGGCGTAATCGACCGTGTTGGCAACGCGGGTCGGGGAATTTCGGTCCCCCGGCCCGCTTTTGTGCGGCGCCTCTTGAGACGTCCCACGCGGCATCACGTGTGGCAACCCACATGACCTGCTCCTATATCACCTTGTCGTTGGGAGCCCAGGGGTAGGCGATGCAGCCCATGTGGCGGTGCATGTCCTCGTCGATCAGCCTCATGTGCTCGTAGGTGGGAAAGGGCAGCGACGCGCGCAGCCTGTCTCGCGCGGCCGTGAAGTCGCGACCCAGGTAGCCCAGCGGGGCGTCCATCAGCTTTCCCAGGACGCGCATGGCCTCCTCGAAGGCGTCGGGGTCGCGTATCTGCTGCGCGGTCACGCACACCACGTGCATCTGTATCGTGCGGTCGGCGCACAGGGTGCGTCGCGTATAGGCGCCGATGTTCTCGCTGCCTATGTACTGCAGGGCCGCGCGCTTGAAGGGCCACGACAGGTCGTAGGCCCTGAACGGGCCCGAGTCCTCCGGCGCCACGCCCAGTCCCACACTGTCGAAGTTGTACCGTGCGCCCAGGTAGGGCTTCATCATGTCGTAGCCTCCCAGCTGGCGTGGCAGGCACATGCACGTGCACAGGTAGGCCTCCATGGGCGTGAGGGCACATTCGTGCACGTAGCGCAGGGCGATGAGGGCGGTGGCGTAGCCCGGGAGGTCCTGGGCGTCCCGTAGGTAGCAGCGCATCTCGTCCACGCAGGTCAGGGGCGACTCCAGCGCCACGTAGCCCGTGGAGTCGATGGTCTGCTCGCGTGAGGGGCCGTGCCTCTGCTCTGTGCCCTCCGGCGGAACGGGGCGCTGCGCGTGGTCGGGGTAGTGGTCCGTCACGTACAGGCTGCACAGCTCCGTGCCCAGAAGCGCCGTCTGCGCCACGTCGTGCGTCGCCGCGTAGCACAGGTAGTGGTACTCGGGCGTGGCCAGGCGGGTGCCGTCGGTCATGGGCAGCCACGACCACTCGGGGAGCTCATCCGTCCGTTCGTCCGACTGCAGGGGAAACAGCCTTGTGGGGTCCAGGGGGTATCCCTCCGGTGTGTCATCCTCCTCGCTGGTGGGGTCGCCGTGCTCCGTCAGCATGGACAAAAGCTCCTCTATCTGGTGGTCCTGAGCTCGCTCGGTCCAGAATCCCGACATGGCTGCCTCCGTTCGTTGGGTTGCTTGGAAGCAGTACGCTACACCACCCGCAAATCCCAAACTTGTAATTAGCAGGCCGCAAACATGCAGCTCAGACGTGCAGAAAGGCCTTGACCAGCCGCGCGTGGCCCCGCCGTGTATCAATAATTTTTTCTGGACGCATCTGCTATGCTCACTCTGGTGTGCCCGCACGTCGCGGGCCGGTTAGGAAGGAACCAAACATGCTTTCTGCCGTACAGGTAAAGCCTGATGTTTACTGGGTCGGTGCCGTCGACTGGAACGCTCGCAGCTTCCATGGCTACACGACCGAAGATGGAATCACCTACAACGCGTACCTCATCCTGGACGAGAAGGTCACGCTGATCGACACCGCAAAGATCACGTTCAAGGACGAGTTCCTGCAGCGCATCTCCAGCGTGATCGACCCGTCGAAGATCGACGTCCTGGTGTGCAACCACGTCGAGATGGACCACTCGGGCAACGTCCCCACGGTGAAGTCCGTTGCCCCCAACGTGCAGATCTACGCCTCCGCGCCCCAGGGCGTGAAGGGCCTGACCGCCCACTATGGCGATTTGGGCTACAAGGGCGTAAAGACCGGCGACACGCTGAACATCGGCAAGCGCACGCTGACGTTCGTGCAGACGCCCATGGTCCACTGGCCCGACAACATGGTGACCTACGACGACTACGACAAGATCCTCTTCTCCAACGACGCGTTCGGCCAGCACTACGCCAGCTCGGTCAGGTTCGACGACGAGGCCGACTATCCCGAGGTCATGAAGCAGGCGCGCAAGTACTATGCCAACATCGTGCAGCCCTACCGCATGCAGGCGGCCAACGCCGTGAAAGCCGTCCGCAGCCTGGGTCCCGACGCGTTGGACATGATTGCCCCCGCGCACGGCGTCATCTGGCGCAGCCACGTCGAGGACATCCTGAAGGCCTACGAGGACGTGTTCACCTCCGGCAAGGTGATCGAGAAGGCCGTCGTGGCCTATGACTCCATGTGGGGCTCCACCGACAAGATCGCCCATGCCATCGTGGACGGCTTCCAGCTGGAGGGCGTGCCTGCCCACCTCATGGACATAAAGGAGAACCACCCCTCCAACATCATGGAGGAGTTCCTGGACGCCAAGTACGTGGCGGTGGGCTCGCCCACGCTGAACAGCCAGATGCTGCCCACCGTGGCCGACTTCCTGACCTACATGAAGGGCCTGTCGCCCAAGAACGCCAACCGCGTCGGCATCGCGTTCGGCTCGTACGGCTGGGCGCCCCTGGGACCGAAGAACGTCGAGGCCGAGCTCAAGGCCGCCGGCTTCCAGATGCCCGAGCCCGTGTTTGCCTTCAACTGGATTCCCACGCAGGAGTACCTGGACGGCGTGCGCGACAAGGTGCGCGCCATCGTGCAGGCGCAGCGTGCCTAGCGCCAACGGAGCTCCACTCACGGCGAAGCCACTCAGGGGCGGGTCGGCCAGCGGGTCGGTCCGCCCTTCTTGCACGCGTTTTCACGTGTTTCTCTGCGGTAGCAATTTGGAAAACTGACCTTTGGTAAACTAGGGCACGTAAAGCCGTAGCCCGGCCGTTTGGCCGAGGCCCGCCTAGGAGGTTGCGCATAAGCGCATGGACATAGCACTATCTATCGTCGTCACCGTTCTTCTGACCATCTGCAACGGCTATTTCTCGATGTCGGAGATGGCACTTTCGACCGCGAAGAAGGTGCTTCTGGACCACGAGGCCGACCAGGGTAACCAAAGGGCGGCGCTGGCGGCGCGCATGTCGGAGAACCCGGACGAGTTCCTGGCGGCCATTCAGGTGGCCATCACGCTGGTGGGCTTTGCGTCGTCCGCGTTTGCGGCCACGAACCTCTCGACGCCCCTTGCCGGCTGGATGGAGTCGTTGGGCATGCACGCCGACCTGGCGGCCATGCTGGCTCCCGTGCTCATTACGCTGCTGGTCTCGTACTTCTCGATCGTCGTGGGCGAGCTGGTGCCCAAGCGCATGGCCATGGCCGACGCCGAGGGCGTGGCAAAGCGCGTGGCCGGTCCCCTGAGGACCTTCTCGAAGATCGTGCGCCCGCTGGTGTTCCTGACCGCGGCCGGCTCCAACGGCCTGTCGAAGATCCTGCACATCAAGTCCACCGATGACCGCAACAACGTGTCCGAGGACGAGATCAAGTACATGGTCACCGACGCCGACGACCTGTCCGACGAGGAGAAGTCGATGATTCACGAGGTCATCGACATGGGTGACACCATTGCCCGCGAGGTCATGGTGCCGCGCGTGGACATGACCGCCATGGAGGACACC
This sequence comes from Coriobacteriales bacterium, assembly GCA_029101205.1. Taxonomy (GTDB): domain Bacteria; phylum Actinomycetota; class Coriobacteriia; order Coriobacteriales; family Atopobiaceae; genus Olsenella_K. The sequence goes on along the minus strand of JAQXQO010000021.1, from coordinate 2,912 downwards.
TCCACGTGCGGGGAGGTGCTGGATGTCATGCGCCGCACCGGCTACTCGCGCATCCCCATATACCACGAGGACGTGGACCGCATCAGCGGTATCGCGCACATAAAGGACCTCATCAGCGCCATCCTGGACGAGGGCGCGGCCGAGCAGCCCATCGTACGCTACATGCGCGACCCCGACTTCGTGCCCGACACGAAGGACATCATCCCCCTGATGCAGGAGATGCAGAACAGCCACGACCAGATGATCATCGTGGTGGACGAGTACGGCGGCACGGCCGGCATCATCACCATTGAGGACATCGTCGAGGAGATCGTGGGCGAGATCGAGGACGAGTTCGACCCCGACAACAAGTACCTGACCCAGCTGTCCGACCGCGAGTGGCTGGTGGACGGCCGCTTCCCCATAGATGACGCCATCGACCTGGGCTGGCCCATCCAGGACAACGAGGAGTACGAGACCATAGCCGGCTTCGTGCTGGAGCTGGCGGACTCGGTCCCGCATCCCGGCGACGTGTTCCAGAAGGACGGCTACCTGTTCCGCGTGCAGTCCATGCGCGGCCGTCGAGTGGCCATGCTGCGCGTGACCGCCCCCGAGCCGCCCAAGCCCGAGCCTGCCGAACCCGCCGACGACCAGGACCAGAAGGACAAGGACGCCAAGAAGGACTCGAAGGGCCTCAAGCTGCGCAAGGACAAGAAGGACAAGGACCAGTCCAAGGGTGATGACGAGTCCAAGGACGAGGAGCGCCAGGAGCAGGCACAGGAGCGCATGGCCGAGGCTCGCGAGGAGACCTCCGACGGCCTGACGCCCGACGTGGACTAGCCCGGCCCGTCCTGGGTTTTCTATAATGAATGAAGCGCTGCCCACCCCACGGGTGGGCACAGCGGTTTTTGGAGACACGCCTGAGGAGGGCCCATGGCTCAGCTCATCGACATACAAAAGGTGGTCGTGGGGACCAAGAACCTGACCGCCACCGTGCGCATAGCAGACGGCGCGCCGCTGTACACGAGCGAGGACCTGGAGGGCACCACGCGCGTGTACGAGCTTCTGCCCGACATCATCAACCAGGCCTGCATGGGTGACGCCTCGTCCACCTTCAAGGACGTCATGGGCGACACCGAGCTGGCGCACCTGCTGGAGCACGTCACCATAGAGCTCCTGGCCCGCACGAACGCGGTCGGTGCCATAACGGCGGGCCGCACGTGGGCCGTCGAGGGGCAGGACCGCACGTACAGCGTGCAGTTCGTGTGCCCGGACGACGTGCTGGTGGCGGGGGCCCTGTCCAGCGCCGTATGGCTGATGACCTGGGCCTATATGGACGGCAGCGACCCCGTGCCCGACGTGGACGCAACGGTGGCCGGCCTGGTGGGCCTGGTGCAGAGCCTGGACCAGGAGCCGGCGCCCCCCTCGCTGGACGCGGTTCCCGACGACATCCAGGGTCCCGACGCGGACGCCGACGAGGCGCAGGACGACCAGGAGCAGCAGCCGGACGAGGTGCCCTACGGCGAGGAGGGCGAGCTCGACCGCGGCCCGCGCATGTCAAAGAAGATCCTCTAGATTTCCGATGGCCCGCGCGTCCGCCCACAAGCGATGCGCGGTCGCCTATTGTTTGGCCTAGCTTCCGGAATCGTGGGTATACTCTTTCGAGTTCGCGACGGAAATGCCGCAGAGATGCCGCATTGCGTGCGTGCATAGGACTCTTTCGTCAGGAGGAATGTCATGAGCAAGGGTGCAATGGGATTTGTGTTCGGCGGCATTTGCGGAGCCGTGGCTGGCTTCGCCGCCGGCGTGTTGCTGGCCCCCCGTCCCGGTGCCGAGAGCCGTGCCATGGCCGCCGATGCCATGAACGACGCTTGGGACACGGCAGTCGACACCTACGAGCGTGGCTCGCAGGCAATGAACGACAAGTTTGGCGGCGTGCGCCCCAGCATGGATGCCACCACCGACGAGCTGCGCGCAAAGGTCGACCTGGCGCGCGAGCGCATGGACCAGCTACGCGAGTCGCTGTCCGGCATGTCCGCGGCCGCTGCCTCCGCAGAGCCCAAGCCGGCTTCCGAGGTTCAGGTGGAGCCCGTGGACGAGCCCGCCGCCTCCACGGATGCCGCGCCCGAGGCACCCAGCGCCGAGTAGTCGACGCGGGACCTCGCCCGTACCGGCCACATACCGCAACGTCAGGGGCGCTGTCTTCGGGCGGCGCCCCGTCCCATGTACAGGGCGCGTTTGGTTGCGCACCCACGAGAGGAGCTATCGTGCTCAGAGTGAGCCAGATGGAAAAGCTGCAGGTCTTCAAGCCTCGCAAGGGTGCCACGGGAGACCCCCAGAAGCTGGATGCCAGCCAGTTGCAAAAGATCGGCATCATCCACCTGACCGTATGCTCCCCCAACGGCCGCCAGGTGGTGGGCTTCATGATTCGCCGTCCCGACATCGCAGGCATGGTAAAGCAGAAGGACGTGTTCCTGGCGCGCGACTCCTTCGCGGTGTGCGACTACGGCCTGGTGGCCACGCGTGGCGATGACAGCTACGACGACCAGGCTCGCGAGCGCCTGCAGCTGGACTGGGAGAAGTGCATCATCTGGGCCGGCATGGATGCCAAGACCACGAATGGCCGCGAGCTGGGCTGGGTGAATGACTTCAGCTTCGACGCGAAGTCGGGCGACATAAAGACCTTCTACGTGGGCGACGGCGGCGTGGCATCCTCTCTGGTGGGCTTCGTGGAGGTGCCCGTCACCATGCTGCGCGGCTACCAGAAGGGCTTCATGCTGCTGGACCCCGAGGCCGCAAAGCTGCAGCTGGACGGAGGCTTTGCCGCGAAGGCGGGCCAGGACTTCGCCCGTGCAAAGGTCGAGGGCAAGAAAGCCGGCCAGAAGGCCGCGAAGGCTGCCGACAACGTGGTCCAGAAGGGCGCCTACGGCCTG
>JAQXQO010000020.1 GCA_029101205.1 Coriobacteriales bacterium | reverse complement strand
TGTACCAGCGGGACCTGCGCAGCATCGACCGGCAGCGGCGCGACTTTGAGGAGAAGATCAAGAAGTCAACCACGGAAGAGGACCTCATGAGCCTGCACGAGGTGGAGACCACGCTCGTGTACTTTGCGACATCGCTCCGCGGCAACGGGTCGGTGCTCAGCCGCATGCAGCATTCGGGCAGGCTCCACCCCGGTCCCAGCACGGAGGACCTGCTGGAGGACGCCGTGACCGAGACGCAGCAGGCCATCGAGATGGCCCAGATCTACCGCGACATCCTGGGAGGCACGAGGGACCTCCTGAGCTCGGTCATGGACTCCCGGCTGAACAACGTGATGCAGCGGCTGACGTCCATCACCCTGATTCTTTCGATTCCCACGGTCGTGTCGGGACTGTATGGCATGAACGTGGACCTCAGCTGGATGCCTCTGGCGAACATCCCGCATGGCTTCGGCATCATCTGCGGCGGCACCGCCGTCGTGTGCGTGGTGCTGTCGATTGTCCTGGTGCGCAGGGGGTGGATGTAGGGAGCACCCGGGCAAGAAGGACCTCTGCTTTGTGGGCGTCGTATGATGGCGGTGTCAATGTCTAGTGCGACGGTAGGAATGGGTAGAAACCCCATCAATGGCGTTGGCGGGAGCTCGCGAGGAGCCCGTGGGGAGCTTGCAAGAAGCCCGCGATACGGAAAGGGATGCACTACATGAGGAAAGACCTTGGCAAGCAGGCGGCTGTGTTTCCGATGCCCGTACTGATGGTGGCGGCATACGACCAGAATGGCACCGTCCAGGTGATGAATGCGGCATGGGGCCAGGTTGCCGCGAGCGACAAGATTGCACTATTTATCAGTGAGAGTCACGCCACGACGAAGGCCATCCGCCAGACCGGTGCCTTCACCGTCAGCATCGCAGACGTCGACCACATGGACGTGGCCGACTACTTCGGCATCGCCACGGGCAACACCCTGCCTGACAAGTTCGCGCAGTCCGGCTACCACGCGGTGAGGAGCGAGCACGTGAATGCCCCAATCATCACCGAGTTCCCGGTCACCATCGAGTGCGAGCTGGCCGAGGTCGTCCAGACCGACAACATCCACGCCGTCGTGGGCACCGTCGTCAATGTGAGCGCGGACGAGAAGGTCCTCAGCGAGAACGGGAAGGTCGACCCCCAGAAGCTGAACGCCCTGGCCTTCGACAACTTCCAGTCCGGCTACTACGTGGTGAACCAGAAGGTCGGCCAGGCCTGGAACGCTGGCAAGGAGCTGGCGCAGAAGGCGCAGCAGGCTCACAAAGAGTAAGAGCTTTTATAGACAGGCGAATCGCCTCCGGAGTCCCGGTACTCCGGAGGCGATTCTTGTATCGTGACATGTGGCGAAGCAGCCAGCTCAATCTGCTTTCGCCGCGTCATCAGGGGAGGCCCCGCTGTTGCGCGGGAGCCTCCCTTCTCTTTTGAGCGCCTCGCGCAAGACCCACTCCACCTGGGCGTTGGCGCTGCGCATGTCGTCTGCTGCCCACTGCTCGACTGCGGCCCAGACCTGCGGATCTATGCGTAGGGGATACTGCTTTCGCCGTGTCATGCGGCCGCCTGGCTAGTACAGCGACCCGGTGTTCAGGACCGGCTGCGCCTCGGACTCGCCGCACAGCACCACCATCAGGTTCGAGGCCATGGTGGCCTTGCGGTCCTCGTCGAAGTCCACGATGCCGCCGTTGGACAGCTCGGACAGGGCCATGTCCACCATCGAGACGGCGCCCTCGACGATTTTCTTGCGCGCGGCGATGATGGCCTCGGCCTGCTGGCGGCGCAGCATGGCGGGGGCGATCTCGGGCGCGTAGGCCAGGTGTGTCAGGCGCGCGTCATCCACCTCGACGCCGGCGGGAGCCAGGCGCCGGCCAAGCTCTTCTCGCAGGCTGGCGTAGACCTCCTCGACGTTGGAGCGCAGCGTGATGCTGGTGTTGGACGCGTCGTCGTCCTCCATGTGGTCGTATGCGTAGATGCTAGCTACGTGGCGCAGCGCCGTCTCGGTCTGCATCGAGACGTACGACACGTAGTTGTCCACGTCGAACAGCGCCTTGGCCGTGTCGGTCACGCGCCACACCACCACGGTCGCGATCTCGATGGGGTTGCCCTGCTTGTCGTTGACCTTGATGCGCTCGCCGTTGTGCGTGCGGGCGCGCAGCGAGATCTTCGTGGGGATGCCCTCGGACGGGCCCTTCACTTTCGGCTGCTTGGCGTCCACCTCCGAGGTGTCCTCGTCCTGGCTGCCGGGGCCCAGCGTGCGGCTGTAGAAGGGGTTGGCCCAATAGAAGCCAGACTCGCGGATGGTGCCGACGTAGGTGCCAAACAGTAGGCAGACCTTCGCCTCGCCGGGCTGGATGGCGACGAAGCCTGCACTCACGAGCAGCGACAGGAACAGCAGCACGAAGCTGGCCAACGCCATGGGGCCTGCGAACGCCGGAGTCTCGAGCCCGGGGATGTTGTCCATGGCTAGCAGCTGAATGCTACGGATGAGGCCGACGGCGGTCACCACGTACATGAGTACGTTCACCGCCAACATGGCCCAGCCCGACTTTGCCTGGATGGTCTTCTCGGTTGACATGGGTGCCCCTTTCTGTAGGTGCTGGTGCGGTTGCGAGCGCGCGTTGCGCTCGCGGTTGCGCGCGTAATCGCATGCGGTGCCGGGCGTGGCCCGTTTCTGGTGTCAAAGTGATATCAAATGCATATGTGCATTGTACACATTTCGCAGATGTGTTGGTGTAGGTGAGCGTGGGCAAGATGGCGCATGCGGCTAAGCAGGCGTCGCGTGATGCCAAGAAGGACTTATGTGGTCGCGGGATTAACATATGGCCCAACCGGGTACGTTGGTGGAGTCCAGAGGATATCCTGAATAGAAAACTGGACTCAGTTCCGAAGGCGAGGAGAGGTCCTGTGGACAACCAGTCCGAAAGGCTGCCTGACCGTGCGTATCCGCAAAGCTGTGCGATTCCGCATGGTGGCACATATTCGCAAGACCGTGCGTTGCCGCAAGGCTGCGTAGTCTCCGTGGCCTTCGTCTGCACGCACAACGCTTGTCGCAGCCAGATGGCTGAGGCAATGGCTCGACAGTTGCTACCGGCTTGTGTCGAGGTGCACTCCGCGGGGACGGACCCAGCGGATGAGGTGGACCCCGGCGCGTTGGCCGAGCTGACCAGGCGCGGCGTCTCGACCGCTGGCCTGCGCCCGAAGGCGCTCGCTGAGCTGCCGCGCATTGATTGGCTTGTGACCATGGGGTGCGGCGTCGCCTGTCCTTCTTTGCCGTGCAAGCATCGCGAGGACTGGGGGCTTACCGACCCCATGGGTGGCGCACAGTACGACTACGCGGCTTGTGCCGACGCTATCGTCCAGCACCTGGAGGTGCTGCGCGAGCAGATTGCCAAGCACGAATCCGCGGCCTTTGGAAATGGAGCGCTCGCTGCTCTGACTGAACTCGACTAGGCGGGGAGGCAACCCGATGGCGGAAGAGATTATAGACTTCAACAACGCGAAGGCCCGTGCCTACGACGCCAAGGTGCGCGCGCACGACCATATCGTGCGAGGTACGGCGGCCGACGGGCAGCTGCGCGCGTTTGCGATCAACGGGCGCGAGACCGTGCAGGAGGCCAGCAACCGTCACCACACCAGCAACGTTGTCACCGCGGCGCTGGGCCGGCTGATGATGGCGGGCCAGATGATGGGCGCTATGTCGAAGGTGGACGACGAGCTGCTGACACTGAGCGTCCACGGCGACGGCCCCGTGGGCGGCATCACCGTGACAGCGAACAACAAAGGCCAGGTCAAGGGCTTTGCGAACCACCCCAACGTGTGGATCCCGCTGCGAGAGGACAGCCACCTGGACGTGGGCGGCGCATTGGGCGCCGGAACGCTGACCGTGGTGCACGACATCCCGCACATGGAGCCCTACTCCAGCACAATTGGCCTGGTCTCGGGCGAGATTGGCGACGACCTGACCTACTACTTCGCCGAGAGCGAGCAGATTCCGACCTCTTTGGGCGTGGGCGTGCTGGTGGACGTGGACTACTCCTTGCGACAGGCGGGCGGCTTCGTCATCCAAGCCATGCCCGGCTGCGAGGACTATGTGCTGGATGCTCTCGAGAAGAACCTCCAGGGCGTGAAGTCCGTGACGCAGATGCTGGAAGAGGGTATGACGCCGTCCTCCATGCTGGACTTCCTGTTGCGTGGCTTGGACTACCAGGAGCTGGACGCCATGCCCGCCGAGTTCCACTGCGGCTGCGACCGCGACCGCGCGGCCCGCTGCGTCATGGCCCTGGGCGAGGCCGAGATTCGCGACATCATCCAGAAGGGCGAGACCGCCGACGTCCACTGCCACTTCTGTGGGGAGAACTACGTGTTCCAGCCCGAGGAGCTGCAGCGGATGATCGACCAGCCGGCGTAGGCTGCGGCCGGTGTGCAGCCGGCGTAGGGCAAGAAGGACATGCGGCATAGAGGCGCCCCCCGCAAGCTGCATGACTTGCGGAGGCGCCTTGTCTTTCGGTGCGGCGCGTTCTTCTTGCCAGATTTATCTGGGAGGAACGGGGGACGGAGCCATCGCCGGGGGCGAGACCGTCGCTTCTGCAGCCTAGCCAGGGGGAGATGGTTCCGAACGGCGCCCCTACAGCGTGGCGAGCGCCTGGTCCAGGTCTGCGATGATGTCGTCCGCGTCCTCGAGGCCGCACGACAGGCGCACCATCGAGGGGCTGATGCCCGCGGCAACCAGCTCGTCGTCGGTCATCTGGCGGTGCGTCGAGCTGGCCGGATGCAGGCAGCAGGTGTGCGAGTCGGCCACGTGCGTCTCGATGTTGCAGATCTTCAACGCGGCCATGAACTTCTCGGCTGCCGCGCGACCGCCGGCCACGTCGAAGCTGACGACGCCGCAGCTGCCGTTGGGCAGGTACTTCTGGGCCAGCTTGTGGTAGGGGTCGCCGGGCAGGCCGGGGTAGCGCACGCTGGCAACCTTCGGGTGCTTGCTCAGGAACTCGGCGGCGGCCTGGCCGTTGGCGCAGTGGCGCGGCATGCGCACGTGCAGGCTCTCCAGGCCCATGTTCAGGTAGAACGCGTTCTGCGGGCTCTGGATGGAGCCGAAGTCGCGCATGAGCTGGCTCGTTGCCTTGGTGATGAACGCGCCGGCCTGGCCGAACTTCTGGGCGTACACGATGCCGTGGTAGGACTCGTCGGGGGTGGTGAGGCCGGGGAACTTGTCGGCGTGCGCCATCCAGTCGAAGTTGCCGGAGTCCACGATGGCACCACCCACGTGCACCGCGTGACCGTCCATGTACTTGGTGGTGGAGTGCGTCACGATGTCCGCGCCCCACTCGATGGGCCTGCAGTTGATGGGCGTGGGGAAGGTGTTGTCCACGATCAGCGGCACGCCGTGCGCGTGGGCCGCCTGGGCGAAGCGCTCGATGTCGAACACCGCGAGCGCGGGGTTCGCGATCGTCTCGCCAAACACGGCCTTGGTGTTGGGGCGGAAGGCGGCCTCAAGCTCCTCGTCGGAGCACAGGGGCGAGACGAACGTAGTCTCGACGCCCATCTTTGCCATGGTGTGGGCCAGCAGGTTGAACGTGCCACCATAGATGGCCGAGCTGGCCACGATGTGGCTGCCCGCCTCGGCGATGTTGAAGCAGGCAAAGAAGTTCGCGGCCTGGCCCGAGCTGGTCAGCATGCCGGCGGTGCCACCCTCCAGCTGCGCGATCTTTGCCGCGACGGCGTCGTTGGTGGGGTTCTGCAGGCGCGTGTAGAAGTAGCCCGAGTCCTCCAGGTCGAACAGGCGGCCCATGGCGTCCGAGGTGTCGTACTTGAAGGTGGTCGACTGCACGATGGGGACCTGTCGGGGCTCACCGTTCTTTGGGGTGTAGCCGCCCTGCACGCAGGTGGTGCCGAGGCCGTGCTTCTGACTCATACGCTGCTTCTGACTCATGGGTTCTCCCTTTGCTCGAGTGGAAAGAATGCCAAGAAGTACGTTAGCATTCCCTTCTCGCGCTATGCCGAATCATCGGTCAGAGCGATAACATCGCTCGGAGCGATAACATAGGTCAGGGCGATAACAGATGTAATGGGCTGTCGTGAGCGGGGGCGGAGGGCTTTCGCGTCCGTGCCGAATGCCAAGCACCTGCGCTACGAATACTGGGTGTCGTTCGACGACCCCGAGACCGTTCTGCTGATTGACTCTTGGACAGACCAGTCTGCGATCGATGCGCACCACGCCTCGCCCATGATGCAGACCATCGCGCGGCTGCGCGACAAGTATGACTTGCACATGACGTTCGAGCGCTACGTCTCGGACGAGGGCGGCATGCCTGCGGGGGATCAGAAGTTCATCAGGAATTAGTGACGGAGCCTGGTGCCGATTGCGGCGGACTGGCGGAACTTCTTGCCGAGCGCTTGGTTCGGGTGAAGGGCTCTGGGCGGCGAGTACTAGGTGGCAAGTCCTGGGTGAGGGGACAGGGTGACGAGCTTCAGATAATGTGAAGCGATGCTACGCGAGCAGGTGCCAAGCGAGCGGGTGCCGTGTGCGCAGGTGCCAAGCGAGCGGGTGCCGTGCGCGCAAACCTGTCAGGTTCGGGTACCCGCGACGGCCATCTCTGCGAAGGGGCCTCCCACCGGTGGTCGGGTCCCGTCGCCGGCAGCCCCCTGACCTGGGCTTTTGCGGAGGCGCCCCAACCTGGGGCTCCGGCGCCGCGCAAACCTGTCGGGTGCGGGTACCCGCGGCGGCCATCTTTGCGCTGGGGGCACTCGCCCCCAGCTCCGGCGATGGACAGGCAACTCCCTGACCTGGGCTTTTGTGAAGGTACACCATTCGGTGCCCGGCCGTCCGCGCAAGCCTGGCGGGTGCGGGTACCCGCGGCGGCCATCTTTGCGCACAGGCCTGCAAGGGTGGCAGGTGTGGGCGCCCACGGGTCCGACTTCCGCAGAAATCCCTGCAGGACCCCGAGGTGCGAGTACCCACAGGTCCGACCTTTGCATTCAGGAACCAGCATGCCCGGAGGGCCGGGCCTCCTACCAGGCCTTTTGCGAGAGGAGCAGACTGGGCCCCTGCAAAGGTGGCAGGTGTGGGTACTCGCAGGTCCGACCCTTGCAGAAATCCCTGCAGGGGTCAGAGGTGCGTGCGCCCATACCTCCGACTTTTGCATGGGGGGCTGGGAAATGCACCGGTGGAGCGACTAGGTTGGGGCTTCTGAGCTCCTTGCCCTCAGTTGGACGCGAGAATGCTCGGGGATGATCGAGCTTGAGTGAATGATGAGCGAGCGTGTGCGAATGATGAATGAGCCTGCGTAAATATGAGCGAATTTGCGCAGAAGATAAGCAAGCACGTGCGATGGATGAGTGAGACTGCGCATAAGTGCTCAATAACGTGAAAGATTCTGCGTGAAATTGCTTGCAATTGCGCAGAAATGCGCAATAATACTCAGTGACAAGCAAGGACGTGCGCGGATGCGCGGATGCGCGGATGCACGAGATCGCGAGAGCGAATGGCGTGCATGAGAGTTCGAGAGCGTGACCCGTCGTGACCCGTCGTGACCCGTCGCGACCCGTCGCGACCCGTTGCGACCGCGTGAAGTCCGGCACGACCCATCACATCACGGCAGGACATGGTCGGCAACCACAGACGAAGGAGATCACCATGGCAGCGAACACGAAGCCCGCAGGCCCCATCGACGCGGCGGCAGCGGCAAAGGCAGCGTTCAGCGCGGTGGAGGGAAAGCCGTTCCCGAATGACATCTTCACGGCCCCGCAGCTGCGCTGGGCGGTCATAGGTTGTGGTGTCATCGCCAACCAGATGGCCATCTCGCTGTCGCTGGCCGGCCGTCACCTGCACGGCGTCGCCAACCGCACGCACGAGAAGGCCGTCGCCTTCGCAGAGCGCTTCGGCGTCGAGCGCGTCTACGACAGTGTCGAGGACCTCTACGCGGACCCCGACGTCGATGCCGTCTACATCACCACGCCGCACAACACGCATATCCACGACCTGCGCGGAGCCCTGGCCGCCGGCAAGCACGTGCTGTGCGAGAAGTCCATCACGCTGAACTCGGAGGAGCTGGCGGAGGCCCGCCAGCTGGCAGACGAGCACCACGTGGTCCTGATGGACGCCACCACCATCCTGCACATGCCCCTGTACCAGGAGCTCCTTCGTCGCGCCAAGGCCGGCGACTTCGGCGGCCCGCTGAACCTGGCCCAGCTGAACTTCGGCAGCTACAAGGAGTATGGGGACCTGAAGAACCGCTTCTACAATCCCAACCTGGCAGGTGGCGCCATGCTGGACATCGGCGTGTACGCCCTCTCGCTCATGAGGTTGTTCATGGAGAGCCAACCCAACCAGGTGGTCTCGCTGGCGAACCTGGCCAGCACGGGCGTGGACCAGACCAGCGGCATCGTGTGCCGCAACGCCGAGGGCCAGATGGGTGTTCTCTCGCTGTCCATGCACTCCAAGCAGCCCAAGCGCGCGGTCCTGAGCTTCGACAAGTGTTACGTCGAGGTCATGGAGTACCCGCGTGCCGACAAGGCCACCATCGTGTGGACCGCCGACGGCAGCAGGGAAGAAGTGCACGCCGGCACCGAGGGCTATGCCCTGTGCTACGAGATGGCCGACCTCGAGCGCGCCGTCGCTGGCGACCAGCAGGCGGCCTCGCTGATCAACTACGCCTCTGACGTGATGGACATCATGACCCAGCTGCGCCGCGAGTGGGGCGTCGTGTATCCCGAGGAGCGCTAGATGCTGGCGGAGGAGCGGCTGGCCCGCATAGTCCAGATGGTCGAGGCGCAGGGCACGGCGACCGTGTCCAACCTGGCCCAGGCCACCGGCACCTCCGAGTCCACCATCCGTCGCGACCTGGACAAGCTGCAGGAGGCCAACCGCCTGGTAAAGGTGCATGGCGGAGCCACCGCCATGGAGACCGCCCACCTGACGCGCGACCTCACGCTGCCCGAGCGCTACGGCTTGCACGCGGACGAGAAGCTCGCGATCGCACAGCACGCCGCGTCGCTCATCCAGCCAGACGATTTCGTGTACCTGGACTGCGGCTCGTCTGTCGAGCGCCTGGTGGACCTGATTTCTCCCACGATGGGCGTCTCCTTCGCCACCAACTCGGCGGAGCATGCCATAAAGCTGGCGGCGAGGGGCGTCGACGTCACGGTCTTGGGAGGTCGCCTGACCGCTGCGACCGCCGCGCTCACCGGCCCCGACACGCTGGAGGCCATCGCGCGCTACCACTTTACCCTGGGCTTTTTTGGCTGCAACGGCATTACGCCGCAGGTGGGCTACACCGTTCAGGACCGAGAGGAGGCCGCGGTGAAGGCCGCTGCCTTGGCCCACACCGGTCGACGATGCGTGCTGGCCGACGCCAGCAAGCTGGGGCGCGTGAGCCTGATCACGTACGCCCAGCTGGACAAGGCAACGCTCGTCACCGCAGGCCAGGTCCCCGACGAATGGTCCCAGCGCGACAACGTCGTCGTGGTTGGCTAGCGCCGTTCGCCTAGCTTCGCACCATATCAAAACTACAACTTAGCAGGGCAAGAAGGACCGGCACACGCCGGCCCGACCCCTGCGCCATACCTTGGCATCAAGGAGGTCGCCGTCGAGAGCGAAAGCGCCGGTCACAAGGTCTACAAGCACCTGATGAACGGCGTCAGCCGCTCCTCGTCTGCAGTCGCCGACAGGGGGAGCCATGCCTGGGATTGCCACGAACACAGAGTTCCTCAACGAGCATGACGAGGTCCTCGCTAGACGTGCCGAGCTGGTGGAAAAGCTGGTCGCAGGCCACGCCGACGTCGAGTCCGGTTGAACTGTCGACGCCGACGAGGCAATGTCCGCCCTGCGAGGACCTACGCCGTCAGGAACACCATCACGATGATCATGAGGAAGCCCAGAAGGTCCATGGGGGTGAACACGGTGCCCAGCCAGACGGCGGAGCTGATCATGGCAACGACTGGCTCGGACGTGCCCAGCATGGAACCGTGCATCGAGCCGACCTCCTTCACGCCCTGCAGGTAGAGCGCATAGGCGCCGAACGTCCCCAGCACCACGCAGAGGCACAACAGAAGGACACCGAAACCGTCGAGCGTGGGCATGTGGTTCCATGGCTGGTAGACGGCCGAGAGGATGATTCCCGCACAGAGGAACGCCAGGCCGTTGACCGCGAAGTTGCCCCAGCGCGCAATCATGCGCACGGGCTGTATGGCCAGGATCGTGGCAGCCGCGGCGCAGCCGAGGCCCCACGCCAGTCCCAGCGGCGGCAGCGACAGCTTCGAGGGGTCTCCGCCCGTGGCCACGAGGTAGGTGCCCACCAGGGCCAGCACCAGTCCCAGCAGCTCGCGCCTGCGCGGGCGGCGTCGGTTGACCACGCACACGTACACCATCACAAAGACGACGGAGAGGCTCTGCAGGATGGTGGCGGTGGCGGAGTTCGTCCAGTTGATGGCCTCGAGGTAGGCCACCTGGGAAAAGAGGATCGACCCCACGGCGATGCCCAGGATGCTCAGGAGCGACCGGCCGTCGTGCAGGACGCCCCTCAGACGCCCCGGCGAGGTGAAGTAGCCGGCCATCAGGAACAGCCAGCAGGCAAAGAGCTCGCGTACGCAGGCCAGCCACAGGGGGTCCACGCCGTACGTGCCCATGAGCACCTTCGAAAGGGTGCCGTTGACGCCCCACAGCGTGCCTCCCAAAAGTGTGAGGATAATGCCCCTGGTCGCCGTGTGCCCAGAGCCGGCCGTTGCCCTTCTGGGTCGACCTCCTTGGCTTCCCGTGCCCCGCACCCGCGGGCTGGGGTTGTCCTTCTTGACGTGACCGTCGTTCTGGAGGTCCTCGTCCACCTGGTCCAGGGGGACCATGTCCATCTGTGCCACTGTGCTCCCAACGCCGAGCTATCACGAAAGTTTGATGTTGCGCACCATGATAGCAACGCGGCGAGTTGCGTCAGGCCCCAAGCTCGTAGCCGACTGCGCTCGTGAAACCCGATGGCGAAAGGGCCTTGCTCGACACCGTCGTGGGGTTGGAGAAGAAGGGCTTACCATGGTGGAGCACGGTGGGGACTTCCCTGGCCGTTTGATTTGGTGGGACCTTCGTAGGCGTATCTACCCGGCACCGCAAGGAGAGTGATTGGGCCGTGACGCTGCAAAACAAGCTCGTAGTCACCGATGGCGTGGAGCTTCTCCACGAGGAGGAGCGCATCTCGAAGCTGGCGGCCCTCTCCCTCTACCGCGACGGTACGCTCGACAGGCTGGCGCCCGGTACCTTCGAGGCCTAGCGGATGAGACAGTTTATGGTGGACGTGTACAAGGACCGATCGGCATGAGAATCATCATCTCCCCGGCGAAAAAGATGCGAACAGATACCGATTCTTTTGCCTGCACAGAGCTTCCGGTATTTCTGGAACGAACGCAGAGGCTTAAAGAATGGATCAGCGGCCTGACCTACGAGCAGCAGAGGGCCCTTTGGGCATGCAACGACAGCATTGCTCGGCAGAACCATGAGCGGTTTGCGCACATGGACCTGCGGAAGGACCTTACGCCGGCAATCCTGGCCTTTGACGGCATCCAGTACACCTACATGGCGCCGACGGTCTTCGAGGATGGTCAGTACGAGTACGTGCAGGAGCACCTGCGCATCCTGTCCGGTTTTTATGGCGTGCTGAGGCCCATGGACGGCGTAGTGCCGTACCGCCTGGAAATGCAGGCGAAGGCGGCCGTCGACCAATATAAAAATCTGTACGACTACTGGGCGGACAGCCTTTACCGGGAAGTGTGGGACCAAAGCGGGGTCATCATCAACCTGGCGTCAAAGGAATATTCCAAGTGTGTGGAACGATACCTGCAGCCAAAAGACCGGTTCATCACCTGCGTTTTCGGCGAGCCGGTGGGCGACAAGGTCGTTCAGAAGGGCGTATATGCCAAGATGGCCAGGGGAGAGATGGTGCGCTTCATGGCCGGCATTCATGCCGTCGAGCCGGAGCAGATTAAGGCATTCGACTGGAGCGGCTATCGCTTTGACGCCGACCGCTCGTCGGCCGTGCGCTACGTTTTCATTCGCACGGATGTCCCGGGGAAGAGGCGCTATTAG
>JAQXQO010000019.1 GCA_029101205.1 Coriobacteriales bacterium | reverse complement strand
TGGGCGACGGGGCCCCGGCATCGCCGGGAGCGGGCGCCGGACCTCCGACATCGCCATGTTCAGGTGTTGGGGGTATAGGAATCGCAAGATATCTACGACGACAACTACAGCCAGGGAAGATTGGTCGAAGCTCAATCTGGTCAGGCGTGGCTTATCAGAGTTCGTGCCCGAATAGGGACATTTCATCGAAGATTGCAACCGGGCAAATATGCAAGTGGCCAGCGAACACGTCCGTTTGCGTACGTTTATGAGGCATCAGCGAGCGCTCGTGTATTTGCCTGTCAAATAACCCTACGCATACGGACGCTAGCGGAGTTCTTGACAGGCGTTTGGGCACGATTATGCGCTGTCGGCAGGGTTGAATGGTGCATCAACGTACACATGTAGACGCAAGTGGTTCTTCGAGCAAGTGGTTCTTCGACGCACATACCCCTCGGCATGCGCATACCTGGTGGCATACGAAAGAGGCGCGCACCCGTTAAGGTACGCGCCTCCATTGTCGAACTTTCCCATCGAGGGAATTTATCCCTGCGAGGGGGGGGTAACGCGGGACAGCATCCGAGTGGAACGCCGGGACACCGTAGCTGTGGACCCGGGGACTGGAGAATCAATCCGGAATGGACGACCCTTCGTCCCCTACTCACGCTCCTACTTGAAGAAGCCCTCGTAGTTGTGCATCTTGAGCTGGCTCTCCAGAGATGCGATGGTGTCCATGGCAACGCCAACCATAATCAGGATGGAGGTGCCACCGAAGGACTGCATCAGTGAGTTGTTCGTGAAGGTGAACACGATGGAAGGAACCACCGCGATCACGGCCATGAACAGGGCGCCGGGCAGCGTGATGTGGTCAAGCGTGTGCTTAATGTAATCCGCCGTGGCCTGGCCCGGACGAACGCCCGGGATGAAGCCACCCGACTTGCGCAGCTGGTCTGCCGTCTCCTCGGGATTGAACACCATAGCGGTGTAGAAGTACGCGAAGAAGACGATCAGTACAACGGACAGAATCCAGTTGAGCCAACCGGACGAGACTGCATTGGCAAAGATCTGCATCCAGTCGACGCTGGGGAAGAACACGGCAATCTGAGCCGGGAAGTACAAAATGGCCGAGGCGAAGATGATGGGCACAACGCCCGCCGTGTTCACCTTGATAGGCAGATACGTGGACTGGCCACCCATGATTCGGCGACCCACCATGCGCTTGGCGTACTGCACCGGAATGCGGCGCTGGCCGCGCTCGATGTAGACGATGATGGGAACGATCACCACGACCATGGCAATGGTAACGATGGTGAGCACTGCCGAGTTCTGCACCGAGCTGATGAGCGCGGTGGGGATGCCAGCCATGATGTTGGCAAAGATGATAAGCGACATTCCGTTGCCAATGCCGCGCTGCGTGATGACCTCGCCAAGCCACATGATGATGATGGCGCCCACGAGCAGTACGCCCACGATGATGATGTCCTCAACGAACTCGGGAAAGCCCAGGCTCGAGAAGTCCAGACCATACTGGGCGCTCTTGAAGAGGAGCAGGTAGCCGATTGCGTTAATCAGGGCCAGGGCAACCGTGAGGTAACGGGTGTACTGGGTAATCTTGCGCTGGCCACTCTCGCCTTCCTGTGCGAGCGTAGAGAGGCTCGGGATAACCGCCTGCATCATCTGGAGGATGATCTGGGCGGTGATGTACGGCATGATGCCGAGGGCAAACACGGACATGCGCGAAAGGGCGCCGCCCGAGAAGAGGTTCAGCACGGCGATGGCACCGGAGCCCGACGCATAGGACTGCCACGCGTCCAGCATCCCCTTCACGGGGATGCCGGGCACGGGCAGATAGGCGCCAAACCGGTACAGGACCAGGATGCCAATCGTTATGAGGATCTTCTCGCGCAGTTCCTTAACACGGAATGCGTTCGCGATTCCCTTTAGCAAGCCGCCTCGACCTTTCCGCCAGCCGCCTCAATCTTGGCCTTGGCGGAAGCCGAGACCTTGTCGACCTTGACGGTGAGCTTCTTGGTGAGGTCGCCGTCGCCGAGGACCTTCACGAGCTCGTAATCGTGCTTGATGACGCCCTTCTCGACCAGAGCGGCGCTGTCCACGGTGTCACCATCGTTGAACAGGGCGTCCAGACGGCTGACGTTGACGGGCTGGTACTCGGTGCGGTTGGGGTTCCTGAAGCCGGGGAGCTTAGGAAGGCGCATGGCCAGAGGAGTCTGGCCACCCTCGAAGCCAGCGCCCTTGCCGCCACCGGAGCGGGAGAGCTGGCCCTTGGTGCCGCGACCAGCGGTGGTGCCACGGCCAGAGCCGTTGCCGCGACCAACGCGCTTGCGGTTCTTCCTGGAGCCCTCCGCGGGGCGAAGATCATTGAGCTGCATTTGGATGACTCCTTAGTTCTCAGTTACCTCAACAAGGTGCTTGACCTTGAAGATAGTTCCACGGACACCCGGGTTGTCGGGCAGCACATGGGTGTCGCCGATCTTCTTCAGACCGAGCGAGTGCACGGTGCGAGTCTGATCCTTCGGCACCTGGCACACGGCGCTGCGCACGAGCTTCACGGTAAGAGTCTTCTGCTCTGCCATGACTAGGCCTCCTTCTTGCTGCCGAACATCTGGCCAACCGTGAGGCCGCGGCGATCAGCGGTCTCCTCGGGGCTGGACAGGGTCTTCAGGCCCTCGGCGGCAGCCTTGATGACGTTCAGAGGGTTGTCGGTGCCCAGGGACTTGGAGATGACGTTGGTGATGCCGGCGAGCTCGAACAGCGGACGGACGGGGCCGCCAGCGATGACGCCGGTACCCTCGATGGCCGGGCGAATGATGATGCGGCCTGCACCAAAGCGGCCCTCGACCTCGTGGGGAATGGTTGCACCGTCGGTGACGGGCACGTGGAACATGTTCTTCTTGGCGTCCTCGACGGCCTTGTTGATAGCCAGAGGCACCTCGGCGGACTTGCCCATACCGATGCCGACATTGCCCTTGCCGTCACCAACGGCAACGAGAGCCAGCAGCGACATGCGGCGGCCGCCCTTTACGGTCTTGGACACGCGGTGAATATAGACGACGCGCTCCTGAAGATCGGAATCCTCCTGGCGCTTGCGATCACGTGGCATGTGATTCCTCCTAGAACTTCAGGCCCGCGGAACGGGCACCGTCTGCGAGAGCCTGGATACGGCCGTGATACAGGAAGCCAGAGCGGTCAAAGCGGACCGTGGTGACGCCCTTCTCGATGGCACGCTGGCCGACGAGCTTGCCGACGACCTCGGCAGCCTCCTTGTTGGAGCCAATCTTGCCCGTGGCACGGAACTCGGGGCTCAGGGTGGAGGCAGAGCAGATGGTCTTGCTGTCCACGTCGTCGATGACCTGGGCGTAGATGTTGGCGTTGGTGCGGTGGACGGTCAGGCGAGGACGGTCAGGGGTGCCCTTCACCTTGGCGCGCACGGCACGGGCACGACGCTTGAGCGCGGCCTTCTTTGCCTGTGTCTTGTTCATAACTTCTCCTTTGGTGCGCCATCACCTAACGGGGTGGTGGTCTTCTATGTGGCTAGCGAGACTACTTAGCAGCCTTGCCAAGCTTCCTGCGGATGTGCTCACCCACGTAGTGGATGCCCTTGCCCTTGTAGGGCTCGGGAGGACGCTTGCCGCGGATCTCGGCGGCAACCTGGCCCACGCGCTCCTTCGAGATGCCGTGCACGTTGATGTGCGTGTTGTCGGGGACCTCAAACGAGATGCCCTCGGTGGCGACATAGATGACGGGGTGCGAGTAGCCCAGGGACAGGTCGAGGTCCTTGCCCTTCAGCGCGGCACGGTAGCCGACGCCGGTGAGCTCGAGGGACTTCACGAAGCCCTTGGAGACGCCCTCGACCATGTTGGACAGCACGGTGCGCGTGGTGCCCTGCTGTGCGTTGGCGGCCTTGTAGGCCTTCGTGTTCTTGAACTCGTCCTCGGACAGGGAGGCGTACTCCTGGGGGACGACGATCTTCACGTTGACCTGCTCGCCCTCCTGCTCCAGGCTGACGAGGTCAGAGAAGGTGCGAGTGAGCTCGCCCTTCGGGCCCTTAACGTTGACGGTGGAGCCGTTGATCGTCACGGTGACCCCGGCGGGGACGGTGACAGGCTTCTTTCCAATACGAGACATTAGTCTCCTCCTATCTTACCGGCCGGAATTACCAAACGTAGCAGATGACCTCGCCGCCGATGCCCAGCCTACGGGCGTCGCGGTCGCACATCATGCCCTTGGAGGTGGAGATAACAGCGGTGCCCAGGCCACCCAGGACGCGGGGAAGGTCCTCCGCCTTGGAGTAGATGCGCAGGCCGGGCTTGGAGACGCGCTTGATGCCACGGATGACCTTGGAATGCTTGGGGCCGTACTTCAGGGTCACATGCAGAGTCTTCTGGGGGGTGGTGTCCTCGACGGAATAGCTCTCGAGGTAGCCCTCCTCGGTAATCACGCGGGCAATCTCGACGAGCACCTTGCTGGACGGCATGGTGACCGTAGCCTTGTTCGCCGTGTTGCCGTTGCGGATACGCGTGAGCATGTCTGCAATGGGATCGGTAACCTTCATTGATCCTTCTCCTTTGTTAATGATGAAACTACGCGAATGGTTCGTCTGCACCCATGGCGCAGACGCCTCTACGCGGGTGCCCCCGTGTCCTTACCAGCTAGCCTTGCGGACACCAGGAAGCTCGCCCTTGCTCGCGAGCTCACGGAAGCAGATACGGCACAGCCCGAACTTGCGGTAGACGCTGTGGGGACGCCCACAACGCTGGCAGCGGTACTGCTTGCGCGTCGAATACTTCGGCTCGCGGTTCGCCTTGACGATCATCGAAGTCTTAGCCACAAATCCTCCTTCAGGAAGAGGCCCCAGTTCCACGCCGGGGCAACTAACAAACTATTTGACCTACTCCTGCTTGAACGGGAAGTGGAAGGCCTCCAGAAGCGCCTTGCCCTCCTCGTCGGTAGTAGCGGTGGTCACGATGGTGATGTCCATGCCACGAACGTGGTCGATCTTGTCGAAGTCGATCTCGGGGAAGATCAGCTGCTCGGTGACGCCCATGGAGAAGTTGCCACGGCCGTCGAAGCTCTTCGGCGAGATGCCGCGGAAGTCGCGGATGCGCGGGATTGCGATGGCGATCAGGCGATCCAGGAACTCCCACATACGGTCGCCGCGCAGGGTGACCTTGGCACCGATGGCCTGGCCCTGACGCAGGTGGAACGTAGCGATGGACTTGCGGGCGTGCGTAATCAGAGGCTGCTGGCCGGTGATGGCACGCAGGTCGTTGACGGCGCCGTCGATGGCCTTTGCATCGGTAGCGGCCTCGCCAACACCCATGTTCACGACGATCTTCTCGAACTTCGGAATCTGCATGACGTTCTGATACTGGAACTTCTTCTGCATGTCGTCGCGGACGTGGTCGAAGTACTGAGCCTTCAGACGGGGAACGTACTTCTCTTCTGCCATGTGTACTCCTTCGAACTTGGAGGGATTGTGCGCGGGGTCGTCTCTCGCGCGACCCAAGGCGGCTCCTTGGGGACCCTGATTTGCGTCCGTACCTGGGAGAAACATAGTGGTCCCCAGTACAGTCGCAAATAGCTACTTTACTACTAGCGTGCGTCCCTCGCCACCTGGGATGTTGATTTTGTAGGCGTCTCCACAAGTGTCAGCCCTCGTGCAAGTCCAGGGCCAGAAGGGCATTCTGACTTGCCGGCACACGCCTTGCCTACTGCCGGCGTGCGCGCCTGCCGCGCAGCCAGCGAATCAGACACTTTCCGTCGGTTGCAAGCAAAGTCTAACACCGCTTAAACGACGCCCGATAGCTGGGAAAACCCGGCAGTGTTATCACGCGCAAGAAGAACTAGCCAAGCACCTTGCCACATGGCTAATCGCTGCAGATGTTCAGTTATCGATGCCGACTAAGCCTTTTGCACTCCCTGCTTCTGCTTTTGCCTGTGCTTCTGGCGCAGGCGATGGATGATCACGTCCGCACCGACGGCCAGAAGCGCCAGCACGGTAATCAGCACGGCCCACTCTCGCATGCCCCAGTGGCGGTTCTGCAGGTCGCCCTGGCTGGCCGCCTCCTCGGGGTTGTAGTCGGTGCGCTCGCAGTGCACCAGCAGGCGGTGGTCGTTCACACCGTACGGCGTGCAGGTCACCAGGGTCAGCAGGTCCTGGCCGTCTTGGATGCCGAGCGAGCTGACGTCGTCAGGCCACACGACCTCGGACGAGTCCACCTTGTATGCCAGGACCTCCCCCATCGTGTGCAGAAGCACCAGGTCACCGGGCCGCAAGTCGCGGATGTCATCGAACATGCGCAGGTTGCTCATGCCGGAGTGGGCCGTCAGCACGGTGTGCGTGGACGCGCCACCCACGGGCAGGCTGGTGCCCTCCAGGTGTCCGACGCCAGCCATCAGCGCCGAGTCGCTGGTGCCGTGATAGATGGGCATGCCGACGTTGATGGAGGGAATCTCGACCCAGCTCATCATGGGGTCGCGGTCAAAGGTCAGCTGCTGGTCGTAGGGCAGGATCTGGTTCGGGTCAATCTCGGGCGTCTGCCCCGCCAACACCTCGTTGTACGCGCGAGCCTGGCTGAGGTAGTAGTCCTTCTGGCTTTGGTCCATGGCGTCCACGGCACTGGACACCGTGGATATCTGGTTGAAGACGCCCGACGCCTCCAGGCGGTCCAGCACCCACGGCCACACCATGAGCCCCACGCCCACCAGTATGACCAGCAGCGTTATGAGCCGGTCCGCCCAGCGCGGCAGGCGCTTGCGCTTGCGTTTTCCGCCGCGCTTGCCACTGCGCTTCGAGGGGGCGGCGTGCTTGGGCGACGAGCCCTTTCCGGAGGGGTGAGCTTGTGCGGGCGACACGCTGTTCGCAGACGCGGAGCGCTCCGGCACGTAACGCTCAGACGCAGAGGAATGCTTGCGCTCAGATGCGTGCGCCGAAGAGCCCTTGCGCTCCGATACCGCGTCGCGCTTCTGGTTCGCGCCCTCATCCGTGGAAGACGTTTTGCTATCGGCCATCCCGGTCCCTCCGAACCAATAAATCCCTGGTAAATGCTGTATTTAATAGCGGCCCTGTGTCGAGCGACCACCTCGCGACGTCGTTCTACATGCCATTCGGCGGTACGGACGCCGTGCGAGGCTGAATCGTCCGAGCATATGGCCACCGCGTTGACGGCATTGCCATGGTACGACACGCGTTGGCGTCCATATGAGCACCCAAATGCACCGTCCCAGGTCAAGAAGGACACACAATGATGCTCAAGTGGACGCTAACGAGCCTCTTAGCGGGTGTTCGAGCACCTTTATGCGCACACACCGCGGACGCCGGTACCATTTGGGTGCTCGAGTGGACGCGACACCCCACTCCAACGCAAAGGGTCCCGCCGAGGCGGGACCCCAGAAGGAAGGAGGATTGGCAATTGATGCGTGCCGCCGGCCTACGTACGTCCAGGCGCGAGTGGACACGCCGAGGTCACCATACTGCAACCGGCGTGCAGCCGTGAAATGGCAACCGCCCGCGCACGTGATTGGCAGCGTTCCTTCCCGGACAGTGGGCTGCCGCGCATCGCCGCAACGACAGCCCACAAGGGAAGGCGAAAGGTCGCTAGAAACAACTACTCGGCGTCGTCCTGACGGCGGTTGCGCAGCAGGTGAGCCATACCGATGGCCAGCACCGCGCCGCCGGCAATCCAGGTGAAGGTCACGCCAGCCTGGCCGGTGAGAGGCAGACCAGAACCCGG
Organism: Coriobacteriales bacterium; assembly: GCA_029101205.1. Lineage (GTDB taxonomy): Bacteria > Actinomycetota > Coriobacteriia > Coriobacteriales > Atopobiaceae > Olsenella_K. The sequence continues at coordinate 33,612 of JAQXQO010000019.1, read as the reverse complement.
GGTATCCTTGACGGTGAGGTTGACCTGGTTGTTATTGGCGTTGGCGTCAACGTAACTGGCTGTCTTCGTCACCGAAAGGTGATCAAGCGCAGTGTTGTTTGCATTCCAAGTCGGAGTGATCTCGAAGGTAAAGTCGGCAACCTTGTTGAAGCCGTCAGGGGACTTGGTCTCGGACACGGTGTAAGTACCAGCATCGAGGCCGCTTACGGCAATCTCACCTTGGTCATTGGTCGTGAACTCATAAGCCGTGTCGCCGAGAGTGCCATCAGCCTGAACATACTTGTTCGTAGAGTCAGAATCATCGGGAGTGGTGGCCTTGATGGTGAACTTAGCGCCGGAGAGCTTCTTGGTGGCCTCGGTGCTGCTCTCCTTCACAATGTTCAGCTTGTAGGTGTAGTCCGTAACCTTGTGGGGAACGGTCTCGCCGTGGCTATTGGAGTGGGGGTTGTTAGAGTAGGTCAGCTTAACCTCGTTGGGGTTGTCCTCGGAGGCAACCTTCATGGCCTTGGTGGGGTCGAGCTTGGCATTGTAATAGACGTTGACCTTGGAGTTGGCATCCAAGGTAATGCCAGCTTTCTTCGCTGCGGCCTTGAGGTCATTGAACTCGACCGAAAGCGTAGAGGTCTGGTCCTTGGCGTCCGTCGCGTCATTGTTCGAGACGACGCCCTTCGTGAAACCAGAGGTGATCTCAGTCTCGGTGTCGCCGTTCTGAATCTTAACGACGATGGAGTTGGCATCTGCATTCAGGCCAGCGGACAGTGTATCCGTGAACTTGTAGTAGTAGGTATCATAGGTCGCAACGTCCTGAGCAACAGTACCCACGAGCTTGTAGTTGAGCTCCTGACCAGCCTCGGAGTCTGCAACCTTGCCCCAGTCGGAGCCGGTCTTGTCGTTCTTCACCCACTTGTCGACCGTGGGGATGCTGGACTTCTCGGTCACCGTAACGGTCGTGCCGCCAATGACGGTAAAGATAGGCGCGGTGTAGGTCTCGGTGTCCTTCTTGCCCTCAACACCGCCAACCTTGTTGTCGACGGAGTCGGGATCGGTCACGAACAGCCAGTAGCCAGACTCAAGAGTGCTGCTCGCCTTACCGCCCGTGACGGTAGTCGAGGCGGTAAGGCCCTCGACTGCCTTGGCGATTGCGTTGGCAGCAGAGCTGGAGTCGACAGCAGTCGTTGCGTCGGTGCCCGTGATGTTCTTAGTCATCCAGTCCGCAGCATCCTGGGCAGTCGTGCCAGCATATTTGGAGTCCTGTGCCTTGATTGCAGCAGTGACCTTAGCGGCCACCGTATCGTTAGCCCAAGCGATATTGGAGACGGTCTTGCCACCATTACCGTTGTCCGCGACGTCGGCCTTGAAGATCTCATAGCCCTTGAAGCTGGTCTGGTTGCCCTGGACGTTGTTGATCGTGATGGTCGAGGCTGCGGCTGTAGGCGTGGTGTCGCCTGCGAACGCCACGGTGGCGGGAGCCAGGGCGCCGCCCAGGCTCATGGCCAGGGTGAGGCCGGCGGTGATTGCTGCCTTTGCGAGCGTGTGCTTCTTTGACATGGTCTTTCCCTTCCTTTGGGCGGACGCATCCGCCTTGGTCTGTATGGTCATCGGGTGGATGCCCGCCCGTGGTTCCCTTGCTTGGTTGCGGCAAGCCTTGGCTGCCGCAGGTATTCGTAGCTCTTGGGACGCAAGAGCCACGAGGTGCTCGTTGCTAGTCCTCGCGTCTACGTGCTCGCACGGCCACAACTACCAGCACCGCACCTAGTACCGCAGGCACAAGTGCCAGTGCCAGGCGAGCGTTGTCGCCCATCTTTGGCGAGCTGCCGCTCGTGGAGGTCGGCGTCGTCGGGGTGCCCGGCTGGCCCGGCGTCTCGGGCGTGTTCAGCACGCTGGCCTGCACCAGGCTGGTGGACTGTTCCACCGAGTCGGCCCTGAGCGGGCTCTGCGCGCTGACCTGGATGGTCGGGCGCGCCGATGCCACCTGGGCCACGTCCAGGCCGGAGACGGTCAGCACCAGCTGGCGCGTGCCGTCGAAGCGCTCGTATCCCTCGGGAGCCTTGGCCTCGCTGACGAGGTAGGTGCCGGAGTCGACGCCGGAGAGGCTTACCCTTCCCCGCTCGTCGGTCGTGACGGTCGAGGCCCCGCTCCCCCACGACCCGTCCTGGCGGAGGTGGCGCCCCTGCGGGTCCACCACGTCCAGGACAGCTCCGGAAAGCACCGCGTCGCCCAGGGTCGAGCGCTTGGTCAGCAGCACGTCCCAGGTGTAGGCCGTGGCCTTGTCGTCGGGGGTCTTCGAGCGCTCGTCTCCGTGCAGCGGGGACTTCGGGTACTCCAGGTGCACCGTGTTGGGGTTGCCCTGCGCGGCGCCGTGGTTGCACCGCTGGTTCAGGGGCGCGTTGTATATCACGCACACCTGGGCGCCCTGCCTCGCGAGCACGTCCGCGCCCAGCAGCGCGACCAGGTCGGGCGACCGGACCTCGAAGCTCTGGCCGTCGGGGGTGATGACGCACTGCGACGTCACGTCCTGCCAGCCCGCCGTGTCCTTCTCGCCCGTGGAGTAGACCCAGTCGGAGCCGATGCCGGCCTTCACGTACACGCGAGCCGAGGACGATACCTCGCTGGAGTCCAGGCCTGCGGACAGGGTGTCCTCGAACCACACCTTGTAGGTGCCGTAGCCCTGCAGCCCCGCGGGGACCGTGGCCTCCAGACGCCACAGGACGTCGTCGCCCACCGTGGCGTCGGCAGCCTTCTGCCACTGCCCCGTGCTGTTCTCCTGCACATGCTTCTGCACGGTGGGGACCGCGGACTTGGGTGCGACGCTCTGCGTGCCCGAGCCCACCAGCAGGAACACCGGGGCGGTGCCCGCCTGGGACTCGCCGAGCTTCGAGTCGTCCGAGACTATCAGCCAGTAGCCGTCGGAGAGCTCGGACGCCTTGCCGGCGGTCAGCGCAACGGGTTTGATGCTGTCTTTCTGGCCCTCCACCACCAGCGCCTTCGCCAGTGCGTAGTCGACGTCGTTACCATCCGAAAGGTTCTGCGTCAGCCAGTCGGCCGCCTCTTGCGCGGTCGAGAAGGACTGGCCACTCGCGGACTCAACGGCCGCCTGCGCGGCATCGTTTGCCCAGCTGATGTTGGAGGCAACCGCATCCTTCTGGCCTTGCGGCGTGACCACATCGGCATTGAAGACCTGGTAGGCCTGGTAGTCTGTGGCGTTGTCGCCGGTAACGGTAACCTGGCCGGCCATTGCCTCGACGGGAAGCGACATGGTCATCACGAGCACCAGGCCGAGGAACGCCAGGGTCAGGGCGAGGGCCCTGCGGACGTGACGGGCAAAGCTAGAGATGGAGATCTGCATTACTCGTCACCTCCCTTGCGAGCCTGGCGGCGCTTCTGGACCAGCCTGCCCAGGCCGACTGCCAGCAGGGCTGCTCCCGCCACGTACACCAGCGCGATGCCAGCCTGGCCCGCATTGGGAAGCGAGGTGGCGTACTTGTTGTTGAACGTGGGATCCGTGGTGGACGTGGAGGACTCGTGGCCGTTGGCGTCCACGTAGGTGTACGTGGCCGTGGTCGAGAGCGTGCCGCTGAAGTTGTCTGTCGCAGGGGTGTCCTTGGCCGTCACGACCACCTTGTAGTAGCCGCCGTCGTAGGTGTAGCCATTGTCCGAGCCCGACTTCTCGCGGATGTAGTAGGTATAGGTCTTGGTGCCGCCCTTGCCGCCGGTGAGATCCGAAACGCCCAGCGTGTAGCTGATGGAGTCGAAGGTCACCGTGGCGTCCGAGCCGCCAGACTTCTTAATGGTCTGGGTCTGCAGAGCGTCGCGGTCCCACTTGCCGCCGTCGAAGCCCTTCTCGTCGTAGAGCTCGAACTGGAACCCCTTGACCTCGCCGCCATCGACGTGCTTCTTGACCGACGGCTTGAACGTGCCAGTGGTCTGGTACGGAGCCAACGTGTTCGTGAACGCGGGTGTGGTGGAGCCGTCCTTGTCGAGCGACTTGCCTAGCGTGAACGAGACCGAGTTGTCGGGGTTCGTGGTCGTCGAGGGCGTGTAAGTGCTGCGCGTGCCGTCCTTCGAGATTGCCGTGACGGTCAACGAATTGATGGAGTAGTGGTTGAACGTGATATTCAGCAGCTGTGTAGACGAGCTCTGCTCGACGTCGGAGTCTATCTGATAAATCGTCTTGTCGTAAGTCTGGGTTTTCGTATCCACGTCAGCCGAATTCGGTAGTTCGGCTACGTAGTAGCGATACCTACCAGACGAAGAGTATTCGTCACTGACATCAAAGCGTATAGTGCCATCAGCCCAGTTCTTCGTCCGACTAGCCTCAGTGCAGCCACCATAGTTGAGCGTGCCGTCATCGTTCCAGGAAGGCTTTTGACTGTCGTCATTCGGGCTCAACAACACAAAGTTATAGGCATCCTCAGTCAGCTGGCTCGCTGCATCGACACCATCCTGTACCAGCGACTTATTTGCTTTGATCGAAAGGCCTGGGTAGATGTTGACATTCTCGACATTGCCCAGTACCAAGCCGCCGTTGGTCATGATTCCGCCACCGTGGTTGTGCGAATGGTTGCCACTGATGATAAGGGTGGCAGCTGCAATTGCCGCGGATTTTGCCGCGTCATCCGGGCACGCCGTCAGGCCAACCATGTACTTGGCGCTAACGCCAGAATTAGAATCAATGGTGTCCGCGGCAACCCCGTCCACAGAACCGGACCAGTTGGCTGCGCCGCCACCCAGCATGCGGCCAGTCACGACCGAGATGTAGGTGTTTTTGTCGGAGGCACGCACGAGGAAGTAGTCCGCATGCCCGTTGTTGCGGAAGGTCGGTTCGTCATATGCGACGGTAGAGTCCATGTTCTTGCCATGTCCGCCGCTAGACATGTTCGCTGAGATGGAGCTGCCAGCATCGGAGTTGTCATAGATTGCAGACCCCTGCATATGAGTGATCACAGTCTCACCCGAAGGGCATGCGGCAACTCCTCCACCATAGCCGCCAGCGCTGTTGCCAGTGATAAGCGTATTCTTCACTGCGAGGTATCCGCCCTCCTGTACAAAGACACCGCCACCGCCCCAGTCGTACTCGGAGTTGCAGATGTTGTTCGTGATATAGGCATAGGCATGACTGCCCGATGCGACATCGAAAGTAGCAGTGGTGTTAGCGGATACTCGGATGCCGCCGCCCTCGCCCGTATTCGCAACGTTAGAGGCCACCGTTCCACCCGTCAGCGAGAAGTGCTCGCCAAGGCCCTTGTTCTGCCTGCCAGCGTAGATGCCACCACCTGCAGACTCGGCATAATTGCCAGCGATATAGCCACCGGAAATCGAAAGCGATGCCTGCGAGCTGTCGTTCATGATGGCGATGCCGCCACCGCCGATGAGGCCCTGACCCGGCAGGTTGCATTTGGCGTTGTTGACGTTATTCGTGATATAGCCACCGCTGACGCTTACAGTCGCACCGACGGCGTAGATGCCGCCACCATATCCATCGCTCGCCGGTTCGGAAGGGCCATAGTTTCCATACACGACTTCGTTACCAGATATAACGCCATCAGAAACGTTAACCGTCGTGCCGTTCTCGGCATAGACGCCAGCACCGGCTTTGGCCTTGTTCGCGGCAATGACACCACCGGTCATGTTCAGCGTGGGTCCGCTGTTCTTCAATTTCTTCAGGTGCACGCCGCCGCCCCAGTTGGAGGTGCGCTGGCCGCCCACAATGTAGCCACCACTCAGATTGAAGATGCCACCTTCGACATTGATGATGTGGCAGTCGGAGCTATGGCTTGCGCTGTTCGGCATGCAAATCATGCCGCCCTGGACGTTCAGCGTTCCGCCGTCCATGTAGATGACGGAGTTGGCACCGCTGCTGTTGGTCGCAGTGATGACGCCGCCAGGGTTCACAGTGTGTTCATGGAGCGTCTCGGTCGTTCTCGTCTGATCGGAGTTCGGCTTGGGCGTGGACTCGGTCACGTAGTAGGTCAGCTTCGGCACGCCGTTGCTGTACGTGACGCTCGCCTCGTTGCCGTAGGCGTCGCCCGAAGCAACGGCCTTAGTATCGGTCGCGCCCTTCGAGTCGATGATTGTCAGCGTGCCACCGTCCTGCACGTGGAAGAGGCTTGTATCGCCGGTGTAGTTAATGGCGCAACCATTAAGGTCCAGCGTTACGGTCTTGCCACTCGCAACCCAGATGGTCGTACCCTGCGTCACATCTCCGGAAAGCTGGAATGAGCCGCCATTGGCTACGTTCGCATTGGTCAACGCATCGCTACCCGAAATCTGGGTCGCGGAGGCGTCAGTCGCGTTATCAGAGCTCGTTGCAGAGGCTTCGTCACTCTGACTGATCGCCAGGTCGTCGCTTTCTGCCGAGGAGTTGGATGCAGAGGAGACGTCAGAAGTTTCAGGCTGGCCTGACGTGGGGTCAACCACGGCGGACGCCTGCGAAGAAACGGCGCCATCAGAGGCGCCCTGTTGGTCTGAGGAGTCAGCATTGGAGTCATTGGCGCTGGCCGTTAAGATGTTGGTTGCAGAGATGACGGAGCTGTCGGACTGGCTGGACTCCACACCGGCATCAGTGTTGCCGGTCGTCGTACTTGCAAGGGTAACGGAGGGAAGCACGAGAGCAACCGTGCAGCAGAATGCCACCAAGGCAGCCAGAACCACACCTGCGGCTACACCCTGATGACGCCTCGAGGGGCGTTGGTGATGTTTGCGATTTTCATGACAACTTGCACCCATCGTGCGACTCACGGGTGCAGCGTCAATCTGCATCTTTCGAATTATGGGACTGTCTTCAGTATATTCGTCTAGACCTCTACCTTGCTTCGAGGCACCCCCCCCCGAAGCTATTTTTCCGAATTGACGACGCATATACACTCCCATTACGAATCTCGCCAATTGTTCTTGCTAACATACATAAATTTTGCAATGCTAGTAAATCTATAGAACCACCCAGGCACACCTGTTTATCAGGTGCGTCTCCGTATAGTGTCTTTAGATTTTCTAGTCTTGCCACGTCTCGTTTGAACAAGTTCCTAACTTGTTCAAACCATAGTCTGAACAAATTCAGATTCAGATTCAACCCCATGGCTGTGTTACCACGCGTGAGCGGTACCCAACGGACTGCGAACGGCACCTGTTGTGTCCTTTATATTGCTTTGATGATACGAAATCATTTCAACTAGCCTGAGTTTTGCCCAGAGTTCTTTGCAACAACATTGCCCATGAGTCCATGTTGGGTCTCCTCATGGTCCAACGCCTCGGGGCAATATGGACGCATAAGGGTACCCAAATGGACGCTAAGGGGCCTCTTGGAGTCCGTTTGGGCACCATAATGCGTCTATTGCGCATGGATGCATCTACCGGTCATGGTCATTGGTGCATGCGCATAGCCGCAACATGCGCACGAAAAAAGCCGGTCCCCGAAGGGACCGGCTTTGTGCTGGTGCATTTGAGCCAGGGCGAACGTCGCCCCAGGCAGAAGAACTAGAACTGGGCGCCGCACTTCTTGCAGACGCGGACGGTGTGGTTCTTCTCGTTGCGGGCATGGCCGACGCGCGTGGGCTTGCCGCAGGAGGGGCAAATCAGCATGACGTTGGACACGTCGATGGCCGCCTCCTTGGTGACGAAGCCACCCTGCTGGCCCTGCTGGGTCGGGCGCTGGGCCTTCTTGACCACGGCAACGCCCTTGACTACAACCTTGTGCTCATCGGGGATGGCACGCAGAACCTCGCCCTGCTTGCCCTTGTCCTTGCCGGAGATGACTTGGACCTTGTCGCCCTTGTGGACATTCATTTTAGGCATGTGTCCAGGCCTCCTTACAGCGTCTCGGGAGCGAGAGAGACGATCTTCATGTACTTGCGGTCACGCAGCTCGCGAGCGACGGGCCCGAAGATGCGGGTGCCCTTGGGCTCGCCCTCCTTGTCGACCAGCACGCAGGCGTTCTGGTCGAACTTGATGTAGCTGCCATCCTTGCGGCGGGTCTCCTTGACGCAGCGAACGACAACGCAACGAACGACGTCGCCCTTCTTTACCTGACCACCGGGCTGAGCCTCCTGCACTGCGGCCAGGATGACGTCGCCGAGGCCAGCATAGCGGCGCTTGGAGCCACCCATGACCTTGATGCACTTCACACGCTTAGCGCCGCTGTTGTCAGCGACGTTGAGCATGGTTTCCATCTGAATCATTGCTGTTCCTCCGAACGTAGACTTCCCTGGAGGTGCACCCGGCCGCACCTAGTGCGGCACGAGGTGCACTCACGGAAGCGGGTGAAAATAACTTACTTGGCGCGCTCGACGATCTCTATGACACGCCAACGCTTCGTCTTGGAGAGGGGACGGGTCTCCATGACGCGAACGGTGTCGCCCAGGCCACACTCGTTCTTCTCGTCGTGGCAATGCAGCTTCTTGCTGACGGTCATCATCTTGCCGTACTTGGGGTGGTGCTTGCGGTAGGTGATCTCGACGGTGACCGTCTTGTTGCCAGAGAGCGAAACGACAACGCCGGTGCGGACCTTGCGCGCGTTCCTGACTACGGTTTCTGCCATATGCTTTCTCTCCTACGTTCTACTTTGCGGACTTCTGTGCCGCGATCTCGCGGGCGCGCATCTCGGTAAGAACGCGGGAAATGTCGCGCTTAACCAACTTTACGCGGGCAGTGTTGTCAAGCTGGCTGGTGGCCATCTGGAAACGCAGGTTGAAGAGCTCTGCGCGGCCATCCTCGAGCTTCTTGGCGAGGTCCTCGTCGGACAGCTCGCGGATATCCTTGTACTTCATTGCTACTCCTCCTATGCCAGGTCGGCACGGTTGACGATCTTGGTCTTGATCGGCAGCTTGTGCTGGGCCAGACGGAGGGCCTCCTTGGCGGTTGCCTCGTCGACTTCGCCGACCTCGAACATAACGCGGCCCGGCTTCACGACGGCCACCCACTCCTCGGGGTTGCCCTTACCAGAACCCATGCGGGTCTCGGCGGGCTTCTTCGTAATGGGCTTGTCGGGGAAGATGGTGATCCAGACCCTGCCGCCACGCTTCATCTCACGCGTGATGGCTACACGGGCAGCCTCGATCTGACGGTTGGTAATCCAGTGAGCCTCGAGGGCAACCAGGCCCCAATCGCCAAAGTGCAGGCTGGTGTTGCCCTTTGCGTGGCCCTTCATGGAACCGCGCTGGACCTTGCGGTGGAGTACGCGCTTAGGTGCGAGCATTAACGGCCCCTCCTCTCATTGCGACCACGGCGAGGACGGGAAGAGCCCTCGAGCTCGGGCCTGGGTGCAGGCTGGCCGGGGAGCTTCTCGCCGAGGTAAATCCAAACCTTGATGCCGCAGGCACCCAGGGTGGTGTGTGCGGTGGCCTCGCCGAAGCCGATGCGGGCGCGCAGGGTGTGCAGAGGCACGCGACCCTCGCGGTACCACTCGCGACGACCCATCTCAGCGCCGTTCAGACGGCCGGAGCACTGAATACGGATGCCCTTGGCGCCAGCCTTGCGAGCGGACTGGACGGCCTTGCGCATGGCGCGACGGAAGGCCACACGGCCCTCCAGCTGCTCTGCCATGGACTGGGCAACCAGCTGGGCGTCCAGCTCGGGGCGCTTGACCTCGACGACGTCCACGGAAATCTGGCCCTTGGCGACCTTGGCGACCTTCTCGAGGTCGGCGCGCAGGGTGTCGATCTCGGCGCCCTTCTTGCCGATGACGATGCCGGGGCGAGCGGTGTAGATGATGACCTTCACCTTGTCGCCGGCGCGCTCGATGTCGACGCGGGACAGGGCCGCGCGCTCCAGGCGCTTCTGCAGATACTTGCGGATGGCAAGGTCGTTGCCAAGCGTGGTGGCGTAGTTGTCCTTATCGGCGTACCAACGGGAACGCCAGTCCTCGGTGATGCCGAGGCGGAAGCCGGTAGGCTGTACCTTCTGACCCATGCTTTCCCTACGCCTCCTTTCGAGGAGCGACGATGACGGTGATGTGGCTGGTGCGCTTGTTGATGCGCGACGCGGAGCCCTTGGCGCGAGGCCTAAAGCGCTTCAGCGTGGGGCCCTCGTCCACATAGGCTGCCTTGATGAACAGCTGGCCACGAATGCCGAAGTTGTTCTGGGCGTTCGCAGCGGCCGAACGGACGACCTTGGCGACGGGCTCGGCAGCAGCGCGGTTAGTGAACGCCAGCGTCTCCAGAGCCTTGTCGACGCTCTTGTTCCTGATCTGGTCGACGACCAGACGCGCCTTGCGAGGGGAGATGCGCACGTTCTTTGCGACGGCGCGCGCCTCGTTGGTTGCGGTGTTGTTTGCCATTTACTTGCGACCCCCTACTAGTCGACCTTGTGGCCACGGAACGTACGCGTGGGGGCGAACTCGCCCAACTTGTGACCGACCATGGACTCGGTGATATACACGGGCACATGCTTGCGACCGTCGTGGACGGCAATCGTGTGGCCGACCATCTCGGGGAAGATGGTGGAAGAACGCGACCACGTCTTGATGACCTGCTTGTTGCCGGACTCGTTCATGGCAGCGACGCGCGCGAGGAGGCGAGTCTCCACAAACGGGCCCTTCTTGAGGCTTCTGCTCATTCTGTACTTCTCCTACTACTCGTGAGACAACTCGTGAGGTTACTTGCTCTTGCGACGACGGATGATCAGCCTGTTCGATGCCTTCTTGGGATCACGCGTCTTGTAACCCTTCGTAGGCTTGCCCCACGGAGTGACCGAAGGACGGCCGGACGTGTGGTTCTTGCCCTCGCCGCCGCCGTGCGGGTGGTCGACAGGGTTCATGACAGTACCACGGACGGTGGGACGGACGCCCATCCAGCGCTTGCGGCCGGCCTTGCCGATGACGATGTTGGAGTGCTCGGCATTGCCCACGACGCCAATGGTGGCGCGGCAGGTCAGCAGCACGCGGCGCAGCTCGGAGCTGGGCATACGCAGCACGGCGTAGCCGTTGTCCTTGCCCATCAGCTGGACGGAGGTGCCGGCGGAACGAGCCATTGCGGCGCCCTTGCCAGGCTGGAACTCGACGTTGTGTACCAGGGTACCAACGGGGATCTGGCTCAGAGGCATGCAGTTGCCGGGCTTGATGTCGACGCCCTCCTCGCCGGAGACGACGGTGTCGCCCACATGCAGGCCCTCAGGGCAGATGATGTAGCTCTTTGCGCCGTCGGCGTAGTGCAGCAGGCAGATGCGAGCAGAGCGGTTGGGGTCATACTCGATCGTGGCGACCTTTGCGGGCACGCCGTCCTTGCGACGCTTGAAGTCGATCACGCGATACATGCGCTTGTTGCCGCCGCCCTGGTGACGGGTGGTGATGCGGCCGTTGTTGTTGCGGCCTGCCTTCTTGGGCAGGGGCTCGAGAAGGGACTTCTCGGGCTTGTTGGTGGTGATCTCCGCGAAGTCGGAGACCGTCTGCCAACGGCGGCCTGCGCTCGTAGGCTTGAGGTGCTTTACAGCCATTACACTTTCCCTTTCTGTTTCCGTTGGCCACCTTGCTCGGGATTGGTAAGGTGACGCCGGACTACCACGGTACCGCGCGTATCCATATATAAACGCGGCATAGTCATACGGCCCCCTCCTGGGAGGGGGCGCGAAAACTACGAGTTACTCAGCGTCCTCGTCCTTGGAGTTGTTGGCGAAGATCTCGATCTGCTCGCCCTCGGCCAGCTTGACGATGGCCTTCTTCCAACGACGGGTCTGGCCGACGGCATAGCGCACGCGCTTGTTCTTCGGCTTGACGTTGATGGTGTGAACGCTGACGACGTGCACGTTGAAGAGCTTCTCGACTGCGTCGCGAATCTCCTCCTTGGGAGCGGTGCGGGCAACCTCGAAGGTGTACTTGCCCTGCTCCATCATGTCGTAGGCGCGCTCGGTGATGACCGGGCGAATGATAACGTTGTAAACGGAGTTCATTATGCCAGCGCCTCCTCGAAGTGCTTGGCAACCTCGAGCGTCATAACCAGTGCGGCATTGTCGATGAGGATGCGGGTATTGGCCTCCCAGGCACCGTAGACCTCGGCACCAGGGATGTTACGGAACGACAGATAGGTGTCAATCTGGTCGTCGGGCACGATGATGGCAACGCGCTTGCCGGTGAGGCCCAGGTTCTTCAGGACCTTGACGGCGTCCTTGGTGCAGGGCTTGTCGAAGCCGAGCTGATCCAGAACGATGAGCTCGTTGTCGGCCAGCTTGCCGGACAGGACGGAGCGCATGGCCAGCTTCTTCTCCTTGCGATTGACCTTCTTGAGGTGCAGGTGAGGAGTGGGGCCAAAGACGACGCCGCCGCCACGGAACTGAGGCGCGCGGATGGTGCCCTGACGAGCACGGCCGGTGCCCTTCTGGCGGTAGGGCTTCCTGCCGCCGCCGGAGACGGCAGCACGGTTCTTCGTGGAGTGCGTGCCCTGACGCATGGAGGACTCATAGGCCACGACCACGCGGTGCACGACCGGGATGTTCGGCGTAATGCCGTAAACGCTGTCGGCGAGCTCGACCGTCTGGGTCGCCTGCCCCTCAACGTTCTTTACTTCAATCTTGGACATTGTGTGCTCCTTGCTAGCCTAAAGGTGATGTCTGAAAGGGCCCTTAGGCCATGCGGACCTGGACGAGACCATTCTTTGCACCGGGGACCGCACCCTTCACAAGGATGAGGTTCTGGTCGGTGTCCACGCGCACGAGCTTGAGGTTCTTCACCGTGACGCGCTCGTTGCCCATGTGACCGGCCATGTGCAGGCCCTTGCGCACACGAGCGGGGTAGGCGCACTGGCCGATGGAGCCGGGCTCGCGCTGGTTACGAGAGCCGTGAGCCATGGGGCCGCGGGAGAAGTTCCAGCGCTTGATGGTGCCCTGGAAGCCCTTGCCCTTGGAGGTGCCGATGACGTCGACAGCCTTCACGTCTGCAAAGTCAGCAACGGTGACCTGGTCGCCGCACTTGAAGTCCTCGCCGTTCTCAACGCGAACCTCGCGCAGGAAGCGCATGGGCTCGACGCCGGCCTTGGCGAAGTGACCCGCCATGGGCTTGTTTACGTGCTTTGCCTTGATGTCGCCAAAGCCAATCTGGACGGCGTCATAGCCGTCGGTGGCCTTGGTCTTTACCTGCGACACCGTGCAGGGGCCTGCCTGAATGACGGTCACGGGGACGACGTTGTCGTTCTCGTCCCAGACCTGCGTCATCCCGATCTTGCGGCCAAGAATCGTGCTGACCATTCTGTTTCCTAACCCTCGGTGGTCATGGGACCCAAGTACGCTGACTGCGGACTCCCCCAGAGGACCACGCTCCTGTATTCCTGACAAGCGGCACATAGCACCCCTTATCAGCAGCCTATCTAAGATACACCACTCCCCTTGCCTTCACAAAGTATCCGTACACAAAAACGCCCCGGAGCGCAAGTGCGATCCGGGGCGTTCGCAAAGGCAAGAAGAGCCTAGAGCTTGATCTCGATGTCGACGCCAGCGGGCAGGTCGAGGCGCATCAGCGAGTCGACGGTGCTGCTGGAAGGATCGAGGATGTCGATCAGACGCTTGTGGGTCAGCATCTCGAACTGCTCACGAGAGTCCTTGTCCTTGTGCGGCGAGCGGATGACCGTATACAGGTTGCGCTCGGTGGGCAGGGGGATGGGGCCGGACACGCGCGCGCCGGTCTTCTGCGCGGTGTCGACGATGAGCTTCGCGGACTGATCCAGGACCTCGTGATCGTAGCCCTTGAGGCGGATCCTAATCTTCTGGCTTGCCACTTTTGGTACCTCCATGAATGAGCAACGCTGCTGCTCACTTCTTCGTGTGTTTGCTAATTAAGAAGCGCTTCCGCCGTTCTTGGCAACGATCTCGTCGCGCACGGCCTTGGGAACAGGCTCATAGTCGAAGAACTGCATGGTGTAGCTGGCGCGACCCTGGGTCTGCGAACGAAGGTCGGTAGCGTAGCCGAACATCTCGCCCAGGGGAACCTTGGCACGGATGACCTTGGTGTTGCTGCGGTCCTCCATGCCCTCGATCTTGCCACGACGGGAGGACAGGTTGCCCATGACGTCGCCCATGTACTGCTCGGGGGTCTCGACCTCGACCTGCTCGATGGGCTCCAGCAGCACAGGGTCGGACTCCTGCAGGGCCTTCTTGATGGCCATGGAGCCGGCCACCTTGAATGCCGCCTCGGAGGAGTCGACCTCGTGGTAGGAGCCGTCTACCAGGGTGACCTTGATGTCCTGCACGGGGTAGCCAGCGATGACGCCGGAGTTCAGAGCCTCCTGGATGCCCTTGTCGACGGAGGGGATGTACTCCTTCGGCACGGAGCCACCCACGGTGGCGTCCACGAACTCGTAGCCAAAGCCGGGCTCCATGGGCTCCAGGTCGATGATGGCGTCGCCGTACTGGCCACGGCCACCGGACTGGCGGACGAACTTGCCCTGGACGTGCTGCACGGCGTGGCCAGCGGTCTCGCGGTAGGCAACCTGGGGCTTGCCCACGTTGCAGTCGACCTTGAACTCGCGGCGCAGGCGGTCGATGATGATCTCGAGGTGCAGCTCGCCCATGCCGGCGATGATGGTCTGGCCGGTCTCCTGATCGGTGTGCACCTTGAAGGTCGGGTCCTCCTCGGCCAGCTTCTGCAGGCCCACGGACATCTTGTCCTGCTCGGCCTTGGACTTGGGCTCGACGGCGACGTCGATGACGGGGTCGGCGAACTCGATGGACTCCAGCACGATGGGGTGCTTCTCGTCGGCCAGGGTGTCGCCGGTGGTGGTGTTCTTGAAGCCCACGGCAGCGACGATGTCGCCGGCAGAGCAGCCCTCACGGTCAACACGGTCGTTGGCGTTCATCTCGAGGATTCGGGACAGGCGCTCGCGGTCGTCCTTGTTGACGTTGTAGACGTAGGAACCGGCGTCGGCATGGCCCGAGTACACGCGGAAGTAGGTGAGCTTGCCCACGTAGGGGTCAGTCATAATCTTGAACGCCAGGGCGGAGAAGGGCTCGTTGATGTCGGCCTTGCGGGTGATGGTCTCGCCGGTATCGGGGTCAGTGCCCTCGACGGGCGGGATGTCCAGCGGGCTGGGCAGGTAGTCAACGACGGCGTCCAGCAGCTCCTGAATGCCCTTGTTCTTGTAGGCGGAGCCCACCAGGACGGGGTTCAGCTCGTTGGCGATGACGCCCTTGCGGATGGCACCCTTCAGCAGGTCGACGGGGATCTCCTCCTCCTCGAGGACCTTCTCCATCAGCTCGTCGCTGAAGTTGGAAGCAGCATCCAGCAGCTCCTCGCGCTTCTCGGCCGCGATGTCCTTGAACTCGTCAGGAATCTCGTCCATGGGCTCGGGGTAAATCATGCCCTTGGCGTCCTCCTTGAAGTCCCAAGCGACCATGGTGACCAGGTCGATGAGGCCCCAGAAGTTGGACTCGGCGCCCATGGGAATCTGGATGGCGACGGCGTTTGCGCCCAGGCGGTCCTTCATGGTGTCGATGGCGTGCCAGAAGTCAGAGCCCACGCGGTCGTACTTGTTGATGAAGGCGATGCGGGGGACGTTGTAGTTGGCAGCCTGACGCCAAACGGTCTCGGACTGGGGCTGCACGCCGGCAACGGCGTCGAACACGGCGACAGCGCCGTCCAGGACGCGCAGGGAGCGCTCGACCTCGGCCGTGAAGTCCACGTGGCCCGGGGTGTCGATGATCTGGATGATGTGATCCTTCCAGAAGCACGTGGTGGCGGCGGAGGTAATGGTCACGCCACGCTCCTGCTCCTGAACCATCCAGTCCATGGTGGCGGCACCATCGTGGACCTCGCCGATCTTGTGAGTCTTTCCGGTGTAGTACAGGATGCGCTCGGTCGTGGTGGTCTTGCCGGCATCGATGTGGGCCATGATGCCGATGTTGCGAAGCCTATGCAGGTCGTACTTGTTCTTTGCCATAATGCGCTACTCCTCAGGCATCCAGACTAGAAGCGATAGTGAGAGAATGCGCGGTTGGCCTCGGCCATCTTGAAGAGGTCCTCGCGACGCTTGACGGATGCGCCAACGCCGTTGGCTGCATCCATAATCTCGTTGGCCAGACGCTCGGCCATGGTGTTCTCCTTGCGGGCACGGCTGAAGTTGACAATCCAGCGGATGGCCAGCGTGGTGGAACGACGGGAGTTGACCTCCATGGGCACCTGGTAGGTAGCGCCACCGACGCGCTTGGGCTTGACCTCCAGGGTCGGGCGGACGTTGTCCATGGCCTTCTTGAACACGGCCAGAGGATCGGACTCGGTCTTTGCCTTCACGATGTCGAAGGCGTTGTAGACGATGCGCTCTGCGGTGGACTTCTTGCCATCCAGGAGCACCTTGTTGATGAGCTGGGTCACCAGACGGTTGTTGTAAACGGCATCAGGCGTGACCTCACGACGGACTGCTGCTGCACGACGCGGCATATGAATCTCCTCTAAGTTAGAACTAAGCCTTCGCTATGAAACGCGATGTGGCTACTCCTTGGGGCGCTTGGCGCCGTAGCGCGAGCGGGCCTTCTTGCGGTTCTGGACTGCGGCGCAGTCGTAGGCGCCACGGATGACCTTGTAGCGCACACCAGGAAGGTCACGCACACGACCGCCGCGGACGAGCACGATGGAGTGCTCCTGCAGGTTGTGGCCCTCGCCGGGAATGTAAGCCGTGACCTCGATGCCGTTGACCAGGCGCACACGGGCGACCTTACGGAGTGCGGAGTTAGGCTTCTTGGGGGTGGTGGTGAAAACACGGGTGCAGACGCCACGCTTCTGCGGGTTGTGCTGCAGTGCGGCGTTCTTCGACTTGGCCTTGCTGCTCTTGCGGCCCTGACGAACAAGCTGGTTGATGGTAGGCAAAACGTCTCTCCTTCGTACCATTAAAGGGGTCGCGCTCGCCATGTGACGGGCGCATACAAATGAAAAAAGGCAGCGCAGCACCGTTGCCTTGAATCAGTGCGTTGGTAAATCTACGCTCGGATACAGCAGTTGTCAACACGCCACGGTACCGGGCGTATCCACTCCTCCATGCGCCCTGCACAACCTACGCACGCACGGCACGCCACTTTTGAGCGCATACGTTCCATGCCATGTGCGGTATCTTCGTAGAACGGCTGGCCTGCAATGGGCCCTTCGCGAGAAGTTCCGCAGCGCCCGTAGCAAGCACGGGGCAGGCGGCTCTCCACGGAGCGCGCTGCAGTGCTCGCAACAGGCACGCGTCAGTCGGCTTTCCGTGGGACGCACCTAGGCAGCTGGTTGCAGGGTCCGCCAGGCGCGGGCCGCATGGCAGACGGGCCACGAGACGGTACGCATTGCTGGTTCGGATTATTGGTTTGGTCGGGACTCCTGGGGACGGGGCGGCACATGGACATCAACACCATTGCAAAGATGGCAGGCGTTTCTCGCGCCACGGTCTCGCGCTATCTGAACAACGGCTACGTCTCGGAGGAGAAGCGCGAGCAGATTCGCCGCGTCATCGAGCAGACGGGCTACGTCCCCTCGAAGCAGGCCCAGCGTCTGCGCACCGGAAAGACCAACCTGGTGGGCGTCATCATCCCCAAAATCAACTCCGGCTCGGTCGGGCGCATGGTATCCGGCATGACGGACGTGTTCAACAAGAGCTCCTACCAGGTGCTTTTGGCCAACACCGCCAACGATCCGAAGGCCGAGGTCCAATACCTGCGCCTGTTTGCCGAGAAGGGCCGCGTAGACGGCGTCATCTTCATAGCCTCGGTGTTCGACGCGGCTCACTTGCGCGCCATGGACGAGCTGTCCGTGCCGCTGGTGGTGCTGGGGCAGAACCTGGAGGGCTACTCCTGCGTCTATCAGGACGACTACCGCGCGCTGTTCAACCTGACCGAGCGTTTGCTGCGCAAGTCCGAGCACCCCGCATATATAGGTGCGATCCCCACGGATGTCGCCGCGGGCAATGACCGCAAGCGCGGCTTCGTCGACGCGTGCAAGGCGGCCGGCCTGGAGGTGCCCGACCGCGCCATGGCCGTGGCCGACTTTACCGTGGATTCCGGATACACGTGCGCCGAGAAGATCCTGGAGACGTACCCGCAGGTGGACACTATCGTGTGTGCCACCGACACCATGGCGTTCGGCGCCATGACCTGCCTGCGCGAGTACGGCCACCGCGTGCCCGAGGACGTGCAGGTGGCGGGCGTGGGCGACGCCGAGCTGTCGCAGATCATCACCCCGTCCTTGACGACCGTGCACTACTACTACAAGACTTCCGGCGCCGAGGCGGCAAACATGCTGGTGGGTGCCATGAAGAGCACCGACGGCGTGGCCCGCGAGGTACGCATGGGCTACGAGATCCGCGTCAGGACCTCCACGCGGTAGGCGCGGCGGCTGTACACCCGCGGCGGCCGGACGCCAGTGGCGACTGGGCACCCGTGACGACTGGGTACCTGTGGCGGCCGGGTACCTGTGGCGGCCGGGCCAGCGGCGGCTATGCACCCGCAGCGGTCATGCATCCTCGGCGGCTATGCACCCGCAGTGGCTGGGCACCAGCCCCGCACCCCCCTGCGCGCCTTGCGCTCGCACGCGGGAGCGGAAATGCGCCGCGCCGGCCCCGTTCTCGCGCCGACCGTGTGCCCGTTGCGCTTGTTCGAACAAATACTATGAGAACGTTCTCAGCATAGCCATACAGGCCTTATATTGCAGAACTCATAGATTTCTACCGTTCACCCTTTGTAATCATCCATTCGCAGATAAACGGCGTTGATGCCCCACAACCGATTCTTCACAAGTATCATTTGCTATGTGAGAACGATTTCACATGGACGTCCCACACAGAGCCACGTGGGGCGTCGTACTGCAGCGCGGCACCTATCTGCTCTCCGCGCCGCAGTCTCGGCAGTGCTGCGACAGGGCTAAACCCTGCAGTCTTGGCCCTGTCGCATCTAGGAGGAGGGGCCCTCGCCAACGCGAGGGCAGGCCCCGCACGCGCGAGGCCAAAAGCAAAGGAGGTACACATGGCTCTTGACTACAGGCAGGCAGCCCAGGAGGTATTGGAGGCGATTGGTGGCAAGGACAACATCGTGTCCGCAGCTCACTGCGCGACGCGTCTGCGCCTGGTCATTGCCGACGACTCCAAGATCGACAAGGCGAAACTGGACGACGTCGTCGGCGCGAAGGGCAACTTCCAGGCCTCCGGCCAGCTGCAGGTGATCTTTGGCACCGGCACCGTCGACAAGGTGTACGACCAGTTCATCACCCTGTCTGGCGCCTCCGCCGCCTCCAAGGCGGACGCAAAGGCCGCCGCGGCGGCAAAGGGCAACGCGTTCCAGCGTGCCATCAAGGTCCTGTCCGACGTCTTCGTGCCCATCATCCCCGCCATCGTGGCCTCCGGTATGCTGATGGGCGTCATGTCCGCCATCCAGTACATGGGCACGCCTGTCGCTGACGGCGGCGCCGGCTTCTTCACGCTCGACACGACGACCGTCTGGTGGCGCATCGCCGCTCTGATCAACGCCTGCGCACTGGGCAACCTGCAGATTCTGCTGGGCTTCTCGGCAGCCACCGTGTTTGGCGGCAACCCCTACCTGGGCGCCTCGCTGGGCGCGCTGCTCATTAGCTCCGACTTCATCAACGCTTACCAGTCCTCCACGGCCATCGCCAACGGCACCATGATCACCCTGGACGTCATCCCCGGCGTCTACAGCATCGACTGGGTAGGCTACCAGGGCCACGTCATCCCCATCCTGGTTGGCGTCTGGATCCTGTGCTTCTTTGAGAAGCGCCTGCACAAGGTGGTTCCCGAGATGTTCGACCTGTTCGTGACCCCGCTCGTCTCGGTTTCCCTCGCTGCCTACATCACGATTCTCTTCATCGGCCCGATCTTCGTCTGGCTCGAGAACAACATCCTGGGTCTGCTGATGTGGCTGCTCTCCGTGCCTCTGGGCATTGGCTACATCATCATCGGCCTGATCTACTCCCCGTCCGTCGTCACCGGCCTGCACCAGATGTACACCGCCATCGACGTGCAGATGCTGGCCCAGTACAGCGTCACCTACTGGCTGCCCATCGCCTCCGCCGCCAACATCGCTCAGGGCGGCGCCTGCCTGGCCGTGGCCGCTCGCACCAAGTCCGAGAAGACCAAGTCGCTGGCAATCCCCTCTGGCATCTCCTGCCTGCTGGGCATCACTGAGCCCGCTATCTTCGGCGTCAACCTGCCCAAGCTGAAGCCGTTCGTCTGCGGCATGATTGGCTCCGCCTGCGGCGCCCTGTGCTGCTCCATCTTCCACCTGGCTGCCTCCGGCACCGGCGTCACCGGCCTCTGTGGCATCCTGCTGTGCATCCAGCAGCCCCTGCAGTACATCATCATGTTCGCCGTCGCCTTTGGCGTTGCCTTCGGCCTGACGACCACCATCTACAAGGACGAGGACGCAAAGGGCAACGCGGCGAAGACCGCCGCCGAGTCCAAGGCCGCCGCTGATGAGCAGGCCGCCCTGGCCGCCGAGGAGGCTGCAGACGTCAAGGGCGCCGCTGCCCCCGCCGCCAAGGCCGAGACCATCGTAGCCCCCATCGCCGGCAAGGCCGTAGCTCTGAAGGACGTGTCCGACCCCGTGTTTGCCTCTGAGGCCATGGGCAAGGGCGCTGCGGTCGAGCCCACCGAGGGCAAGGTCTTCTCGCCCGTGGACGGTACCATCACCGTCCTGGCCGAGACCGGTCACGCGGTCGGCCTGCTGTCCGACGACGGCGCCGAGGTGCTGATCCACATCGGCATCGACACCGTGAACCTGAAGGGCGAGCCCTTCAACGCCCTGGTAAAGAGCGGCGCAAAGGTGCACAAGGGCGATCCTCTGATGGACGTCGACCTGGATGCCATCAAGGCAGCCGGCCTAGACACCACCACGATGGTCGTCATCACCAACACCGACGCGTATGCCAGCGTCGAGGGCCACACCGGCAACGTCAAGCCCGGCGACGCCCTGATCGACGTGAAGTGACGTTCGTTCGTACCGGCCCCAAGCGGGCGTGGAGCGCGGGGGCAATCCAAGTGGGTTGTCCCCGCGCCTTTTATCAGCAAAACCATCGAAGGAGCAACATGAGTCGCGACATCTGGAGAATGGGCTACCACCTGATGCCTCCCACCGGCTGGGGAAACGACCCCAACGGCCTGTGCCAGTTTCGTGGCACGTACCACGTGTTCCACCAGTACAGCCCCGACTGGCCCCAGAAGGGCGAGCGCGCGTGGGGGCACTTCTCGAGCCCTGACCTGATCCACTGGCAGCACCACGGCGTGGTCATTCACCAGGACACCCCCGACGACGCCAACGGCGCCTACTCGGGCTCGGCCCTGGTGGTGCCGGGCGCCGCATCCGACGGCGGCGACCTTTTGCGCCTGTACTACACCGGCAACGTGAAGCGCCCGGGAGACTACGACTACATCAACGCCGGCCGCGAGGCCAACGAGATCCTGGTCACCAGCGAGGACGGCTATGCCCTTTCGCCCAAGAAGGTCCTGCTGCGCAGCGCGGACTACCCCGACTACTGCAGCTGCCACGTGCGCGATCCCAAGGTGTGGCGCCAGGATGGCAGCTACCACATGCTGCTGGGCGCGCGCGACCGCGACTCGCAGGCGCTGGTGCTGGTGTACGACTCGGACGACGGCGACTCCTGGAGCCTGCGTCGCGCCATCCGCCCGCAGAAGCCCTTCGGCTTCATGTGGGAGTGCCCCGACCGCATAGAGCTGGACGGCCACGAGTACCTGGCGTGCTGCCCGCAGGGCATGCCCGCAAAGAACCCGGACGGCTCGGGCACCTCTTGGTCCGGCACGTTTGCCCTGGACGGAAAGCTGATCGACACGGAGTCGGTGGACACCTCCACCTACGTCGAGCTGGACCGCGGCTTTGACTTCTATGCGCCGCAGACCTTCGTGGACGACTCGGGCCGCACGCTGCTCATAGGCTGGGTCGGCATGCCCGACGAGGACTTCTGCGGCCAGCCGGACGGCATGAGCTGGATCCACTGCTACACCGTGCCCCGCGTGCTGACGCGCGCCGAGGACGGCCGCATCCTGCAGAACCCCATCCCCGAGCTGGATCAGCTGCACGGCGCCCACCTGTACGTGGACGCGCAGGGCTCCATCGCCTTTGACCAGCCCCGCGTGGACCTGCAGCTGGCAGACGTCCAAGGCGCCGGCAGCCTAGCCCTGGACGGCGCGCTGCACGTGACCTGGGGAGACGGCCAGCTGACGCTGAGCTTCACAGACCCCGAGGTCGGCATCGAGCGCCACAGCCGCTCGTGCGACTGCGACCTGCACGACCTGCGCGTCCTGGTGGACAACTCCATGGTGGAGCTGTACGCCAACGGCGGCAGGGAGGCCTTCAGCACGCGTTGGTTCCCCCGCACGGAGCGCCTGGACGTGGCTCTGGACTCCCATTGCCAGGCCAACGCCTGGACCATGCAGGACTGCATGAGCAACACCTACGAGGCCTAGCCATCACGACGGCGGGCAAGAAAGGACATTGCGATGATTTCCGTAACCGCACTGGGCGAGGTACTGATTGACTTCACCGACTCCGGCGTGTCCGCCAACGGCATGAAGCTGTTCGAGCGCAACCCCGGCGGTGCGCCCGCCAACGTGCTGGTAGCACTGGAGCGCCTGGGCCTGTCGACCGCCTTCATCGGCAAGGTGGGCCAGGACATGCACGGCGACTTCCTGCGCGGCACGCTAATGGCCAACGGCGTCAACTGCGACGGCCTCATTGTCGACCCCGACTACTTCACCACGCTGGCCTTCGTGGCCCTGGACGAGCGCGGCGAACGCACCTTCTCCTTTGCGCGCAAGCCCGGCGCCGACACCCAGCTGCGCCCCGAGGAACTGAACCAGGACGTCATCAACCAGTCTCGCGTGTTCCACGTGGGCTCGCTCTCGCTGACCGACGAGCCTGCCCGCAGCGCCACCCTGGCTGCTCTGCAGATGGCGAAGGCCGCGGGCTGCACCATGTCGTACGACCCCAACTACCGCGACACGCTGTGGACCTCCCCCGAGGCCGCCGCAGAGCAGATGCGCTCCATCATTAAGTACATGGACCTCATAAAGATTTCCGACGAGGAAACCGACCTCATGACCGGCGAGCACGCGCCCGCCGACGCCGCGGCGGCCCTCATAGAGCAGGGCGCCAAGGCGGTCGTGGTGACCCTGGGCAGCAAGGGCGCCTACGTGCGCTCGCGTGACGGCGAGGCCGTCGTACCCAGCTTCAAGACTACCGTGGTCGACACCACGGGTGCCGGCGACTCGTTCTGGGGCGGCTTCCTGTGCGGCTTCTGCGAGAGCGCAAAGGACCCCGACCTGCTGAACGTCGATGACCTGCGCCACTTCGCGCGCATCGGCAACGCCGTGGCGTCGCTGTGCGTACGTGGCCGCGGCGGTATCCCCTCGATGCCCCCGCGCCCCGAGGTCGAGTCGCTGCTGCTGCAGATCTAGGCCCCAGCGTCCCAACATTGCCCCCTCCTTCGCGGGCGCGCCGCACCCTCCACGGCGCGCCCGTTTCGTTTTGCCGTACACTTTAGGGCGTATGCAATCCCTACCTGCGCTTTTGGAGGATGTCATGTCTTGGAACACGAACGTTCTGGTGGGCCAGTCGGGTGGGCCCACAGCCGCCATCAACTCGAGCCTGGCCGGGGTCTTTGACACCGCCCGGTCGCTGGGCGCAGGGGTGCTGGGCATGCGCTACGGCATCGAGGGCCTGTTCGAGGACAAGCTGATCGACCTGGACAGCGAGCTGGGGGACCCTGTGAACGTGCAGCTGCTGCGCCAGACCCCCTCCAGCTACCTGGGCAGCTGCCGCTACAAGCTGCCCTCCCCCGACCAGGACGAGGAGCCCTACGAGCGCCTGTTCCGGCTGTTCCGCGAACGCCAGATTGGCGCCGTCTTCTATATTGGCGGCAACGACTCCATGGACACCATCGCCAAGCTGTCGGCCTACGGCGCACGCGAGAACAGCTCCATCCGCTTCATAGGCATCCCCAAGACCATCGACAACGACCTTGAGGGCACCGACCACACGCCCGGCTACGGCAGCGCCGCGAAGTTCATAGCCACCTCCGTGGCCGAGATCGGCCGCGACTCCAGCGTGTACGACCTGAAGAACGTCACGTTTATCGAGATCATGGGCCGCAACACCGGCTGGCTGGCAGGCTCTTCTTGCCTGGCATCGCAGCGAAACGCCATCTGCCCGGACCTAATCCTGCTGCCCGAGTCGCCCGTGAGCGAGGACGCTCTGACGACGCGCATAGCCGAGCTGCTGGACCAGATGAAGTCCGTGGTGGTGGCCGTCAGCGAGGGCGCCCGTAGGCCCGACGGCACCCTGATGTGCGAGCAGCCCACCAGCGCGATGAAGAAGGACGCCTTTGGTCACGAGGCGGCGCTCTCGGGAACGAGCCGTTATCTGGCCAGTCTGACCGCCGACCGTCTGGGCGTAAAGACGCGCGCTGTCGAGTTCAGCACCCTGCAGCGCTGCGCGAACCACCTGGCTAGCGCCGTCGACCTGGACGAGGCCTACGCCCTGGGCGGCGCGGGCGTACGAGCGGCATACGTCGGCTTCACCGGAAAGATGTCCGCGATCCACCGCGTGTACGACCAGCCCTATGTGACCGAATATCGCCTGGTAGACATAGCAGACGTGGCAAACAAGGAGCGCAAGGTCCCCGCCGATTGGATTCGCGAGGACGGCATGGGCGTGACCGAGGACTTCATGCGCTACGTGCGTCCCCTGGTGACCGGCGAGGTGACCCCGCTGTACGTGGGTGGCGTGCCGCACCACGTGGCCATGCTGACCAAGGGCAGGTAGAGAGCGCTTCGGCGTTAGCTACTGGCTGTTGTGTGCTCCGGCCGGTCCCGGCCGGCCGCCTGCGCGCTGCGAAAGTTCTGCACCGCCAGGGCGTGCGCCAGCGTGATGCCATACTGCACGCGACGGGCCTCGGCGAAGTCGTGATGGAAGGGGCACCACACAGCGTTGGTGAAGCGCTGCTGGGGCTCCACGATAGGCTCGTTGAAGGTGAACCAGTAGTCCACCTCGTGGCCGAACTCCTGGAACGCGGCGGCCGCGTAGTTGGCGTAGGCCTCGATGACCTCGCGGTTCTCCCAGCCGCCACGAGCAAAGAGGTACGCGGGCATGTCGAAGTGGTACAGGTTCACGAACGGTACGATGCCGGCGCGCTTGAACGCGGCGAACAACTCGTGGTAGTACTGGGCGCCCTGCGGGTTCAGCTGACCGTTGGCGTCCATCAGGCGGCTCCACTGGATGGAGGTGCGCACGGAGTCCAGGCCCAGGTCCTTAAAGATGGCAAGGTCCTCGTCGCGACGACGGGTGAAGTCGTTGCCGCCGTAGGAGCCCACCAGGTTGTAGAAGTCGGTGATCTTGAGGTTTGACCAGAGGTCCCAAAGGTTCGGGAGCTTTCCGTAGTCCTGCCAGGCGCCCTCGGTCTGAGGACCCGACATGGCTGCCCCAAAGAAGAAGTCCTTGGGGAGCTTGTGGTTGCCCAACTGCTCTTCCTTTCCCCCGCCTTGTGGTGGCTCGAGGTGCTTTCGAACCCAAGACGCTGTCAAGGTGCTTGCCATCTGCGGACCGTGGATGCCCTTCACGCTGCCAGAGGACTTTGGGATATCGTTCGGAGGCTATCTTTTAGTTCTCTTTGTGTAATAATGAACATATCCTATATTCACTTAGTCCATGTTCTGAAATAAAATCACACAATGTAATATCCTTTGCAAGTAATAATTTTTGTTTTCTGCGAGCGGTCCAAATGGGCCGCAAAAGGGGGATAATCGTTGCAGCAAACGAAATGAGGTCCCCATGCTGAAGTACAAGGCCGTAGCCCAGGACATTGTCCAGAAGATCACGGAGGGCGAGTACCTGCCCAACGACCGCCTGCCCACCACACCCGAGCTATGCGAGCAGTACCAGGTCAGCAAGATCACGATAAAGAAGGCCATGGACGAGCTGGAGCTGGGAGGCCTCATAGCCCGTCGTCGCGGCTCTGGCACCTACGTGAAGGGGTTGGGGACCCAGCAGCTGGAGAACGCCCCTCAGGGCTGGAGTATGTCGTCTCAGATGGGCGGTTACACGAAGGATCACCCGGGCCACGAGGTCGGCAGCCACGTGTACGACTTCTCGGTCGTGCGCCCTCCCGTAATGGTTGCCGACGAGCTGGGCATCCAGCCAGACGAGTTCTGCTACCACGTGTGCCGCACCAGGACTTTGGACGGCACGCCCAACGTCATCGAGTACACCTACATGCCCATAAAGGTGGTCCCCGACCTGCGCGAGCACAACGTGCAGACGACCATCTACGGCTACATCCAGAACGATTTGGGGCTAAAGATCGCTAGCGCGCACCGTTCGCTGGAGGCCGTGCTCGTGACCGACGAGGAGGCGCAGCGCCTGCAGGTGGAGCCCAACTCCCCCGCCCTGCAGGTGACCCAGGTGGGCTTCCTCGACGACGGCACCGCGTTCGAGCACTCTATCTCGCGCCACGTCCGGGGCTACAAGTTCTTCTCGATCTCCACGGTGTAGCCCCGGTGCAGCGCGACGGTGCGCATTGCAATGCCACACCCATGAAAAAGCCCCGCTGGCAATCAGGTGCCAGCGGGGCTATTTCGTTTGGTGCTATGGCGAGCTACTACTTGTCGGAGTCGTCCTTGTGGGAGTCCTTCGAGTCGCCGCCCTCGCTCTCGTGACGGACCACCTGAGACAGCAGGTCGTCCAGAGAGCCCAGGTCCTCGTTGATGACGTCGGAGCTGTCGGAGTGGTCGGAGGTGTCTGAGCCACCGATGAGCTCATCGTCGTCGTAGTGGTGCGTCGACGGCGCGGCGGTTCCCAGCATGACGTCGTCCGAGTCGGGCGAGAAGACCATGTTCAGCAGCTGGGACAGGTCCTCGCTGTCGGCCTCGTCGTCGGGCTCGAGGATGTACAGCAGGCCGTGCGCCTCCAGGCCGTCGCGGAGCTCCTCGATGGCCTTCGCACCGATGCCGTCGATGCGCAGCAGATCGTCCTCGGTCTTGCCGATGAGGTCGCCCACGGTCTCGATGCCCACCTCGCTGAACTTGTTGGTCCAGCGCTGCGAGACGCCCAGGTCGTCGTACAGGTACAGCTTTGCGTCCTCGCTGGAGAGAGTGCGGCCGTTCTTGGAGTACACGCCGCCGTAGCCGTAGTCATCGCCGACCCAGTCGAGCTGCTTGGGCAGCTGCTCCTCAATCTTCTTGAGCTCGTCGGGAGCCCACTCGGGCAGGCTCTTGGCCATGGGCGAGGTGGGACCGTCGATTTTCTTTCCGTGGTAGGTCAGCTCGACGTTGTCGTAGGCCTTCAGGCCGGTGCCCGCGGGGATCTTCTTTCCAACGATGACGTTGGACTTCAGGTCCAGCAGGTGGTCGACGTCGCCCTCGATGGCGGCCTCGGTCAGGACGCCAGCGGTGCGGATGAACGATGCACTGGACAGCCAGGAGTCGATGGAGCTGGCCACCTTCAGCGTGCCCAGGATGACGGGCTCGGCCTCAGGCGGCTGGCCGCCGGCCAGCGTGATGTTGCGCACGGTGTCGGCGAATACGTAGCGGTCGACGTACTGGCCCAGCAGGTACGTGGAGTCGCCGGGGTTCGTCACCTGGACGCGACGCAGCATCTGACGTGCGATGACCTCGATGTGCTTGTCGTTCAGGTCGACGCCCTGGGACGTGTAGACGTCCTTTACCGACTTCACGAACGTGTGCATCGTGGACTCGATGTCCGTCAGCTTGCGCAGCTTGCGGAAGTTCACGAAGCCACTGGTGATCTGGTCGCCAGCGCGCACCTTGCAGCCGTCCTCGATGCCGGGCATGAAGCGGACGGAGGCCGGGACGCGCTTCTCGACCAGCACGCGCGTGGGGTCGTCCAGGTCCAGGATCTGCAGGACGTACTCGGTCTGCTCGGGCTTGATGCGCAGCAGGCCCGACACGGAGGCCAGGTCGGCGGCGCGGCCCAGAATCTTCTCGTTCACGTTTCCGACGACGTCGAACATACGCGCGACCGTAGGCAGGCCCTGCGTGATGTCCTCGGCGCCGGCGACGCCACCGGAGTGAATGGTACGCATGGTCAGCTGCGTGCCGGGCTCGCCGATGGACTGGGCGGCGATGATGCCGACCGCGGTGCCGATGTTGACCGGCCTGCGGGTGGCCAGGTCCCAGCCGTAGCACTTCTGGCACACGCCGTACTTGCTCTTGCAGGTCAGCAGGGCGCGCAGCTCGACCTTCTTTAGGCCGGCGTCCACGAGCTTCTGCAGGTCCTGCTTCGACTCGATGTAGCCGTCCTTCGGGATTAGCACGGTGCCATCCGGGGCGCAGATGTCGTTCAGTGCGCAGCGGCCGATGAGGTCGGTGTCCACGTCGGACTCGCCCGGCTTGATGAGGTCGTAGGTCACGCCCTCGTCGGTGCCGCAGTCCTCCTCGCGCACGATGACGTCCTGGGCAACGTCGACCAGACGACGGGTCAGGTAGCCGGAGTCGGACGTGTGCGATGCCGTGTCGACCAGGCCCTTACGGGCGCCGTACGTCGAGATGAAGTACTCCAGGGGCAGCAGGCCCTCGCGGAAGTTGGCCTTGATGGGCAGGTCGATAGTGTCGCCCGACATATCGGCCATCAGACCACGCATGCCGGCCAGCTGACGCAGCTGGGTCTTGGAGCCACGGGCGCCGGAGTCGGCCATCATGTAGATGGGGTTGTCCTCGGCGAAGCCCTCCAGCATCTTTGTGCCCAGCTCGTCGGTGCACTCGTTCCACGCGTTGACGACCTCGGCGTGGCGCTCGCGCTCCGACAGGAAGCCGTCCTCGTAGTACTCGTTGATCTCGTCGACCTTGCTCTGGGCCTCGTCCAGCATCTGCGGCTTCTCGTCGGGGATGATAGCGTCCCACACCGACACGGTCAGGCCGGCGCGGGTGGCGTAGTGGAAGCCCGTAGCCTTGATGGCGTCCCGGATCGGCTCGACCTCGGAGGTCGAGTAGCGATCGCAGGCGTCGTTGACCAGTTTCTTGATGTCGCCCTTGTTCATCTTGTAGTTGATGAAGGGGTAATCGGCGGGCAGGCACTGCTTGTTGAAGATGACGCGGCCTACGGTGGTGTCAATGCGCACGGGTTGCTCGGTCACGTCGAAGTCGACGGCGTGGCCCCACTTGTCGTAGGTGCGGAAGAACTTGCGATCACCCTCGGTGTAGTTGGCGTTGGCAGCGCTGACACGCACCTTGACCTCGGCCTGGATGTCCAGGTGGTCACGGTTGTCGTAGGCCAGGATGGCGTCGTCGAAGTCGGCGAACACGCGGCCCTCGCCCTCGACGCCGTCCTTGGCAGTCGTCAGGAAGTAGGTGCCGAAGACCATGTCCTGCGAAGGCACGGTGACGACCTCGCCGGAGGCGGGCTTGCGCAGGTTGTTCGTGGACAGCATGAGGACGCGGGCCTCGGTCTGGGCCTGCGTGGACAGCGGCACGTGCACGGACATCTGATCGCCGTCGAAGTCGGCGTTGAACGGTGCGCACACCAGCGGGTGCAGGTGGATGGCCTTGCCCTCGGTCAGCACCGGCTCGAACGCCTGGATGGACAGGCGGTGCAGGGTAGGTGCACGGTTCAGCAGAACCAGACGGTTCTTGATGACCTCGTCGAGTACGTCCCACACGGCAGGTGCGCCACGGTCGATGGCGCGCTTGGCGCCCTTGATGTTCTCTACCTTGCCCAGCTCGACCAGTCGACGCATGACGAAGGGCTTGAACAGCTCCAGGGCCATGGTGGAGGGCAGGCCGCACTGGTGCAGCTTCAGGTGCGGGTCGGTGACGATAACCGAACGGCCAGAGTAGTCGACGCGCTTGCCCAGCAGGTTCTGACGGAAGCGGCCCTGCTTGCCCTTCAGGGACTCGGCCAGGGACTTCAGAGGCCTGCCGCCACGGCCCGTGACGGGACGGCCACGACGGCCGTTGTCAAACAGGGCGTCGACGGACTCCTGCAGCATGCGCTTCTCGTTGTTCACGATGATGGCAGGAGCGTCCAGGTCCAGCAGGCGCTTCAGGCGGTTGTTGCGGTTGATGACACGGCGATACAGGTCGTTCAGGTCGGACGCCGCGAAACGGCCGCCGTCCAGCTGCACCATGGGGCGCAGGTCGGGCGGGATTACGGGGATGACGTCCAGGATCATGTTGGCCGGGTCGTTGCCGCCCTTCAGGAAGGCGTCCACGACCTCCAGGCGCTTGACGGCCTTCTCGCGCTTCTGCTTCTGGGAGTCCTCGGAGGCGATGATGGCGCGCAGCTCCTCGGCCTCCTTGGCCAGGTCGATGCCGCGCAGAAGCTCGCGCACGGCCTCGGCGCCCATGCCGCCCTTGAAGTAGATGGAGTAGTAGCGCTTCATCTCGGAGAACAGGGCCTCATCGGAGATGAGCTCGCGCTCCTCCAGCGACATGAACTTGTCGTAGGCGTCCTGGCGCAGCTGCTTCTCCTCGGCGTACTCCTCCTCGAGGTCGGCGATGCCGGCGCGGATGTCGTCCTGGGAGAGGACCTCCATGTCGGAGAACTCCTCGCCCTCCGGCTGCTGGCCCTGCTCCTTCAGGCGGGCGATCTCGTCGTCGCGCTCGGCGTCCAGCTCCTCGAGGTCGGCGGACAGCTCCTCCTTCAGGTCGGCAGCGTCAGCCTCGCGGGCCTCGGTGTCGACGGAGGTGATGATGTAGCTGGCGAAGTACAGGACCTTCTCGAGGTCCTTGCTCTTTATGTCGAGCAGGCGCGCCAGCGGGAAGCTGTTGGGGCTCTTGAAGTACCAAATGTGCGAGACGGGCGCGGCCAGCTCGATGTGGCCCATGCGCTCGCGGCGCACCTTGGCGCTGGTGACCTCGACGCCGCAGCGCTCGCACACGATGCCCTTGAAGCGGATGCCCTTGTACTTTCCGCAGGAGCACTCCCAGTCCTTCACGGGACCGAAGATCTTCTCGCAGAACAGGCCGTCCTTCTCGGGCTTGAGGGTGCGGTAGTTGATGGTCTCGGGCTTCTTCACCTCGCCATGAGACCAGCTGCGGATCTGATCGGCGGAGGCGAGCGAGATCTTTATTGCGTCGAAATCAGTGGTATCGAAATCAGCCACGTTCGCTACTCCTTGCTAGACGTTGTTGCGTTACCCAAGACGACCTCGCCGTTGGCGTCCTTGGGGAGGTTGTCGATGAGGTCGTCGGCGCTCTTTGCACCGGCGAACACCTCGACGGGGTTCTCCTCGGAAGCGGGTGCCGCGGCGTCGGACTTCTTGTGCGCCTTGCGGTACTGCAGGGGCTCAATGTCCAGCGCCAGGGAGCGGATCTCCTTGACCAGGACCTTGAAGGACTCGGGGATGCCGGGTGCCGGCACGTTCTCGCCCTTGACGATGGCCTCGTAGGTCTTCACACGGCCGTTGGTGTCGTCGGACTTGACCGTGAGAATCTCCTGCAGCACGTTTGCCGCGCCGTAGGCGTACAGGGCCCAAACCTCCATCTCGCCGAAGCGCTGGCCGCCGAACTGGGCCTTGCCGCCCAGGGGCTGCTGCGTGACGAGGCTGTACGGGCCGGTCGAACGCGCGTGAATCTTGTCGTCGACCATGTGGCCCAGCTTCAGGATGTAGGAGGTGCCCACCGCGATCTTGCTCTTGAAGGGCTCGCCCGTGCGGCCGTCGTACAGCGTGGTCTTGCCGCGCTCGTTCAGCTGCGGGACGAAGTCCGCATCCATGTGCTCGCCGTAGTCGCGCATGGCCTTGTTCATGAGGTTGATGTTGGTGCGGCGGATGGCCTCGGCCACCTCGACGTCGGTGGCGCCGTCAAAGACGGGCGTCGAGACGCGCACGGGGCCGGGGATGTACTTCTTGGAGTCGGGGTCGTTGATGTCCCAGCCGTGGCTGGCAGCCCAGCCGAGGTGGCACTCCAGCAGCTGGCCCACGTTCATACGGGAGGGAACGCCCAGGGGGTCCAGCATGACGTCGATGGGGGTACCGTCGGCCATGTAGGGCATGTCCTCGATGGGCAGCACCTTGCAGACGACGCCCTTGTTGCCGTGGCGACCAGAGATCTTGTCGCCCTGCTGGATCTTCCTGCGCTGAGCCACGAACACGCGGACGAGCTCGTTGACTCCAGGCGGCAGGTCGTCGCCGGCCTCTCGGCTGAAGCGCACCACGTCGACGACACGGCCGTAGGAGCCGTGAGGCATCTTTAGCGAGGTGTCGCGCACGTCGTGCGCCTTAGCGCCAAATATGGCACGCAGCAGGCGCTCCTCGGCGGTCAGAGCGGTCTCGCCCTTGGGCGTGACCTTGCCCACCAGGATGTCGCCAGGGCCGACCTCGGCGCCGATGCGGATGATGCCGTCATCGTCGAGGTTTGCCAGCATGTCCTCACCCAGGTTCGGGATCTCGCGGGTGATCTCCTCGGGACCCAGCTTGGTGTCGCGGGCGTCGATCTCGTGACGGGAGATGTTGACGGAGGTCAGCAGGTCCTGCTGGACCACGCGGTCCGACACGACGATGCCGTCCTCGTAGTTGTAGCCCTCCCACGGCATGTAGGCCACGGTAAGGTTCTGGCCCAGCGCCAGCTCGGAGTGGTCGATGGACGTGCCGTCGGCCAGGGGCTGGCCTGCCTCGACGTGCTGTCCGGCGTGCACGATGGGACGGTGGTTGATGCAGGTGCTCTGGTTCGAGCGCTGGTACTTCGGCAGGTCGTAGCGCTCGGGGCCCTTCTCGGTGTCCACGACGACGTGCGCAGCGTCGACCTCGGAGACGGTGCCCTCGTGCTCGGCAACGATGAGCTCGCCGGAGTCCAGGGCGGCACGGGCCTCCATGCCGGTGCCCACGTACGGGGCGTTCGGGCGAATCAGGGGCACGGCCTGACGCTGCATGTTTGCGCCCATGAGGGTACGCTTGGCGTCGTCGTGCTCCAGGAACGGAATCAGGTTGGCAGCCACGGACAGCATCTGGCGGGGCGACACGTCCATGAAGTCGACGTCGGCAACGTCCACCTGCGCGGGAGCGCCGAAGGAGCCGTCGAAGTCGGTGGTACGGGCGATTACGCGGTCGGGGTGCTCAATGGAGCCGTCGGGGCCCACGGTGATGAACTCGCCGGTCTTGTGGTCGAACGGCGTGTTGGCGGGAGCGATGTTGTGCTTCTCCTCCTCGTCGGCCGTCATCCACACGATGTCATCGGTGACCTTGCCGTCAACGACCTTGCGGTACGGGGCCTCGATGAAGCCGTAGTCGTTCACGTGCGCATACAGCGCCAGCGAGCCGATCAGGCCGATGTTGGGGCCTTCGGGGGTCTAGATGGGGCACATGCGGGAGTAGTGCGAGTTGTGAACGTCGCGGACGGCGGTAGGCACGTTCGTACGACGGCTGGAGCCGGACTTGTGGCCGGCCAGGCCGCCAGGGCCCAGTGCCGACAGACGGCGCTTGTGCGTCAGGCCGGACAGCGGGTTGTTCTGGTCCATGAACTGCGACAGCTGAGAGGAGCCGAAGAACTCCTTGATCGCGGCCACGATGGGACGGATGTTGATCAGGCTCTGGGGCGTGATGTCATCGGCGTCCTGGGAGGCCATGCGCTCGCGCACGACGCGCTCCATGCGGCTCATGCCAATGCGGAACTGGTTCTGCACCAGCTCGCCCACGGTGCGGACGCGGCGTAGGGCTAAATGTGGAATTTGATTTCATTCAGCCAAGCCTGAACACTGAAGCAG
>JAQXQO010000018.1 GCA_029101205.1 Coriobacteriales bacterium | reverse complement strand
GCAGGCGTATGCGGCATCGGGCGGGGGTCTGTGGAAGCCAGCTTTCGGTATGTTCGATTGCGAATCGAACATTAACGTGCAGGGTGTGGGGGCGATGAAAATGGCGCCAAGGGGTCCGGCAGAGAGCCGGGCCCCTTCTTCATGCCGCAAAAGTGCTGGTAGAATCGCAGATTGCACATCGAATGTGGAGGAAATGTGTATACACAATTCCGTTCAAAAGTTCTCTGTGAGCGGTGCGGTTTCCTCTGTGAACGGTCGTTTAAACAAAGTGGGGGCTTCTACCTGCGGTGCAGTGCGGAGTGTGCATAAAATAAATATCTTGATATAGCATCAGAGGGCTATGATGTGCCCCAATCCTCGCAAGCACGTGCCGGCGGCATACGGTACTATCTCAATTGTCAGACGAGCTCCTACGGGTTCTACCTGGTGGAACGCCTGACAGATGTCCTCGGGCATCATGACTTCGCCGACGACGTGGGGTCTGGCTCCTTCGGGAGCCACGCTCCACGCGTTACGGCAAAAGCCTGCAGGATGTCGTAATTTGCCGACTAAGTGGGGCTGGGCCTTCGGGTCCCGCTCCACTTGTCTTTTATGGAGACGCTTCACAATTGTCTCCACAATTCTTTACGAATTACCGACTGGTTCGTGCTTCAGAAACTGCAGCGTAGTGCGGTGCCGTTTCGAATGACGATACGAAATAACGCTACGAGAAACGCTGGAGACGGCTCAGCCGGCGCGGCCCCGACCAAGAGCGGACCTTCTCGCCAGGGCCTCCACTGAGGAGAAGAACCCTTCCAACTGGCGGTAACCTTTCGCCCGCAAAGGCCAGGCATATGCGGGCGAAAGGTTACCGCCAGATGTTTGGGTGCGCCGCGGTCAATCGGCGTCGGGCGCTCGGAGTCGTCGTGCTGGGCTCGGGGGCAGCCGAATCCCATCCGAGCCAACAAACGGCGGTAACCTTTCGCCCGTTTACGTTGGCGATATGCGGGCAAAAGGTTACCGCTGGATGCATGGGGTGGCGCGGCGGTGGCGCCAGTGCTGCGTGATGGTGACGCGGTGGCGATGCGACATGGCGTCGCGCGATAGCGCGATGGCGTCACGTGGCGCTGCGACGCGGGCGCCTACGAAAGCAGCTGCTGGTAGATGCGGCGCTGCTCTTCGGAGAAGACGTCGAAGACGACGCGGATGTGCGAGTCGCTGTCCTTCTTGAAATCGCGGACGGCGGATACGGCGATGCGTGCGGCGTCGGCGGCGGGGAAGTGCGACTCGCCCGTGGAGATGCTGCAGAAGGCGATGCTCTTGAGGTCGTGGGCCTGCGCCAGCGCCAGGCACGAGTGGTAGCACGACGCCAGCGTGTCGGCGTCGGCCTTCGACGGCGAGTCGCTGACGTTGGGGCCCACCGTGTGGATGATGTAGCGCGCGGGCAGGTTGAAGCCGTAGGTGATCTTTGCACGGCCCGTGGGCTCGGCGTGGCCCTGCTCCTGCATGAACGCGAAGCAGACCTCTCGCAGCTGGATGCCAGCGACGGTGTGGACGGCGTTGTCGACGCAGCCGTGCAGGGGCTCGTAGCAGCCCATCATCTGGTCGTTGGCGGAGTTCACGATGGCGTCGGTGGCCAGGCGGGTGATGTCTCCCTGCCACAGGTACAGCTCGGGGTCCAGGGGGCTGGCACAGAGCTGACCCAGTTCGACGACGCCCCTCTGGCGCGCACGTTCCTGCAGGTAGGCGTCTTGGACGGCGAGAAACTCGGGTGTGGTCTGGCGCGGAGTGCGCACGTTCAGCAGGGCTCGCAGGGCGCTCTGCTGCTGGCGAGGGTCATCCGGCACCACGATGCCGGCATACTCGGGGCGCTCGGACTTCAGGTACTCGATCAGGTAACGGCGGCGGTCATCCTGGGACATCGCGGCGGGGTCGACGGTGGCGCTCGTGACGTCGCTACCGGCAGCGTCGCGTGAGGTATCGTCTGCGGCTGCGCTGCCGGGCTGCTGAAATGCGTTCGGCTGGATTTCGGACATGGGGCTCCTCCGGGGGCGCTGTTTTTCTTCGCTAGCAATTCTAGCGCGCCCGGAGGAGTGGCTGGCAATCGGGCGGGTGCCACCATTGGTGGCAACGTGATGCGACTGTGACGCAACGCGATGGCGGTCGGCGAAGCGGCCGTGGTCGCTAGCCTTGGCGCTTCTGGCCTACAGCCAGCCGAAGTCGCGCAGGCACAGGTCCACGTCCTCTTGGAACGTCCCCAGCTGCAGGCCGGCTGCCAGGGCCTTCGAGTCGTCCAGGCGGAAGTCGCGGAAGCGGTCGGCGTAGCGC
>JAQXQO010000017.1 GCA_029101205.1 Coriobacteriales bacterium | reverse complement strand
CACCTCTCTACAGGTCTGGGCGGCGGACGCCCAGACCTGGCGACATTAACGTGCAGAATCTGCCCAGACCGGGAAATACATGCGGATTAACCTGGTCTAAATCCTGATCTGGGCGTTGGGACTTCCCAAAGTGGGCGTTTGACTTGAGGTATACCTTCGAAAGTCGCCGGGGTGATTAATGGCGTTTCGTTTGTGGTAAATGGAAGTCTCGCTGCCGATGTGGCTTGCAGTGAATTGCTGATCCAGGCAGGCCATGGACATGCCAATCAGTGTTTTGGGATTGCGAGAGAAGGGCAATTGGGATTGCGAGAGAAGGGCAATTGACTCGAATGGGGCGCCACAATCAAGTACATAGGTTGGCGCGGACGCCCCAATCAATGCGATTTTGCAAGTCAGATAAGGCTAACAGCACGATTGGGGCGTTCGGGCGGCCTTGCATCCTTATGGCACTGTGGTCCGGACTAATTGCGGACCGGATATATCACAAGTCGGAACAGTAAATGCAAGCCAGAGAAGCCCGAAGCAGAACCTCAGCTGGATGCAGGCCCGTGAAGCCCGAAGCAGAACCTCAGCCGAATGCGGGGCCGTAAATCCAAGAGCAGAACCTCACCCGAACGCCCGCCCGCGAAACCCGGTGTGAAACCTCTGTCGAATGTCCGCCTGAACCAGGCCTCATTCCGTGCGGGCCTTTCGTGTATCGTCTGTTGCGAGTAGACTGATTCTTATCGAAATTTCTACGAAAGGCGGCTTGTAGCATGAATATTGTTCTTCTTGGCGCCCCGGGCGCTGGCAAGGGCACGCAGGCTCAGGAACTCGTGGCCGAGTACGGCGTCGCGCACATCTCGACTGGCGACCTGCTGCGCTCTGCGGTAAAGGCCGGCACGAAGCTGGGCGTCGAGGCCCAGAAGTACATGAGCGCCGGCCAGCTGGTGCCCGACCAGCTGGTGATCGACCTGGTGAAGGAGCGCATGGCCCAGCCTGACGCCCAGAAAGGCTTCATCCTGGATGGCTTCCCGCGCAACACCGCGCAGGCCGAGACCCTGGACGCCGAGCTGGACGCCATGGGCGTAAAGCTGGACGCCGCCCTTCTGGTGGACGTGCCCTTCGACGTCATCGTGAAGCGTCTTTCGTCTCGCCGTACCTGCCGCAACTGCGGATACACCGCGCCCGCCGGCGTGGACGTGTGCCCCAACTGCGGTGGCGAAATGTACCAGCGTGACGACGACAAGCCCGAGACCATCCAGCACCGCCTGGACACCTACCAGCAGCAGACCGAGCCGCTGATCTCCTACTACAAGGATCACGGCATCCTGGTGACCGTGGACGGCAACCGCCCCGTCGCCGACGTGTACGCCGACGTTAAGAAGGGTCTTGGCCTGTAATGATCAAGATCAAGTCCCTTGAGGACATGGAGGAGTATCGCGCCACTGCCGGCACCCTCTCCAAGTCCGCGCTGCGTCGGGCGGGTGCTATGTGCAAGCCCGGCGTCAGCACCCAGGAGATCGACCGCGTGGTCGAGTCGTTCATCCGTCTGCACGGAGCCACTCCCGGCTTCAAGGGATACGGCGGTTTCCCCGGCAGCGTGTGCGCCTCCATAAACGAGCAGGTCGTGCATGGTATCCCGTCTCCGGACGTCATCTTGAAGGACGGGGACATCATCTCGATCGACACCGGCGCAAACAAAAACGGTTGGGCGGGGGACAACGCCTGGACCTTCTACGTGGGCCATGTGTCCGACGAGGTCAAGGGCCTGTGCGAGGTCACGCGCGACTGCCTGAAGGCCGCCATCGAGCAGGCCGTGCCCGGCAACCACATGGGCGACGTGGGCTTTGCGGTGCAGGACCTGGCCGAGTCCAACGGCTACGGCGTCATCCGCGACTACGTGGGCCACGGCGTGGGTCACCAGATGCACGAGGACCCGAACGTGCCAAACTACGGCAAGAAGGGCCGTGGCGTAAAGCTGCAGGTCGGCATGGTCATTGCCATCGAGCCGATGATTGCCATGGGCACGTACCAGACTCGCGTGTGGCCCAACGGCTGGACGGTGCAGACCACGGACGGGCTGCCTGCCGCACACTACGAGAACACCATCGGCATCACGAAGGATGGGCCCATGATCCTGACTCAGGACGACGAGGGCCCGTGGTGCCAGATGCAAGGCGGCGAGGAGTAGCTACAGAGCACTCCCGTCAGGTGATACCGAGGGGCAACGTCAGCCACCAAGGGGGTCACCACAACTTCATCCAAACCAGACGAGCCCGCGTTGTGTTGAAAAAATGCAGCGTAGACTCGTCATGGCTTTTTATGTAGGATATACAGTTGCTGTCAATTGGTAGGTTGGTAGGAAAGGGCAACCAGAGTGAGCAAACAGGACGCAATTGAGCTCGAAGGAAAGGTCGTTGAGCCGCTGCCTAACGCCATGTTCAATGTTGAGCTCGAAAACGGCAAGACCATCCGCTGCACCATTTCGGGAAAGATTCGCATGAACTACATCCGCATCCTCCCTGGCGACAAGGTGGTTGTCGAGATGTCCCCGTATGACCTCACGAAGGGCCGCATTACCTACCGCTACAAGTAGGCGGTATGTACAGCCGGGAAATAACGCGAGCGGCTGCGCGAGTACATAGTTCGAGGAAGCACAACGGGAAGGAAGAACGATGAAGGTACGTCCTTCTGTCAAGAAGATGTGCGACAAGTGCAAGATCATTCGTCGCCACGGCAAGGTTTACGTGATCTGCGAGAACCCGCGCCACAAGCAGCGTCAGGGTTAAGAGAGGAGCTCGAAGTTGGCACGTATTAATGGCGTCGACCTCCCGAACGACAAGCGTACTGAGGTTGGCCTTACTTATCTGTACGGCATCGGTTCCACCTCTGCCAAGAAGATTTGCGCCGGCACGGGCGTCAACCCCGACACGCGCGTGAAGGATCTGACGGAGGAGGAGGTCACGAAGATTCGTGACTACATCGACGCGAACTTCACCACGGAGGGCGACCTTCGTCGTGAGGTCCGTCAGAACATCTCCCGTCTGATGGAGATTGGCTGCTACCGCGGCCTGCGTCACCGCAAGGGTCTCCCCGTTCACGGCCAGCGCACCCACACCAACGCTCGCACCCGCAAGGGCAAGAAGCGTCAGATCGGTGCAAAGAAGAAGGCGTAAGGGAGTAAAGCATGCCTCAGAAGAAGAACCAGCAGCGCACGCAGCACATCCGCCGCGCCGAGCGCAAGAACATCGCCGTGGGCCAGGCTCACATCAAGAGCACGTTCAACAACACCATCGTTAGCATCACCGACCCCCAGGGCAACGTCATCGCCTGGCAGTCCGGTGGCACCGTGGGCTTCAAGGGCTCTCGTAAGTCCACCCCGTTCGCGGCCCAGGTTGCCGCGGAGGCCTGCGCGAAGGCTGCCATGGAGCATGGCCTTCACAAGGTGCAGGTCTTTGTCAAGGGCCCCGGCTCCGGCCGTGAGACCGCAATCCGTTCCCTCCAGGCCGCTGGCCTCGAGGTTTCGGGCATCCAGGACAAGACCCCGATCGCGCACAACGGCTGCCGCCCGATGAAGCGCCGTCGCGTGTAGTAAGGAAGGACAGTAGACATGGCAGTTGATAGGACCCCTGTCCTCAAGAGGTGCCGCGAGCTCGGGATCGATCCCGTCGTCATGGGCATCAACAAGGAATCCAAGCGTCAGCCCAAGCGCCGTCGCCGCCAGGAGAGCGAGTACGGCACGCAGCTGCGCGAGAAGCAGAAGGCCAAGTTCATCTATGGCGTTCTCGAGAAGCAGTTCCGCAGCTACTACGAGAAGGACCTGAAGGTCGAGGGCATCACCGGCGACAACCTGATGACCATCCTCGAGACCCGCCTGG
This sequence comes from Coriobacteriales bacterium, assembly GCA_029101205.1. Taxonomy (GTDB): domain Bacteria; phylum Actinomycetota; class Coriobacteriia; order Coriobacteriales; family Atopobiaceae; genus Olsenella_K. The sequence goes on along the minus strand of JAQXQO010000017.1, from coordinate 22,304 downwards.
ACAACGTCGTGTTCCGTCTGGGCTTCGCCCGTACCCGTAAGGAGGCTCGCCAGACCGTCCGTCACGGTCACATCACCGTGAACGGCCGTCGCGTCGACATCCCCTCCTACCGCGTTAAGGCCGGCGACGTCGTGGCCGTGGCACCGAAGTTCAAGGACCTCCTGCCCATCAAGGAGGCTCTGATTGCCACCGAGCACATGGCTGTTCCCGCGTGGCTCGAGGTTGACCTCGAGAAGCTCCAGGGCACCGTCCTGCAGCTCCCCACGCGCGACCAGATTGACCTCGACATCGACGCGCAGCTCATCGTCGAGCTCTACTCCAAGTAGCCCGGATTCGGTTGGAGGTATACATGTCCGAATTCATCCGACCCGAAGTGTCGGTCGAAGAGATCAGCGACAACCTGGCGCGCGTCACCGCCGAGCCTCTTGAGCGCGGCTATGGCGACACGCTGGGCAACTCGCTGCGACGCGTGTTGCTCTCCTCCCTCGAGGGTGCTGCCGTCCAGGCCATCCAGATTGACGGCGTCCAGCACGAGTTCACCACGATCCCTGGCGTGTACGAGGATGTCACCGACATCGTCCTGAACGTCAAGGGCCTGGTGTTCCGTGCCATGGGCACCGGCGACGAGGCCACGGCCACCATCAGCATCGATGGCCCGGCTACCATCACCGGCGGGGACTTTGCGGTTCCCGCGGAGTTTGAGCTCGTGAACCCCGATCACGTCATCTGCACGCTGGGCGAGGGCAGCCACCTCACCATGCAGATGCGCATCGGCACCGGTCGCGGCTACGTCTCCGGCGACGAGAACGAGCGCGAGGGAGACCCCATCGGCCTCATCCACGTCGACTCGCTGTACTCGCCGGTCGTTCGCTGCGCCAAGGCCGTCGAGCCGTGCCGCGTTGGCCAGCACACCGACTACGACCGTCTGGTCCTGGAGGTCGAGACCAACGGCTCCATGGCACCGCGCGAGGCCGTCGTGGAGGCCGCCAACATCATCAACCAGCACATGACCGCGTTCATGGGGCTGACCGATGAGGACGAGCCCGCCGAGGAGCCCTCGATCTTTGCCGCGGGCACCGAGGAGGACAACACCGAGCTGGACAAGCAGATCGAGGATCTGGACCTTTCGGTCCGCTCCTACAACTGCCTCAAGCGCGCCGGCATTCACTCCGTGCGTCAGCTCGTCGAGTTCTCCGAGAACGACCTTCTCAACATTCGTAACTTTGGCGTCAAGTCCATCGAGGAAGTCAAGGACAAGCTTGAAGCTATGGGCCTTGGCCTCAAGGCCTAGCACGCCGATATTCTTTGGTTAGGAGCATCTAGACCATGAGGCATCAGAAGAAGAGGGGCATGAAGCTCGGCACCGACGCGAGCCACACCAAGGCAATGAAGAAGAGCCTGGTTTCTGCCCTGCTGGCAAATGACCGCATCAAGACCCTGGAGCAGCGCGCCAAGGCCATCCGTCCCGACGTGGACAAGGTCATCACCTGGGCCAAGCGCGGCGACATTCACTCCCGCCGTCTGGCCATCGCAAAGGTGGGCGACAAGCAGCTCGTGGGCGAGATCTTTGACAAGGCCGCTCAGGGCATGTGGGCCGACCGCAACGGCGGCTACACCCGCATCATGAAGCTGGGCAACCGCAAGGGCGACAACGCTCCTGTGGTCATCATGGAGCTCGTCACCGAGCCCGTCCAGCCCAAGAAGGCCAACGCCTCCGTCACCAAGGTGGAGGAGGCCCCGAAGCAGGAGGCTCCCGCCGAGGAGCCGGCTGCCGAGGCAACCGAGCAGGCTGACGCCGAGTAGCGTCGCGCCTCGCTTTATGTGCGACCATGAGGCCCCGGAATCCCCGGGGCCTCTTTCTTTACCTATGGAGAAGAACATGCCAATAGACGCATCGTCCAACATTGCCACGTCTTTGGGCGCGGGTGACCCGGGCAGCTGCGCGGGGAGCGCGGACCTGGGTGCCGACGCGAGGCGTGGAGCCAACGCGCAGCTTGGAGCCGACGCGGACCTGGGCACCATGACGGCGCGGCCTGAGCACGCGCCTCAGCCCCACCGAGAGGTGGCCATGGTGGAGGGCGCGCCTGCGGCATCCACGCTGGTGCTGCGTGTGGGCTATCGCGGAGCGGACTTCTCCGGCTTTGCCGAGCAGCCAGGCGAGCGAACCGTGGCAGGAGTGCTGCTGGACGCGCTGCAGACGCTGCTGCGGCGACCCGTCCACATGGAGTGCGCAGGACGGACGGACGCCGGCGTCAGCGCCCTGTCGCAGTACGTCAGCGTGCCTCTCGCGGCTGGCGAGCTGGAGGGGCGCAGCGCGGCGCGTCTGGCGCGCTCCCTGGCCGCGCTGACGCCCGACGACGTGTCGATAGCGGGGGTGTACCGAGCGGATGCGTCCTTCTCGGCCAGGTTCGACGCAATCAGCAGGAGCTACCGGTATAGGATTGCCTACGGCAACGCCCGGCCGGTCATGGCTTGGGACCACGCGTGGTGGTACCGCGGGTCGCTGGACGTGGGGGCCATGGACCGCGCGGCGCGGCTGCTGGAGGGCGAGCACGACTTTCGCAGCTTCTGCAAGGCGGCCTCGATGAAGCTGTTGGAGGCGGACGGGCGCTCCACCTGCCGATATGTGGCTCGCGTGCGCGTGAGCGAGGGCCTGGAGGCCGGCGAGCCCCTGGCGTTCGTGGATGTGGAGGGCAATGCGTTCCTGCACAACATGGTGCGCATCATGGTGGGGTCGCTGGTGGAGATCGGACGTGGTCATCGCGACCAGGCCTGGCTGGAGCGGGCCCTGGAGGCGCGCGACCGTGCTGCGGCGGGACCCACGGCACCGGCGAAGGGGCTCGTGTTCGCGCACGTCAGCTATCCGCAGGGGGCGCTGCGGGATTTCTAGCGCGGGTTGTCGGCCTCGGCGGCGCCGGACGCGAAGTGCGATGGCGCTGGGGCGGATGCGCTGCTTTTTGCGGCGCGGAGGACGCGCGGTGCGGAGCTGCGCGGCGCGGAGGACGCGCGGCGCGGAGGCCGTGTGACACGGAGGCTGCGCGGCGCGCGCGTCCCGAGTGCGTCCACATCCAATAAACCGCAGGTATATGCATGCATATGCGCACATGTTCACGCTTGTGAATGTGTTCGTGACGCGTAGGTTCGGGCCGAGCGGCGCACGTGGACGGGAATTCCTACCCAGCTGGGTAGAATTGCCCCTGCGCGCCGCGGCCGACCGACTCCCACCGGCCGAGGTTGCTTCCGCGAACCACATCGAGGGCTGCTGCTCTCGCGGGCCATCGCCTGTGCGGGGCAAGTTGACTGCATGGAGTTGGTGGCCGCGTGGGGCTGTCGCCCGCTTGAGGCCGATTATTCCCCGTGCGGGCCGTTGCCTGCGTGGGCCGTCGCCCGTCGGAGGCGGGCTTCTCGCATTGGGCATCCTTGGCGGATGGCCTGGTTCGTCGCGCGCCGTTGACCTTCTTGCGCGAAAGGCACTTGCACATGGACCTATCTGTACTGTTGGACGTGCTTCAGGATTCCGTCTGGGACACCCTGGAGCTGGTTCCGTTTCTGTTTGTGACCTATCTGGCCATGGAGGCGCTGGAGCACTCCGCCGGCGGCGCCTCCGAGCGTCTGATCCGTAAGGCCGGCCATGCGGGTCCCCTGGTGGGAGGCCTGCTGGGCGCCTTGCCGCAATGCGGCTTCTCGGCCATGGCGGCCACCCTGTACGCAGGCCGACTGGTGACGGCCGGCACGCTGGTGGCGGTCATCCTGTCGACCTCCGACGAGCTGGTCCCGGTGTTTCTGGCAAACCAGGCGCCCCTGGAGGTGCTGTTGGCAATCTTGCTGGCAAAGGTGGCCATCGGCGTGGCGGTAGGCTTTGCCGTGGACGCGGTGCTTCGCGCGCTGCATCGCGCCGGAGACGGGCATGCGCACATCCACGAGCTGTGCGAGCGCGCCCACTGCGACTGCGCCGAGGTCGACGAGGACGACCTTGCGGACGAGTACGCGTCCGTCGACGCCGAGGCCCCGGCATCCGAGCATGCACGGGACCAGAAGGACGCAGCGCTCGATGACGGCTCCGCTGTCGTGTCTGTGGGCGTTGGCGCGTGCGCAGGTGCATGCGGCTGTCACACTGCCTCTGAGGACCTCTCGGAGCACGCCGGGCATATGCATGTGGGCCACGAGCATGCCGGCCATCCCGGCTCCCATCACGCGCACTCGCGCCGTGAGCGCTGGGCGCACATCGCGCGCAGTGCCCTGGTGCACACGCTGCAGGTGACGTTTTTCATCCTGCTGATCACGTTTGCGTTCGGCCTGGGCATCCAGCTGGTTGGGGAGGACGCCGTCGGCGCCGTGCTGTCGGCGAACCCCGTGCTGGCCACGCTGCTGGCGGGCCTCATCGGCCTGATCCCCAACTGTGGGGCGTCCGTCGCCATCACGGAGCTCTTCTTGGACGGAACGCTGGGCGCCGGCCCCATGCTGGCGGGCCTTCTGGTGTCGGGTGGCATGGGGCTTCTGGTGCTGTACCGCACGAACGACGACCTGCGCCAGAACGTGCTGATCACGGTGTTCATCTATGCCGTGGGCGTGGTGTTCGGTCTTATGGGTTGCGTGTTCTAGGGGTGCTGAGGCCGGGCGCCCGGGGCGTCGAGGTTGGGCGCCCACGACGTCGTTGGCCGGGCCGTGCTCGAGGATGTCGCGGAAGCAATGCCGCGCAGGTCCGGCGCGTGGCGAGGGCATGTGTAGGTAACGTGCCAACGATTTGTGATTCGTTTGAATTTGGTCTGCTTGCGAGGGCTCTCGCGGGCAGACCTTTTTCGTCGCTGATAGATTGAATGGTACGCGTGTGCCGGCGGGCGTCTTGTCCCGTGCCTTCGGGCGCGCGCTTCCCGGTTTGGCAGAATTTGCAGAGGTAGGTAGGACCGCATGCCTGTAGGGCCTCAGAGCTATCCCATGGTCTCGGTGATCATCCCGGCGTACAACGTCGAGGGCTACATCCAGCGTGCCATTGAGTCTCTGCAGCGCCAGACCTTCGAGGACTTCGAGCTTTTGGTGGTGGACGACGGCTCCACCGACCGCACCGGTGACGTGGTGCGCCAGCTGGCCCGCCACGACCTGCGCATTGTTGACTTTCACTGCCAGAACGGCGGTGCCCCCGCGGCGCGCAACCTGGCGCTGGACCACGCTTGCGGCAAGTACGTCTACTTCATGGACGCCGACGACTGGGCCGAGCCCAACATGCTGACCGACATGGTCGACATGGCCGAGTCCAGCGCGCTGGAGCTGGTGGTCGCCGGCTTCTACATCGACACCTACTACGGCAAGGACGGCCATCACACCACCGAGGTCAAGAGCCGCCCCACGCACATCTATGCCACCCAGCAGGAGTTCCGTGCGGCCGCCTGGCAGCTGTTCGACCAGAACCTGCTGTACACCCCGTGGAACAAGCTGTTCCTGCGTCAGCGTATCGAGCGTCTGGGCATCAGGTTCAAGCCCACGTTCTGGGATGACTTCCCGTTCGTGCTGGACTACATTCGCGACGTCGAGCGCGTGGGCGTGACCGAGCGCGCGTACTACCACTTCATCCGCCAGCGCAGCGAGTCCGAGACGTCCAAGTGGCGTCCAGACATGTACGCCAAGCGCGAGGAGGAGCATGGTTGGATGCTGGACCTGTATCACCACTGGGGACTGGACGGCGACGCCGCCAGCATGGAGATGGTGCAGCGCCGCTACATCGAGCGCCTGGTGGGCTGCATCCAGAACGTGTGCGACCCCAAGTGCACCTACACCACGCAGCGCAAGCACGAGCTCATCCGCCAGATGATCTCCAGCGACCGCGCGCAGCTGGCCGTGAACGTGGCGCGCCCGCGCAGTCGCATGATGCAGGCCATGCTGCTGCCCATAAAGCAGAAGAACGTGCAGCTGGCGTATCGCGAGGGGAAGTTCATCTCGTTCGTGAAGTCGCACGACACGAAGCTGTTCGCCACGCTTAAGGCGAACCGGTAGGGCTGGCGCGCGGCGCCGGGCTAGCGTCCGAACGAGCACCCAAATGGGCGCGTACGGTGCCCCAGAATCCATTTTGGTACTCAAACACCCGCTAAGACGGCTGTTAGCGGGTGTTTGAGTACCAAAATGACGTCTCGAAGCGGTGCGGGTGTGCATTTGGGTGCTCAATCGGACGCGAGGTGGATGGGCTTGGCTTCGCGTTGGCGTAAGCGTCCTCGCAGGCGCCCGTCGATGACCCGAATGCGCACCGGCGACGCCGTTTCCTTCCGCAGACGCTTCCAATCTTCCTTAAACTACGCGTAATGTGTTGCGCACGTCATGTGCTGCCAGAAAACGGAGAGCGCTATACTGACCGGAGCGTTCTCACCGTCTGCGCCATGACGCTCGACGGCATCTGCGCCAGCGAGTTCAAGAAGTACGGCTTCGGCTGGGGCGACGACTGGGCGAGCGTGAAGGACTGCCAGCGAAACAGGTTTGAGCTTTGGCTGCAACGTGGAAGGACCGAGACATGTATTGCACCAACTGCGGGGCCGAGGTGGACCCTAACGGCCGCTTCTGCACTTCTTGCGGTGCCGATTTGGAGGCGCAGCGGGCGTCAAGGGAGGTCACGACCGTGCCGCCGGAAGAGACAAAGACCGCGATTCCGACGGAAGGGGCCACGACCGTGCTGCAGGAGCCCAAGACGGCGACTGGGGTTGGCGGGCAGTTCGACGCAACGGCGCAGCCCACGCCGGAGTACCCCGCAACGGCGCGCACCGCGCAATGGGTCGACCAGACCCAGCTGCGCCAGGATGTGCCCTATGCGCCCACGGCGGTGCCCTCTCCTCCCCAGCAGACATACGAGGGGCCGGCGCATCCCAAGCGCGGGCTTCAGCCCGTGGCTATCGTCGGCATCGTGGCGGCGGTCGCAGTGGCAGGCGCTGTCGGCTTGGGTGTCGCGGGCATCATCCCGAACCCGTTTGCTGGAATCGCGGACGGGGCTGGTGCCGTCACGTCCTCGAGTGCCGACACGGGCAGCTCGAGCAATTCGACGGGCTCCAATGCGACGGGGTCTACCAGCGCGAATGGCTCTTCTTCGAGCGGGACGTCGAATGGCACGTCAAACGGCACGTCGAGCAGCGCGTCGAACGGCAGCTCGACCACCAGCGGCTCCAGCTCGAAGAGCTCTTCTTCGCAAAGCTCGTCTGCCGGCGGGACATCGAAGTCGTCGACGACCACGCAGCACGTGGGCTTCAAGGGCATCACGAACGCGACGTCTAGCAGTACGCTGGCACCGGACAAGTTCGGCAGCTACGGACCCCTGCACCTGTTGGACGGCGACCCGACCACCTGCTGGTCCGAGGGCGTCGACGGGCTGGGCGTGGGCGAGAGCATAACGCTGTCGGGCGACGACCTGCAGACCTTCTCTGGCTTCCGTATAACGAACGGTTTTCAGCAGAGCGAGAAGATCTACTACATGAACCCCCGCGCCAGCAAGATAGAGGTGCAGGTAGACGGCCAAAAGATTGGTGACATCACCCCTAGGACCGACGACTACGGGTATACCGACGACTTCTCATTCACGCAGCCCATCGACGGTACCAGCATCACCTTTGTTATCAAGGACGTCGTTGCGGGCACGAAGTACCAGGACACGTCGATATCGGACATCACGGTGTACTAGGCGGGATCGTGTCCGCTGGGTGGGACCGCGTCCGCTAGGCGGGACCGTGTTTGAATGGGTGTAAATCGTGTCCGAATGGGTAAGAATCGGGTCCGGAATAGATTCATCGGGCCCGGATTAGCTCCGATGGATTAGCTCCGAATTGGGACCGAAGAAGGGCCGAGTCCTCGGTCTCGCTCCAACTGATAACTGGTTAGAGCCAGGGCCTATAACCTTTAAAATGTTGCGCAACTTTTTGAAGCGAACCTGAGCCATCATCGGGGCATAGAGGTCAGCAGTCTCGCTGGTGGCAAGTCTGGTGCGAGAGCGGTGCTGGCTCGGTGGCCATCGAAGGAGGGCGCACCGATAGATGCCGCGCGCACAGGAGCTGCCGCCTGCGGCAGACGTCCAGACGGCTGGTTGCGTCGGCGCAGTATTGCCATTGGCGAGCCCCTGACCTCGTAGGACTATGGGAAGGGGCGCCGCTGCCGCGGCCGGCCTGGGTGCCGCTGCCATCCTGGCTGCGCTTCGCCGTCGTCGCCACGCGTAGGCTGTCGCGTGCGGAGATAGTCGTACGTATAATGGGCGGCCGCCAGCATGATGGGTGGCCGCCTAAGTGACGCGCAATTGGTGGTTGCTTGCACGACGGGGCCGTCCACATAACGAGCGGCCGTTACGTTACGAGGAGCTTGTCCGTATGGCAGGGGGCCATCCGCATCGCGGGTGGCCCCCCCGCGTGTCACGCGACAGATGGTCGCGCGTCTGACGCGCGACCCCGCCAGTTCTTCTTGTGCGCTTCTGTTTCCGGGTCCGTCGTATTTGCGGCGGGCCCGGTTTTCTTCCGGGTGCCGGGTCTGGTCTCCTATCCGAGTGCCGGGTTCGGTTTCCCGTGCGAGCGCCGATCCTCGCGGAGCATGGCCGTGCGTCTTCGAGCCACCTGTCGGCCGCGTGGTTATCCGTGCCAGGCAATGTGTTCCGACCCGCTACGGGTAGACGCCCAATCGACTGGAGCTCGGCAGGTGGACGCTCCAGCCGATTGCGGCATATGCAGTCAGATGTCCCATTCGCTTGCGACATGCACAGGCGGGCGCCCCAATCGGCTGAATCTTGTACTTCAGACGCCCCAATTGATTTCGTAAGTCGAGCATGGTGAACACGCTGACTGGGGCGACCTCTGTTGTGCCTGCGCCAGAAGATGATGCCCCGACTCAGATGTGCGAGTGCCTAGGACTGTCGTTGCGCGCTATGGGTGCCCGAGCTTGAAGATGCGAGCTCTCGGAACGGCCTTTGTGCGCACCATGGATGCTCGTGCCTGGACATACTGCCGCCCAGACCGGGAAATCCTACGGGGTTAGCCTTGGCTAAGTCCGGGTCTGGGCGCCCGAGGGCCACACACAGGGCCGTGACGGATTACGAGCGGCGTCGTGATGAATCGCGAACCGCGCCCGTGCCGCATGGGCCGCTGCTGCCAGAAGCGTACTTCGCACAAGAAAAGGCCTGGTCACGATTGGTGACCAGGCCAATGTGTTCCATTCGTGCCGTTGGGCCAGAAGAACGTGCCGTCCTCGTGCGCGTCCCGGAGCGGGGGAGTCCCGGGGCAAGAAGCGCTTGCGCACCAGAAGTCCGTGCGACCAGCTACTCCTTCACCGGGGCCAGCTTCGCGGTCATGTCGGCCGCGGCGGCCTTGCCGGCGCCCATGGCCAGAATGACCGTGGCGGCGCCCGTCACGATGTCGCCACCGGCCCAGATGCGAGGATCGGAGGTCTGGCCGGTCTTCTCGTCAGCCTCGATGTAGCCCCACTTGTTGATCTTCTCGGGGCCAATCAGCTTGGCGATGGGGTTGGCGTTGGTGCCGATGGCAGAGACGCCCAGGTCGCAGGGGAGCACGTCCACGGAGCCCTCGATGGGGATGGGGCGACGGCGGCCGGAGGCATCCGGCTCGCCCAGCTTCATGTTCTGGACCTTGACGGCGGACACGGCACCGTCGTCGCCGGCGATGAACTCCACAGGCGAGGCCAGCTCGTGGATGATGACGCCCTCGGCCTTGGCGTGCTCGACCTCAGCGCGACGGGCGGGCATCTCGGCCTCGGTACGGCGGTAGCACAGGGTGACGGTCTCGGCGCCCAGACGCAGGGCGGTGCGGACCGAGTCCATGGCCACGTTGCCGCCGCCGAACACGACGACGTTCTTGGCGTGCTTGGTGGGGGTGTCGTACTCGGGGAACTTGTTTGCCTTCATCAGGTTCACGCGGGTAAGGTACTCGTTCGCGAAGAAGACGTTCGGCAGGTTCTCTCCCGGGATCTTCAGCATCTTGGGCAGGCCGGCGCCGGTGGCGATGTACATGGCGTCGTAGCCCTCGGCGAACAGCTCCTCGGCGTTGGTGATGCGGCCCACGACCGAGTTGAACTGGAACTTGACGCCCAGCTCCTTCAGGCCGTCGATCTCGCGCTTCACGACCGCCTTGGGCAGACGGAACTCGGGGATGCCGTAGACCAGCACGCCGCCGCCGGTGAAGAAGGCCTCGAACACGGTGACGTCAAAGCCGTTGCGCGCCAGCTCGCCGGCGCAGGTGATGCCGGACGGGCCGCAGCCCACGACGGCGACCTTCTTGCCGTTCTTCGGGGCCATCTTGGGCTTGGAGGCCAGTTCGGGCTGGTCGCCCAGGAAGCGCTCCAGCTGACCGATGGCAACGGGCTCGCCCTTCTTGCCACGGACGCAGCGGCCCTCGCACTGGGTCTCCTGCGGGCAGACGCGGCCGCAGATGGCCGGCAGCATGGACTGCTCGTGGATGATGTCCAGGCCCTCGCCGAACTTGTGCTCGTAGATCTTCTCGATGAACGCGGGAATGTTGATGTTGACGGGGCAACCCTCGACGCAGAGTGGCTTCTTGCACCTCATGCAGCGCGCGGCCTCAGCCACGGCCATCTCCTCGGTGAAGCCCTTGTCGACGGGACGGAAGTCCTTGGCGCGCTCCTTGGGGTCCTCCTCGTTTGCGGGAGTGCGCGGAGCCTTCATGTCCGCGATCCAGCGACCGTTTACTTCTGGCATGCGCAGTTCGCCTCCTCGTAGGCCTTCACGGCCTGACCCTCCTCGGTGCGATACGCGGCCTGGCGCGCACGCAGATCGTTCCAGTTCACCTGGGTTGCATCAAAGTCGGGGCCGTCGACGCAGGCGAACTTCGTCTGGCCGCCCACCTCGACGCGGCAGCAGCCGCACATGCCGGTGCCGTCGACCATGATGGGGTTCAGGGAGGCGGTGATGGGGGTGTTGTACTTCTGGGCGGTCAGCGCCGAGAACTTCATCATGGGCACGGGTCCCACGCAGAAGACCTCGTCGACGGCCTTGGCCTGCAGCAGGCGCTCCAGCGGGGCGGTGACCACGCCCTTCTCGCCGTAGGAGCCGTCGTCGGTCGTGATGTGGACGTGATCGTCGTCCAGGATGCTGCGGAACTGGTCCTCCAGCAGCAGGAGGTCCTTCGTGCGTGCGCCCATGATGGCGTGGACCTCGTGGCCGGTGGACACCAGCTGGCGAGCAACGGGGAAGGCGATGGCCAGGCCGACGCCGCCGCCGATGACGGCGATGCGGTTGCCGCTCATCTGCGTGGGCTGGCCCAGCGGGCCCGTGACGTCCTCAAGGTAGTCGCCGGCCTCGTAGTGGCTCAACATCATGGTCGTCTTGCCGACCACCATAAAGATGAACTCGACCCAGCCCTCCTCGGGGTTCCAGTCTGCAAACGTGAACGGGACGCGCTCGCCGGTCTCGTTCGCGCGCACCATGAGGAACTGGCCAGCATGTGCGTGCTTGGCCATCTGGGGCGCCTCGATGCGGAACTCGAACACCTTCTCCGAGAACTGCGTCTTTTGGAGGATTTTGTACATTAACGAACTCCTCTCCCAACATGTGCACTATGGCGCGGGTCCCCACCCGCGCCGGGCTTGCCGTGAATGCGGCTCATGCGATGCCGGGCAGGCTGCGGGCGATGCCATGAGGGCGTCACCGGTCGGATGTGGCCGCACTGCCGACCGAAGTCCTGAGTGGGCTGCGTCCTTGTCTGCTGGCGAGAAACTCGCATGAGTCTCCTCACACCATTTGCAATTCTAACGTCTGCGGACAGCGATGCGATATCCAAATGTGGGCGACTAGCTGGGGACTATTAGAGCGGGAGGATAACGGGGGCTTTTCGTGCGCTCACTGGAATCGATTTAATCGTGAACGGTCATTTATCATCTGTGAACGGTGGCAATCGTGGCCGTCAGAGGTAGTGTTCGCACGTGTGGGTTTCAACGCCTTGGCTAAAAGTGTCTGACGCCGGCTCCACGCGGCCATGTCGCGTCGTCGCGCGCATATCAGAAATGCGACGAAGCTGTGAAGAAGAACGGGCGGCTCGCCGCGTAATGCGACCAGCCGCCCGTCATCGTCCACACACTTGCCTCTCGCGTGAGCACCGCCGTGCGCTACTTCACGTGGTCGATGGCGTACGGCACGCCGTGTTCCAGGCACATCTGCACCGCGTCGGCGCTGTCCTGTGCCTCGAGCTCGAACTCCTGCAGGTAGTTGCCCTTCAGCTGACGCAGGGCGTAGTCTGCCACACTCATCTTTCCGGGGGGACGGCCCGTGCCCACGCGCACGCGGGCAAAGTCGCGGGTTCCCAGCTTGCTGCTGATGGAGCGCAGGCCGTTGTGGGCGTTCAGCCCGCCGCCCCACTTCACCTGGATCGAGCCGTTGGGCAGGTCGACCTCGTCATGCACCACCAGGATCTGGGCGGGGTTGATGTGCTCCTGGCGCATCAGCTTCGAGATGGGTCCGCCGCTGGTGTTCATGTAGTCCTGCGACTTTGCCAGGAGCACCTCGCGCGCGGACCCGTCGGCTCCCTTGCACTGGACGCGCGCGACCATGCAGCCGGCCTCGCTCTTCCAGTAGCGCACGCCGTAGCGCTGCGCCAGCACGTCGACGCAGGCGAATCCCGCGTTGTGCCGCGTGTGCTCGTACTCGGCTCCCGCATTTCCCAGCCCGCACACCAGGCGGACCTCTTGGGGCTTCGATGCCATGTTTCTCCTTGTGATGGATCGTTTTTGGAAGGGCCATCTAGGCCCCAACCCATCGTAGCCGTGGATTGGGGCAGATCGCGGAACTGGGCGGGGCTTGCGAAAGAATTCCTATGCTCGCCGCAAACTATCATCTGCAAGAAGGGCGATCCGCTCGCAGCGTTTCTTCTTAGCTGGCCAGCTTGTTTGTCTTGCCCAGGAACTTGCCGGGGATGGGGCGGCGAAGCTTCCATATGATGCTCATGGGGCGAGACCCCTCGTGGCTTTGACAGTCTGCCAAACCAAGGAAGGTGAACGGCTCGGTGCCGAACTCGTCGTTGTTGTACTCGCGCACAAAGAGCGCCACCAGCGTGTTCCGTTGCTGCTCGGCGTCCCAATGGGTGATGTAGCGCCGCCCGGTCGAGCTATCCGGCGTCGTCTTGTTCTGCGTCTGCCAGTGGAAGAGCTCGCTGTTGATGGAGTAGTCCTCGTACATAGTCGAGGGCGAGTACGTGCGTGCGGATTTGTTCAGCGTGTTCAGAAGCACGTCGACACCCTTGTCCTTCACGTACGAGACGCCCTCACGCACATTCCAAGGGTCCATGCGATCCATAGCTACCAGGATCTGGTCGCGCGTGTACTGGCAGTGGAGGTCCAGTGGGCAGTCGAACCCCAGGTCAACGGGTTCGTCCACGAAGTCGATGGCGTCCAGGCGCAACCTCAGCAGGTCAACCATCTCGTGGGTCATGGTCCTGTTCTGCCTGACTCGCTGCAGCAGCTTGATGGGATTGTAGGGGCTGTCCTCTATGTCGGATTTGGACCATGCGGTGTAGACGAACATGTTCAGCATTCGTCGCTGCAGGCTTGTGAGGTCCTCCAGCGTGGGGACGGCGGGCCGTGTCAGGATGTCCAGCACAAACCGAATCCACCTTCGGGAGTCCGCCAGACAAAGGCGTGCTAGCGCTTTGGTCAATGCGGTCTCGTCGGGGTCGTTGAAATCGTCGAGCACATCAGCGTCCACGCGCAGTCTCGAGAAGCTGGCCCGCTTGTAGATGTTCCTGACGTCCAGATGGTGGTATGCGACGAAGTTCGCCAGCGTTAGCTCCATGCCGCTGTCCTCGGAAAACGTTCTGATGGCATCTACCAGGCCAGTTTGCGATTCCAGGGCAGTTCGGACATTGTTGAGGACGTAGCTTTGCGCCACCCGCTCCAGATGGATGTAGCAGCCCTTTGGTGCACCGGTGAATCCGTTATTGACCTGGTGCTGCGTGGATCCAGAGCCGGGCTCCAAGATGGCGTGGAACCTGCTGGCAAAGTCGAACTTGCGATTCTGCTTCCCAATGAAGTCCAGAACGGTCAGGCATTCCTTGCCCTCGCATAGGCGAAGACCTCGGCCAAGCTGCTGCAGAAAGACCGTCAGCGACTGCGTGGGCCGCAAGAACAGCACGGTATCTATTTCCGGAATGTCCACGCCTTCGTTAAAGATGTCCACGGCAAAGACGAACTTGACCTCTCCCGTGACCAGCTTCTGGCGGACGGACTTGCGTTCTTCCTCTGACGAGTCGGCGGTTAGTGCCATCGAGGGGATGCCCAGGCGCGTGAACTCGCGGGCCATGAACTCGGCATGCTTCTTTGTGACGCAAAAGCCCAGACCATGCACCTGGTTCACGTCGGTGACGTACTTGCGTACCGAGTTCGCCACCAGCGCCGCGCGTCTACGCGCGACCTGGGTCTGGAAGACGTACAGGTTCTCGAGCTCGCTGTCCAGGTAGCTGCCGTTTCGCCAGTGCAGCCGGCTCAGGTCGGCATCCTCGTCGTCGGTGACGCCAAAGTAGCTGAATGGGCACAGCAGCTTGCGGTCGATGGCTTCGGGCAGTCTAATCTCCGCTGCGATGCGGTTGTCAAAGTAGGGCAGGATGCTGGCGCCGTCGGCGCGCTCTGGAGTGGCAGTCAAGCCCAGCAGCACCTGTGGCTTGAAGTGCTGGAATATCTGCTGGTAGGATGCTGCGGCTGCATGGTGGATCTCGTCTACCACGATGTAGTCGTAATGGTCTGCCGAGATGTGGCTGGACAGATTCCTCGAGCAGAACGTCTGCACCGACACAAAGAGGTGGTCTAGGCTAGTGGGTCTGCTGTCGCCCACAAACAAGTCTCCGAAGTTTGAATCCTGGAGGACGCCGCGAAAGCACGACAGGCTCTGCCTCAGAATTTCTTCTCGGTGGGCTACAAACAGCAGATGCGGCAGACGTCCGTGCTTCTGTGCGAATGCCTGGCTGAAGTACTTGTAGTCGAACGCGGCGATGACCGTCTTGCCCGTGCCTGTAGCTGCGACGACCAGGTTCTTCCAATGGTTGCCGACCTCGCGCTCGGCGTGCAGTTTGTCCAGGATGCGCTGTTGGAATGGGTAGGGGACTATCGTAAAGAGGTACGTGGAAGCGTCGCTGTCATCGGACGCGCCCTTTCCGCGCTCGTGCTGGATGGCCTCCACAAGGCGACGCTGGTCGGAGGGCTCGTACTTCTCGAACTCATCCGAGTTCCAGTACGTCAGGAAGGTTGCCTCGACCTTGTCCAGCGTGTCGGGTTGGTCGGCGCGGCTGATCTTTACGTTCCACTCCAGCCCGCTGGACATGGCGGGGTTCGACAGATTCGACGAGCCCACATATGCGGTCGTAAAGCCGGTGTTCCGGTGAAAGACGTAGGCCTTTGCGTGGAGCCTGGTGCGCGCGGTGTCATACGAGATCTTCACCTGTGCCCCGGGAAGCTTTGCCAGCCAGGTGACTGCCTTGGGGTCCGTTGCCCCTATGTAGCTCGTGGTGATGACCTGCAGCTGACCACCTCGGTCACAGAATGCGCGGAGCTCGTCTGAGATCAGACGCAGACCGCTCCATTTGATGAACGAGACCAGCATCAGGATCTTGTTCGCTGAGGCGATCTCCTTCTTTAGCTCGGTGTAGAGCTGCGGCTCGTGTGCCGAGCCGGTAAACAGCGAAGTGCGTGCCACCGACGTGTCGGGCCGTACCAACGCTTCGGGGCGTCCCGTGGCCTCGCCTACCGAGTTTTGCTTTCGTACGATGGACAGCAGCTGCTGCGCTGGGGAGACGACCTCCTGCCCTGAAAGCTCGCGCGCTCGGCTCTCGTCGTATGCTGCGATGGCCTCCGTGAGGCTGCGCACGACAGCGTTCGCTATGTTTACCTGCTCGTCTGCCTTTCGGGGGCCGGCGGTGTCGAGAGCTATTCTGGCAAGCTTTTCGATGTAAGCCGCAAGGACGCGGGACAGCTCCTCTTTGTCGACGGTGCCGGTTTCGGAGTCTTCCTCGGCGCCGCTTTGCTCAATCTCGTCTCGTAGCTGCTTGCTGATGGTCTGCTCGTACAGTCCTGGCTCTAGCATGGGTGCCCCCGCCCGAACGATCAGTTTTGGTTCTGATCCAGGATCTGCGAGCGAGACGGCAAATGCAACGACGATTCGTCGGAGCGTCATGCGCTCCGGAGGTCTCAGTCGGTCAGCTCCTCCGCGTTCTCCACAAGGCATTCTGCCATCTGTGCGGGCAGGGGTAGCATGGCCGCAAACGAGATGCCGCAGTTTTTCGGAAACTCAGTGTCCTCGCAGCTAGGTTGGCCCCAGTACCTTCCGCCGTCGGCCTCGTGCATCCTTCCATCGGACCCGACGGAGTATCCCGTGAAGTCAAACCCAATGCCGTCTGGCGACTCGTCGTCAAAGGTCTCGTGACAAAGGCAGAGCCCCAGGACTTCGCCGCGAGCATCCAGCAGCAGCCAGGCGGCCGAGTCTGGCCTCGAAGGGTCTCGGCAGGGTGGTGCCTCGGCCCCATTTGGCTCACTGGAGTATTCGCTGTCCATGCGGGGACACCTCCGATTGCAGGCGTTGCGTCTTTTGGCAAGTTTATCGATCGCGTACGTACTCTGGGGCAAGAAGTACGCTGCTTTATGGGCATGAATAACGTGCAGCTAGAGGCCAACTTTGTTCCTTGGGTGCAAGAAGTGCCGCTCACGGCAATAGAACAACCGTTCGCAGCCTGAAGGAGATTGTTCTTGATTGTAGAACGCGCGTTCTATAGAGTGAATGGCCCAACAGATTTCCTCGCCCACGCTTCCGCAAAGGCGCATCATGGCGAGTTGCATAGATAGCTCTTCCGTCAGCCCGGCAGACCGCAGGGGGAAGCCATGACATTGCAACAGCTGCGCTACGTCGTCGAGGTCGCTACCAGCGGATCCATCACGGCCGCCGCCACAAAGCTCTTCATCGCCCAGCCCTCGCTGTCGAAGGCCGTCTCGGAGCTGGAGGCCGAGATGGGCATCACCATCTTCGAGCGGTCCAGCCGAGGGGTCGTGCCCACAGAGGACGGCACGCGCTTTCTGAGCTACGCGCGGCAGGTGGTCGAGCAAGCCGACCTGCTGGAGCAGCAGTACAAGCACGGTACCCCTCCGCGCCGCGTCTTTGCCGTGTCGAGCCAGCACTACGCCTTCGTCGTGAACGCCTTCGCCGAGCTGGTGCGCGAGTATGGCAGGGAGCGCTATGAGTTCAGCCTGCGCGAGGGAACCACGTTCGGCACCATAGAGGACGTGCGTCTGCAACGCTCGGAGCTGGGCGTGCTGTATCGCAACAACTTCAACCGAGAGGTGCTCACCAGCGCCATTCGCGATGCGGAGCTGCGTTTCGAGCCTCTGTTCTGCGCACGTGAGCACGTGTTTGTCAGCAGACAGAACCCTCTGGCGCAGCGTACCAGCGTGACTTTGGATGACCTGCGGGGCTACCCGCGACTTTCCTACGACCAAGGCTCTAGGAACTCCTTCTACTTTGCCGAGGAGCCCCACATAACCGAGGAGGTCGACAAGGCCATCGTGGTCACCGACCGAGCGACGCTGTTCAACCTGCTCATCGGACTGGACGGGTACACCATCTCGTCGGGCATCCTGAGCTCTGACCTCAACGGCGACGACATCGTGTCGGTGCCCCTGGAGGGGGGAGGGGTCATGGAGTTGGGCTACGTGTACCAGCCCAAACGGCCCCTCTCGCCCCTGGGCGAGAGCTATCTGAGGCACCTGAGCCGTTACGTGCGGCAGTATCTGGACGACGGCGGATCTGACGGCAGCAACTAGGCCATAGCCATTAGCTATGGTTTGCAATAGGGAATAGGTAGTTCCTCATAGCGTGGAAAACCATCACCATCAAGTGCGGACACAACGAGCGCTAGAGATGAGGTATCCCCATGAGCATTCCCTACGACAAGAAGACTCCGCACCGATTCGACGTGGTTGGCAGCTTTCTGCGCCCGGCGCGCCTGAAGCAGGCGCGCCTGGACTGGAAGGCGGGAAAGATCGGCTTTGAGCAGCTGACGGCCATCGAGGACGATTGCATCCGCGACCTGGTGGCAAAGGAGAAGGCTGCCGGCCTGGGCGTCATCACTGACGGCGAGTTCCGCAGGGAGACCTGGCACCTGGACTTCATGTGGGGCTTCGAGGGCATAGCGCACCAGCCCACGAAGGAGGGCCTGCCCTTCCACGACGAGGCGGCAAAGATCGATGACACCTACCTCACGGGGAAGATCTCCTACAAGGGGAACCACCCCTTCATCCAGCACTTCAAGTTCGTCCAGGCGCTGGAGGACCAGAACACCGTGGCAAAGCTGACCATTCCCGCGCCGGCACAGTTCCTGGAGCAGTTTGCCATGCCCTTCAACCTGGAGGCGACGAGGCGCCACTACGCCACGGACGAGGAGCTGGCGGATGACATCGTGGCCGCCTACCGTGCCTTCATCCAGGACGTGTACGCCGCAGGCTGCAGGAACCTCCAGTTCGACGACTGCTCTTGGGGCATGGTCGTGGACCCGCATGCGCAGCAGTACTTTGGCGTGGACGCCGCCGGTCTGGAGCGCGTGAAGGAGGCCCTGCTGGACGTGAACAACCGCGCCTTGGAGGGTCGCCCGGAGGACCTGACCGTGAACACCCACGTGTGCCGCGGAAACTTCCACTCCACCTGGGCCTGCGAGGGCGGCTACGACGACGTGGCGGACTTCCTGCTGGCACGCGAGAACGTGGACGCGTTCTTTCTGGAGTTCGACGACGCCCGCTCCGGCGGCTTCGAGCCCCTGGCCAAGGTGCCTGCCGGAAAGAAGGTGGTCCTGGGCCTGGTGACGACTAAGTCTCCCGAGCTCGAGAATCCCGAGGACGTGATCGCTAGCATCCGCGAGGCCCAGAAGTATGTTCCCCTGGAGAACCTGTGCCTCTCGCCGCAGTGCGGCTTTGCCTCCTGCGAGATAGGCAACAAGCTGACCGAGGACCAGCAGTGGGCCAAGGTCTGTCTGGTGAAGGACATTGCCGAGCGGGTGTGGGACTAGAGGACCGCTTCGTTAACGCCTGAACTGCAAAGCACGTAAGCGCGATTGACAGACAGCATGTCAGCACGGGCAGATGCCCGGAAGGAGATAACCATGAGCGAACCGACCAAGCAACCGCCGTTCATCTACGACATCGTGGGAAGCTTCCTGCGTCCCGCCAGCCTGAAGCAGGCTCGCGCGGACTTCGCCGAGGGAAAGATCAGCAAGGACGAGCTAACCAAGGCCGAGGACGAGGCCATCGCCGACCTGGTGGCAAAGGAGAAGGCCGCCGGCCTGCGCGCGGTCACCGACGGAGAGTTCCGCCGCGCCATGTGGCACCTGGACTTCCTGGCCGCGCTGGACGGCGTGGAGGAGATCGACGCAAAGGCCTGGTCCGTCGAGTTCAAGGGCCCCAAGCCCAAGGGTGCGCAGCTGCGCTTCACGGGCAAGGTCGACTTCTGCAAGGACCATCCGTTTCTGGAGCACTACCGTCGCCTGCGCGACATCGCCGGCGACTATCCCACGAAGCTGACCATTCCGTCACCCTCGATGCTGCATCTGATTCCCTGCGTGCGCGGCAAGCAGACCTACCAGCCCATCGAGCGCTACCAGGACGAGTCGGCGCTGTTCCACGACATCGCCATCGCCTACCAGCACGCCATCAAGGCCTTCTACGACGAGGGCTGCCGCTACCTGCAGTTCGACGACACCGCCTGGGGCGAGTTCTGCGACCAGTCCAAGCGCGAGGCGTACGCCGCTCAGGACATCGACCTGGACAAGGTTGCCCAGGACTACGTCGACATGATCAACCTGGCCCTGGAGGCAAAGCCCGCCGACATGACCATCACTACCCACATCTGTCGCGGCAACTTCCGCAGCACGTGGTTCTCGTCCGGCGGCTACGAGCCGGTGGCAAAGACGCTGTTCGGCGCGAACTACGACGGCTTCTTCCTGGAGTACGACTCGGATCGTGCGGGCGACTTCGAGCCTCTGCGCTATGCCAAGAATCGAGTGGTCGTCCTGGGCCTGGTTACCTCGAAGTTCCCGGAGCTGGAGGACGAGGACGCCGTCATCGCACGCATCCACGAGGCGCAGCGGTATGTGCCGCTGGACCAGCTGAGGCTGTCGACCCAGTGCGGCTTCTCCTCGACCGAGGAGGGCAACGTCCTGACCGAGGACGAGCAGTGGGCAAAGATCGCCCTGGTGAAGCGCATCGCCGAGCGCGTCTGGAAGTAGGGGCTTCGTAAAAGCGAGCAAACCTCCGTCCTGTGTACACGAGGCGGAATAGGGGAGAGGGACGAGCGACTCCGTCCTTCTCTCTTTTCTCTAATTCGAAAACATTCACAGCACCCGTAGACAGATCAGCGAGGTGTTGGAAGAGTCTTCGCAGGATGAGCGGGCTTTGGCCGATAAACGGTTTAGGGAGCTTGCGAAGTTGTACTTGGGACTTTCCGATCCTCATACGGCGTTGCCGGAACGCGTCGAGGACATCCGTGCCATCTACGACCAAGTAATGGCGGGGGAGAAGCTGGGAAGCAAAGACATGCCCGATGGCAAGCTGTTCCGAAGCGGCCAAGTCGAGGTATTGGGGAACGGCGGCAAGGTGCTCCATGAGGGGGTCTATCCCGAAGCTGCGATAATCGAGGGGCTTGGGCAGATGATGGCGTTGGCGGAATCGGACGAGATTCCCCAGACGTACAGCGCAATTGCGTGTCACTACGTCTTTGAGCATATACACCCCTTCTACGACGGCAACGGCCGGACGGGGCGCTACTTGCTGGCGCTGTACTTGTCCAGACCCTTGTCTACCTTGACTACCCTCTCGCTCTCGCGGACCATAGCCGAGAACAAGTCCAGGTACTACAAGTCGTTCAAGGGGGTAGAGGATCCCCTGAACCACGGCGAGCTGACGTTTTTTGTGATTGCGATGCTGCAGAACATCCAAGAGGCGCAGCTGGCTCTGGTCGATAGATTGGATAAGAGTGCAAGCAGGCTTTCGAGGGCGATGAATTTGCTGGATGCGCTTTCCGGTGAGCTGGGGCTCAGCGAGCATGAACAAAACCTCATGGGCATGCTCTTGCAGGTGGCGCTTTACGGTGCTTTCCCCACTGCGACTTTGGATGAGTGCGCAACCTTCCTGTATCTGAGCAAGCAGTCGGCTCGCAAGTATCTTGCTCGCCTGGAGGGGCGTGGCCTCGTGTTGGTGCAGAAGAAGCGGCCGCTGATGGTGCAGCTGAGCCAGGCGGCGATGCAGCACCTTGAGCTAGACCACCTTGAATCAGGTCAATGAACCACGGGAAGCCGGATGGTATCAATAAGGCCTTGTTGTGCGGGCTCTAAGTTATACAAAACGCCGGAACGTATAAATAAGAGGCGTGCTACGGCCCGGCAAATGCTGACCTTGAGTGTCGCAAGGGCGGGCGCATAACCTGCAGGACGCTGGTTGCCCGGCGGGAGCCAGTCCCCTAAAACGCTAACCCCCTTAGATAATGGAGAAGCCGTGAATCGTGGCTGAAATGCCGACTCTGGTGGCTATGGCCCATTCGGACGGGTAATGTCCCATACGTTAGCTAACCCCCTTAGCAACGAGGAGGACGTACATGGAACAAGAGACGCGTCCGCACGATGCGGACGAAGATTGGAGCCAGCTGACGCACGAGCTCATGGTGCAGTCGCGTGTCATTCGCATGTGCAGCAGGCAGGGCGTCCAGCACATGGAGGCGCGGGGGCGCTTCAGCGTGCTGCATGCCCTGCACCACACGGATGACGGTGCTACACCGAGCGAGCTGGCCAGCAGATGCCGGGTGTCGACCGCACGCATAGCCCAGATGCTGAACTCCCTGGAGGAGGGTGGGCTCGTTACCCGCACGCCCAGCGAGAAAGACCGGCGCAGGGTGGTGGTGCGGCTGACGGAGGCCGGCGAGCGCGAGCTGGCCAGCTACTTCAAGTGCATGAACGCCTACGTGGTCGGACTTTTGAAGGAGCTGGGTCCCGAGGATGCGCGCGAGCTGGTGCGTCTGGCCGGCCGCATGGCGCAGATAATGCAGCGGCGGGAAGCCAAGCGCGACGCCGAGTGCGGTCCAGGACGCAAGTCGGATTTCGCAAAGGAAGGTGATGCCCAATGAGGTTGTTCAGGCTTTTGCGCGGCTACGCTGGCGAGGTGCTGCTGGTGTTTGCCCTGCTGCTGGTGCAGGCGCTGTGCGAGCTCTCGCTTCCGCGCTACATGTCGGACATCGTGAACGTGGGCGTCGTGGGAGAGCAGGCGGGAAACGCCGCCTACCTGGGTCACATGGCGCTGGTGATGTTCGGGTTCTGCGT
>JAQXQO010000016.1 GCA_029101205.1 Coriobacteriales bacterium | reverse complement strand
CGGCCGCGTGAACGAGGAGAACTTCCAGCAGTCCGCGAAGTTCGAGAGCGTCGACATGCGCACCCGCGAGATGCAGTACCTCTACAACGACGGCGACTCCTACTGGTTCATGGACACGGAGACCTACGAGCAGATTCCCGTAGAGAAGGAGCTCATCGGCGACAACGACAAGTACCTGAAGGAGAACGACACCTGCCTGCTGCAGTACGCGAACGATGTCCTGTACGCGGTGCAGCCGCCCACCTTCATCGAGGTCGAAATCACCAAGACCGACCCTGGCTTCAAGGGTGACACCGTCCAGGGCGGCACCAAGCCCGCCACCATCGAGACCGGTGCTACTATCCAGGTCCCGATGTATCTCAACGAGGGCGAGAAGATCAAGGTCGACACCCGCGACGGCAAGTTCGTCGCACGTGTCTAGGAATTGACACAGACACTCTCGCGACATAGCTCAACGCGCACACGCGCCCGCATGGCTACGGCCACGCGGGCGCGTGTTTTCTGACGGCTCCGCGCGCTGGGTGCTTGTCCCTGCGTGGCGTCCAACGACTCCCATGTGATCGATATGGCACCCGCCTGGGTCTCGCTCGACCGCGACCTCCTGGACCTCTGCTCCGGCGTCTGGATCCTCGACTTCTCCGACCTTTCCTAGAAGGTGACGCCCCTCTAACTTTGAGATGCCGAGGCTTTCGTTCGCCTGGTCAAAGGGCTATGCCTCTCTACGCTGCCTGCTGGCGCAGCATCCACAGGGTCTTGGAGAGACTCGCGATCAGCTCGTCGGCCTTGGCGCTCACCAGGTGGTTGGACTCGTCGTCCGCGGCCTCCTTGACGCCGTTGACCTGGTCCAGGATGGTCTGGAGGTCGGCGCGGACGTTCGCGAAGGCGTCCTTGCTGCAGAGGAAGGCGTCCTCGCGCTCCTGGATGGTGGCCTGCTGCAGGACCTCGGCCAGCGATCCTATGGGTTTGCCTCCCAGCTGTAGGATGAGCTCCGCGACGTCGTCGATCACGGGGAGCAGCCCGTCGTAGAGCTCCTCGAGCTGCGCGTGGGCCTGGAAGAAGTCGGACCCGGAAACGTACCAGTGCTGGTTCTGGAGCTTGTGGTACTCGACGGTGACGTTGGCGAGAAGAGCGTTGAGCTTGGATTCCATGGTTGGTCCTTCCTATCGGGTCCTAATCGGGTGTTGCTATTAGGACTATTTCTTGTTAGTGAGAATATACCCGATGCGTTAGTTCTTATAAACAAGAATCTATCTCGATAAGTACTCCACTCTTCCTCCACAACCCGCGTCGCTTTGGGTAAGAAGAGCAACTCGCCATTCCCTCAACGTCTGGCGTCAGACGGTGCGCTCGGCCTACCTTTGCTCTTGGCAGACGGAACGGGTCGCCCCCGAACGTGGGCGGCCGCAGTAGGGACTCGAGGTCCGATGGGGGGCGGTCAGCCGATGGCGCAGACGATAGCGGTGCAGATGGCTGGCTTCGCGGTGATGCTGCTCGTCGGGTATGGTGCCGCGCGCTCGGGCATCGTCACGCGCGAGTCGCTCTCCTCGATCATCATGCTCATCCAGGAGGTCTTCCTGCCGTTGATGTTCGTCGACTTCATCTATCGGGGAATGACGCCGGAGCTCATTGCCGGACACGTTCCCATGCTCGTGCTGGCGGCGGTGTTCTATCCGACCGTCATCCTGGTGATGCGCCTTGTGGGCAAGTCGCTGGGGCCCGGTGGCGCACAGTCGGCGGCGTTTCGCATGTCATTTATATTCGGCAACACGGCTTCATCGGCCTGCCGCTTTTGGCAGCCGTCTACCCGCAAACGGGCGTCGCCGACCTCGGCATGTTCGTGATAGTGGACCAGTCGCTCGTGGCGCTGCTGGCAGGCATCTAACTTATTGTGTCGGCGGCTGCTCTTCTCGGCAGACTAGATTCCGTTCACGCGCAAATCGCGGCGAAAAGGAATTGGCTACCGTTCAGCCGATAAATGGCGCACGCGTACCCCACCGCATAATCGCAAATATATTATTGGTCGCAACGCTCTTCAGGGTATTTGCGGGAAATTGGGGGGGGACTATGAAAAAGTCGATTGGCGCTGCGATTCTATCCGGGATGCTAGCTCTGTCGCTTGCTGCCTGCGGCTCGAGCTCTTCGAGCACTGGCACAAGCACTGCCTCCGACAACTCGTCTGAGGCGGCCGTTACGGCCTCGGATGCCGGATCGTCAGAATCATCCACAGAGTCTTCTGCGGCAACCACAGGTGCGCCATCGTCCGAGTCCTCGACGGCGACCTCTACCGCAGCCCCTGCTGCAACCTCGGACGCCTCGTCATCTACCGCCACTTCAAATGCCACCACGAGCCAAAAACAAGCATTGGCCGCTGCTCAGAAATATCTCTCCATGCAGGGCTTCTCTTACCAGGGTCTTATTGACCAGCTGTCCTCCCAGTACGGCGATAAGTTCTCGGTCGAGGATGCCACCTACGCCGCCGATAACTGCGGTGCGGACTGGAACGCCGAGGCCCTGCAGGCAGCACAGTCCTATCTCGCCATGAGCGGATTCAGCTACCAGGGCATCATCGACCAGCTGTCGTCCAGCTACGGCGACAAGTTCACGGTTGACCAGGCCACCTACGCCGCCGATAACTGCGGCGCCGACTGGAACCAGGAAGCTGTCCAGGCCGGGCAGAGCTACCTCCAGCTCGAGAGCTTCTCTAGGCAGGGCCTCATCGATCAGCTGTCGTCCAGCTACGGCGACAAGTTCACGGTTGATCAGGCCACCTACGCCGCCAATCAGCTGGGACTCTAATGTTTATCTTTAGCGCACGATTGCAAACGCGATGACTCGCTGGGCGACGTCTCTATGGGGCGTCGCCCTTCTTTTCGGTGGAATATATCGGCTAGTAATAGCCCCTGCTGACTCGTGGTAAAGTGTTCCTGAAGAAACGGGAGCTGGCGCACGCCGGCTGAGAATGGGCCCAGGGCGGCCCTGACCGCAAACCTGATCCGGGTAATGCCGGCGTAGGGACCAGGGCATGGCAGTTCGGGCACCTACGTATAGCGTGGGTGCCTTTTTTGGTGTCCGGAAATGGAGGGAGCATGGACTGCTCGGTCGCCATACAGTTCCTGCCGATGGACGCGAAGGACGACGACGAGGTCTGCCGTGTGGTGGACCAGGTCATAGCCTACATAGCCTCCACGGGGGTCAACTACTACGTGGGCCCCTTCGAGACGGCCATCGAGGGCGACTACGACACCTGCATGGACATCGTGAAGAACTGCCAGCTGGTGGGCGCCAAGGCCGGCTGCAAAAAGATGGCCACCTACGTGAAGATCGACTATCGTCCCCAGGGCGACGTCATGACCACCGAGCACAAGGTGGGTAAGTACCACACCACCGACTCGGCCTTCGCCGACACGGGCACGCGCGAGGCCGCGGCGCAGGCTGCGGATGCCGCCAAGCCAGCGGCGTCCGCCCACGAGGCGGCATAGCGTGGCTGCCCCCTCGAAGGCCCGCCGCGTGGCGGTGCCCCTGTGCACCATAGCCTGCCTTTTGGTGGTGTGGGAGCTGGTGGTGGACGCCGGGCTGGTGCCCAACTTCATGCTGCCCAGCCCCGTGCAGGTGATCGAGGCCCTGGTGGCCGACTGGGCGCTTCTTCTGCAACACTCGGTCACCACGCTGGTCGAGTCCGCCCTGGGCCTGGTCATCGGCGTGGCGGTGGGCTTCCTGGTGGCCGTGCTCATGGACCGCTTCGAGGCCGTGAACCTGGCGCTGAATCCGCTGGTCACCATCAGCCAGACCATCCCCACCGTGGCCATAGCGCCCTTGCTGGTGCTGTGGTTCGGCTACGGCCTGGCCCCCAAGGTCATCCTCATAGTCATCAGCACGTTCTTCCCCATCACGGTGTCTCTGGTCTCGGGCTTTCGCTCGGTGGACCCCGACATGCTGGACCTCATGCGCACCATGAATGCCAGCCGCCTGCAGGTGTTCCTGAACGTGAAGCTGCCCGCCGCCATGAACGAGTTCTTCAGCGGTCTGCGCATCAGCGCCACCTACGCCATCGTGGGCGCGGTCATCGCCGAGTGGCTGGGAGGATTCTCGGGTCTGGGCGTGTACATGACGCGCGTGCGCAAGTCCTTCTCGTACGACAAGATGTTCGCGGTAATTCTGCTGATTTCGGCCCTGTCCTTGGCGCTCATGAAGCTTGTGGACGCCCTGCAGCGGGCCTGCATGCCCTGGACCAGGGCAAAGGAGGAGAGCAAGCAATGAAGAAGAACGAATCTATGTGGCAGCGTCCCCTGCACGCGGCTTCCCTGACCCGCCGCTCGTTCGTGGCGGGCGCTGGCGTGGCGATGACCGGGGCGGCCTTGGCGGGCTGCGGCTCGTCGCAGGGCGCCGCCTCGAGCTCCAGCTCGGACGACGGCTCCGACAGCTCCAGCCAGGCCTCCTCGGGCCAGACCACGCAGCTGAGCTTCTGCCTGGACTACACACCCAACACCAACCACACGGGCATCTATGTGGCGCAGTCGAAGGGCTACTTCAGCGACGAGGGCCTCAGCGTGGACATCATCCAGCCCGGCGACGGCACGGCCGAGCAGGTCATCGGCTCGGGCCAGGCCCAGTTCGGCGTCAGCTACCAGGACTACATCGCCAACAGCCTGGCCTCCGACAGCCCCATGCCCATCGAGGCCCTGGCTGCCATCATCCAGCACAACACCAGTGGCATCATGAGCCGCAAGGCCGACGGAATCACGCACCCCGCCGCGCTGGAGGGCCACACCTACGCCACGTGGGACATGCCCGTGGAGCAGGCCACGATGAAGCAGGTCGTCACGAAGGACGGCGGCGACTGGAGCAAGGTCAAGCTGGTGCCCTACGAGACCGACGACGACGTGGCCGGCCTGCAGGCAAACATGTACGACGCCGTGTGGGTGTACGAGGGATGGGCCGTGCAGAACGCCCACCTGCAGAACGTGGACATCAACTACTTCAGCTTCATCGACACGGACGAGACCTTCGACTACTACACCCCGGTCATCGCCGGCAACACCGACTACGTGAAGGCCAACCCCGACGTCGCCAAGGCCTTCCTGCGCGCGGTCAAGAAGGGCTACGAGTACTGCGTGGACAACCCCGACGACGCGGCCGACATCCTGTGCCAGGCCGTGCCCGAGCTGGACGCCTCGCTGGTGAAGCAGAGCCAGTCCTACCTGGCCGGCCAGTACACGGCCGACGCCTCCAGCTGGGGCGTCATAGACCCCAGCAGGTGGAGCCGCTTCTACCAGTGGCTGAACGACAACAGCCTGCTGGACAAGCAGCTGGACGTGAACGCCGGCTACGACACCCAGTACCTGGAGGCCTAGCGTGCGGGAAGAGGCTGGCTCGCAGGTGCGGGGACAGGGCGTGGCCGCGGGTGCCGCGACCTCGGACGCCACGAACGACGTGGCCCTGGAGGCGCGCCACCTGACGCTGTCGTGGGACGGCACGCACGAGGTCGTGCACGACGCGTCGCTGGTGGTGCACGCCGGCGAGGTGGTGTGCATGGTGGGCCGCTCGGGCTGCGGCAAGACCACCATCCTGCACGCCCTGTCGGGCCTGACCCGCCCGTTGAAGGGACAGGTCCTGCTGCACGGCCAGGACATCACCGGTCAGCCGGGGCATGTGAGCTACATGCTGCAGAAGGACCTGCTCCTGCCCAGCAAGCGCATCATCGACAACGTGACCCTGCCGCTGGTGTTGGCGGGCATGTCGAAGGCGCAGGCGCGTCAGAAAGCTGAGCCGCTGTTCGAGCGGTTCGGCCTGGCGGGGACCGAGCAGTCGTGGCCCTCTCAGCTTTCGGGCGGCATGCGGCAGCGTGCGGCGTTCCTGCGCACGTACCTCATGGGTAACGACGTGTCGCTGCTGGACGAGCCCTTCTCGGCGTTGGACGCGTTCACGCGCGTGCAGATGCGCAGCTGGTACTGCGACATGGCGCGCCAGCTGGGCATGGCCACGCTGGCCATCACGCACGACGTGGACGAGGCGGTCAGCATGGCGTCTCGCGTGTACGTGCTGGACGGCACGCCCAGCGCAGGCGTGCCCAGCCACATCGTGGCCCAGATACCGGTGCCGCGGCAGGAGGGCCAGTCGGCGGCCGAGTTTGCCCTGACCCCCGAGTTCCTGGAGTGCAAGAAGCGCCTGCTGGACCTGCTGTCGGGGGAGTGAGCCCGTACCTAGTCGTCCGTCCGCTCGCTGATGCGCACGTGGACCGTGTCGCCGACGTCCTTCCCGATGGCCTTTCTGATGTCCTTTCGAATCCCGATGATGTAGCAGATGCTGCCATCGGGATTTTTTACGCCCATGTTTACCACGCTGCCGTCGTAGGGGACCCCGTCGAAGGTGGCGTGGACCTTTATGCGCCCTCGCCCGAACTCGGTGCGGACGTCGTAGGGGAATGCCACGAAGGCGCCGCCCTTGGACTCGGCTGCCTGGATCTGCTGGTCGTACTCGTAGGTCTTCATGGGACTCCTTCGCGCTGGGAACGTCTGCCGCCATTGTGCGCTAGAATCGCGGCATCTGCGCGGGGCGCATGCGCACGGCTTGGAGGAGGCTGCCATGGTCCAGAGCGAGGGCTTCATTCCCTATGCGGGATACCATACCTACTATCGCGTGGCCGGAGACGTCCAGCAGAGCCTGCAGGCGGGCAAGCTCCCGCTGCTGGTGCTGCATGGCGGCCCGGGTGCCGCTCACTACTACCTGCAGACGCTGGACGGCATCTGGGACAGCTGCGGGCGAGCGGTCGTGTACTACGACCAGATGAGCTGCGGACGCAGCAAGACGCCGCCCCTGCCGCAGAAGTGGAGCGCGAAGTTCTTCCTCGACGAGCTGGCCTGCGTGCGCAAGGCGCTGGGGCTGGAGCGCTGCCACATACTGGGACAGAGCTGGGGCGGCATGCTGGCTATGATGTACGCCATCGGCCAGCCCTGGCATGCGAACGGGCACGACGGCATGGCGTCCATGGTGGTGGCCAGCTCGCCCGCCAGCATGGACCTGTGGCTGCACGAGGCCCTGAGGCTGCGGCACTACCTGCCTGCCCCCATGGAGGCCGCGCTGGCGCAGGCGGACGTGGACGGCGACTACGACCGTCCCGAGGTGCGTGCCGCCACCGCCGAGTACTACCGGCGGCACGTCAGCCTGGTGCCCGAGAACGAGCGCCCCGCAAACCTGCACAGCCCCGAGCCCGACCCCGTGGGCGACGAGTGCTACCACTTCATGCAGGGCATGAGCGAGTTCGTGGTCACGGGCCGGCTGTCGCACTGGAGCGTGGTCGACCAGCTGCCCAGCATCGACGTGCCCACGCTGGTGACCTCGGGCGCCGCCGACGAGTGCACGCCGCTCATTGCCAAGCAGGTGGCCGACGGCATCCCCGACGCACGCTGGGTGCTGTTCCCTGACGGCACGCACTGGGTGCACGGTGAGCAGCCACAGCTGTACAATGCCACCGTCGAGAGGTTCCTGGAGCAGCACGACTAGGCGGTGCGGCGCCCTGACAGGTGGGATCAGGGGCACAGGTGCCCCTGATGTGCGCCTGCCAATAAAGACACCTACAGTGAGAGGCCCGGTTCGGTACGTTTTTCTCGCCGAAAACGTACCGAACTGGGCCTCTCACGTACGGGAGCGGGCCCGTACCGGCGCCTACGCCAGCTGCAGGAAGGCCTTGTAGCCGCGGTAGGCCTCGTAGACGTCCACCTTGCTGGTGACCTCCCAGGGCGCGTGCATGGACAGCACGGGCACGCCGCAGTCGACAACGTGCGTGCAGTACTCGGCCAGGATGTAGGCGATGGTGCCACCGCCACCCGCGTCCACGCGGCCCAGCTCGGCGGTCTGGAAGTGCACGCCGGCGTCATCCATGCAGCGACGGATCTTTGCCAGGTACTCGGCGTCTGCGTCGTTGGAGCCGGACTTGCCGCGGGCGCCGGTGTACTTGTTGAACGTGAGGCCGTGACCCAGGTAGCTGCTGTTCTTTGCCTCGAAGCGGTCGGCGAAGGACGGGTCGAACCCCGCGGACACGTCGCTGGACAGCATGTCGCTGGCGGCCAGGCAGCGGCGCAGCGTCAGCATGGAGTCCTGCCCGGTGGCCAGCGCTATGACCTCTGCCAGCACGTTCTCGAAGAAGCGGCTGGTCATGCCCGTGGAGCCCACCGAGCCGATCTCCTCCTTGTCGACCAGCAGCGTGACGGCGGTGCGGGCCGGTGTCTGGTCCAGCTCCAGCTGAGCGCGCAGGCTGGGATAGGCGCACGAGCTGTCGTCCTGCCCGTAGCCCAAGATCATGGAGCGGTCGAAGCCCAGGTCGCGCGCGGGGCCTGCCGGCACCACCTCGAGCTCGGCCGAGAGGAAGTCCTCCTCGTCGATGCCGTACTTCTGGGCCAGGATACCCAGCACGCGTGCCTTCACGGCGGAGTCGGCATCCGCCGATGCGTCGCCCTTCGCGTCGGCGGCGTCGACCTGCAGCGGGCGGTTGCCCACCAGGACGTCCAGCATCTCGCCGTCGATGACGTCGGAGGCGGTCTTTGTCATCTGGTCCTTGGCCAGGTGGATCAGAAGGTCGCTGACGACGAACACGGGGTCGGAGGGGTCCTCGCCCACGGTCACGTTGACCACGCTGCCGTCCTTGCGCGCGATGACGCCATGGATGGCCAGCGGGATGGTGACCCACTGGTACTTCTTTATTCCGCCGTAGTAGTGGGTGTCCAGGGAGGCCAGCTCGCTCTTCTGGTCCAGGGGATTCTGCTTTACGTCCAGGCGAGGGGAGTCCACATGGGCACCCAGGATGTTGAGGCCGCGCTCCAGGGGCTCGGTACCCAGGTGCAGAAGCATCAGGGTCTTGCCGCGGTTCGAGGCGTACACGCGGTCTCCTGGCTGCAGCTGCCGCCCGCGCGAGATGGCCTCCTCCAGGCTGATGTAGCCCGCCTGGCGGGCCTGCCGTATGGCCTCGGCGGTGAACTCGCGCTCGGTCTTGTTTCGGCTAATGAAGCCCATGTAGTCGCGGCAGAAGTCCTCTACCTGCTGGGCCTGCTGGTCGCTGTAGTCGTTCCAGGCGTTCGGTCGCTTCATGCGCGCTCCTTAGTTGGACGAGCTGGTGGACGAGGTGGTGGAGCTGCCGGTCCCCGAGGTGGTCCCGCTGGTGCTGGACTTCGAGGACGAGCTGTTCGAGCTGGTGCCGGAGTCCGACGAGCCGCTGCTGGAGCTGGTGCCGGACGTGCCCGTGCCGGACGAGCCGCTGCCGCTGGAGCCACTGTTCGTGCTGCTGGTGCCGGAGTTGCTGCTGTTCGAGCTGGACGAGCCACTGCCGCTGGTGCTGGAGCCGCTGTTCGTGCTGCTGGTGCCGGAGTTGCTGGAGCCGCTGTTCGCGCTGCTGGTGCCCGAGGCGGACGAGCTGGTGTTGCCCGACTTCGAGCTGGAGCTCTCCGTCGAGGACTCCTTGCCGGTGGTGCTGGAGGTGTCGGTGCCGGACTTCGAGCTGTCGGACTGGTTGGTGGTGTCGGCGGACTGAGTGGGCTGGTCCTCGGTGGGCTTGGCCTCGTCGGACGTGGTGGTGTCCGTGCTGGTGGCGATGATGGGCGTGGTCTTGGTGCCTATGCCCGAGCCCTGCGTGGCCACCGTGATGATGCCGGCGGTTATGAGCACCACCACCAGGGCACCGATGACCGAGATGATGATGGCGCGCTTCTTTACCACGTCGGAGTGGCGCTTCGCCGCGGCGTCGCGCACCTCGTCGGGGGCTATGGGCGTGCCGGTGGCGGCCTCGCCCGTGGCATCCTCAGTCAGGGAATAGGAGCCCAGCTGGCTGGAGTCCATCACGCCGTCGATCTGTTGGTTCGCGGAGTTCGATGCGGCGTCGCGCACCTTCTCGGCGGACTTGCTCAGCAGGTGCGTGTACAGCTGCTGCATCAGGGAAGACGCGATGGCGCCCACGGCCACCGTGACGACAGAGCCGCCGACGCCGATCTTCGACGAGAGGAACAGCGACGTCACCGCAGACAGCGCCGAGCCTATGGCCACGGGCATGCTGATGGCGGAGTCCTTCTTCTTTGGCTGCGCCTCCACCGCCTGGGTGGCCATGGGTGCGGCGCCGTAGGGCTGCTGCGCGCCGTAGGCGGCGCGGGACGCGTAGCGGTCGTCCTGACCGTACGCCTGGCGAGAAGAGCCGTAGCCAGTTGAGGAGGTTGCCTGGGTGGAGTCCAGGCTAGACGTGGAACCGTTGGTGTCGCGACGCCTGACGACGCGACGAGGACGCTGCTGGGCGACGTGAGAGGGCTGATATGCGTTGGCACGCTGTGCCTGGTATGCCGTGCCGTACACGGTCGTCTGGTCGGGCCGTGCGCTGCTTTGCGCGTTGGGGTTGGTGGAAGAGTATGTGTTGCTGACCTGCGTGTGATCCGGATTGTTGAAATGCTCGTTCACTGCGTGATCACCCTTTGGATTTGTTAGCCTTGCACGGGCGTAAACCGGCCGTGCCGTGCTGGTGCGCTGGGCGGAAGACTCAGCCTCTACCGAGTGGAGAACCAAGTCTAGTTTTGCGGGCGTTGGGCCAAAGAAACTTCACGAATAAGGTATGCACCCCACACAAGCCTGTTGGTACCCCACAGGTCCGACAGCCTGCGTGCGTTTCGTACGACCAGGGGGCCGTTTTCGCACGAAAACCTGGGACGTTATCCGTCTACTTCCCCTCTGACATGGCAATGTGGCACGCCGCGAGCGACGCCGTTTTGGCGCCCAACGGCAACTGGCTGGCCGTCACAAAGCATACCCAAGTTCCAAGGCGCATTATTCGCCATTTAGTCGGATTTATTTCGTCCACTTTTCCAGGTTGGCGCTATTATGAAGCTGTAAGTGTAGGCGTTCGATGTCCTGTTATTCGTTCTCAGGAGGTAACACATGCTCGTTAACGCTGCCCACATGCTGCAGTCCGCCGAGGCTGGCCACTATGGTATTGGTGCTTTCAACACCAACAACCTCGAGTGGACCCGCTCGATTCTGACCGCTGCCGAGGAGGAGCAGTCTCCCCTCATCATCCAGTGCACTGCTGGTGCCGCAAAGTGGCAGAAGGGCTTCAAGGTCGTTCATGACGTCCTGGTTGACCTCATGGACGAGATGAACATTACCGTGCCCGTGGCACTGCACCTCGATCACGGTTCTTACGAGGACTGCTTCAAGGCCATTGACGCCGGCTTCTCCTCCATCATGTACGATGGCTCCCACGAGGAGACCTTCCAGATCAACCTGGACCGCACCGCTGAGCTCGTGAAGCTGGCTCACTCCAAGGGCCTGTCCATCGAGGCCGAGGTTGGCGGCATCGGCGGCACCGAGGACGGCGTCACCTCCGCTGGCGAGCTGGCTGATCCTCAGGAGTGCAAGCAGATTGCCGACCTGGGCGTCGACTTCCTGGCTTGCGGCATCGGCAACATCCACGGCCTGTATCCTGCCGACTGGAAGGGCCTGTCCATGGACCGTCTGGCCGAGATCAAGGCTCTGACGGGCGATTTGCCGCTGGTTCTGCACGGCGGCACCGGCATTCCTACCCCCATGGTGCAGGAGGCCATCTCCCACGGCATCTCGAAGATCAACGTCAACACCGACCTGCAGGTCGTCTTCGCCAAGGCTACCCGCGAGTACATCGAGGCCGGCAAGGACAAGCAGGGCAAGGGCTACGATCCTCGTAAGCTCCTGAAGCCTGGCTTTGACGCCATCGTCGAGCGCACCAAGGAGCTCATCACCGACTTCGGCTCCAACGGCAAGGGCTGGGCATAGGTTTAGGCACAGCCAACCGGCTGACCGAACGAACTGCTCTGAGGCCACCTTCGGGTGGCCTCTTTTTTGTGGCTGCGTGTCATGAAAACACGTTCATGCAAACACCTTCATGCAAACACGTATGAAGAAGAACGTACGTGCAGTAAAAAAGCCTCCCCACCGCAGGTGCGATGGGGAGGCTCACTGCTACTCTCTGTTCGGTGCCTTACCAGCTCTGCTCGTTCTTCTTGCCCGCCCCTGTACGGCTGCAGGGGCTGGGGGGAGGGCAGAGGTGACGCCTATCTAGCACTCGGCGTTGCTGACGCCGCGCTTTCTGCCCTTCTTTGGCTGGCCGCTGCGGCTGCCCTTTGGGTGCCAGTCGGTGACGCCCGCGAGCTCGCCGTTGTTTGTGACGTTGGCGATGTCGGCCAGGGTCTTGGAGTCCAGGTAGCCAGCTGTGACCTTGCCCAGGTCGCGCCAGACCGCCACGGTGGGACAGTGGTCGATGATGGGGCAGATCTCGTCGTTCGTGCAGTCCAGGCACGCCACGGGTGCCAGCGAGCCCTCGGCGGCGCGCAGGATTTGGCCCAGCGTGTACTCCTCGGGCTTGCGTGTCAGGCGGTAGCCGCCGCCCTTGCCGCGCTGGCTCTCGACGTATCCCGCCTTGTGCATGAGCGAGATGACCTGCTCCAGGTACTTGCGCGAGATGTTCTGCCTCCTTGAGACGTCTCCCAGGGAAACCCATCCGTCGTGCGTTGCCAGGTCGGCCATCGCGCGCAGGGCGTACTTGCCCTTCGTCGAAAACATTCCTGCCATCTGATCATCCCTCCTCATGCATGCAGCTGTAACGAAGCACCGGATATGTGGTGACGCCTGGTGCGGACGCCACCGATGGGCAAAGACGTGGCCGACTAGGCGTTTGCTGCCTTCTGTGCGTCGGCCGCGTCCTCGGTCGTGCTGGCCTGGCCGTCGGCAGTGCCCTTCAGCATCTCGCTGAGGGTGCGCCACGCCAGCTCGGCGCACTTCACGCGTGCGGGCATGTGGCTGACGTCCTTCAGCATGGCGGCCTCGTCCAGGTCCTGCTCCAGCTGGTCCTGGTCGGTCTGCTTGCCGGTGATCATGTCCTTGAACTCCTGGCACAGCTTGATGGCCTCCTCGGGGGTCTTGCCCACCATGAGGTCGCTCATCATGTCGGCGGAGGCCATGCTGACCGCGCAGCCGTGGCCGGTGTAGGCGGCCTCGGCTATGGTGCCGTCGTCGGCCATGCGTACCTTCAGGTGCAGCTCGTCGCCGCACGAGGGGTTGATACCGTCGTGCTCGCAGGTACAGTCGCCCATGTCGTACTTGTAGTCGGGATGGGCCACATGGTCCATGAACTGTGCGTTGTACAGGCTAGTTGCTTCCATGGAAGATGCTCCAGACGTTTTGCAGCCCAGCCACCAGCTGGTCGATGTCGTGCTTGTCGTCGTAGAAGGCCACGCTGGCACGGCACGTGCTGCTGTAGCCCAGGTAGGACAGGAGCGGCTGCGCGCAGTGGTGCCCGGCGCGGATGCAGACGTTCGACATGTCCAGGATGCTGGCCACATCGTGAGGGTGGATGCCGTGCACGTCAAACGAGACGGCGCTGATGTGGCGCACGCCCTCCTTCGGGCCCACCACGGTGATGAAGTCCAGGGACTCCAGCGCCTCGGTCAGGTAGATGGCCAGGAGACGCTCGCGCTTCTCGATGGCGTCCATGCCCAGGCCCTCGAGGTAGGTGAGGTCGGCGTCAAAGGCGTACGAGCCGGCGGCGTCCTGCGTGCCTGCCTCGAACTTCTGCGGGACGGGAGCCCACACCGCGTCGGTTTCGGTGACCGAGTCGATCATCTCGCCACCGGTCAAGAAGGGCGGCATGGCCTCGAGGAGGTCGTGCCTTCCCCACAAGACTCCGATGCCCATGGGGCCGCCCAGCTTGTGAGCGCTGAAGGCCAGGAAGTCGCAGCCCATATGGCGCACGTCCACCTGCAGGTGCGGCACGCTCTGCGCGCCGTCCACGATGCACACGGCGCCCACCTCGTGGGCGCGCTGCGCGATGGCCGCGATGTCGTTCTGCACGCCCAGCACGTTGGACACCTGGGTCACGCTGACGATCTTTGTGTGCGGGCCGATCTTTGCCTGCAGCTCGTCGGGGGTGATCTCGTAGTCGTCGTTCGTGCGCAGGTACACCAGCTCCGCACCCGTGGCGCGGCACACCTGCTGCCAGGGAATCAGGTTGGAGTGGTGCTCCATGATGCTGATGACCACCTGGTCGCCGGGGCCCAGGTGCACGACCTGGGGCACCGTGTGCGCCAGGAGGTTCAGCGACTCGCTGGCGTTGCGCGTGAACACGACGTCGTCGGCCAGGGGCTGGCCGGACTCGTCCAGGGCGCCGATGAAGCGGGCTATATGGGCGCGGGCGTCAGCGATGGCCTGGGTGGCCTCGACGCTGAGCTTGTACAGGCCGCGCAGCGGGTTGGCGTTCATGGTCTCGTAGAAGCGGCGCTGCGCGTCCAGCACCACGCCGGGGCGCTGCGCCGTGGCGGCGCTGTCCAGAAAGACGACCTCGGGCTTCTGTGCCAGGAGGGGGAAGTCCTTCTTGTAGGGGTTCGCCTCTATGAGCGACAGCTCCTCGGGAGTCAGGGAAGTGTCCATGGGGCTATGCCTCCTTCGCGGAATCGGACTGGTCCAGCAGCTGCTCCTCGATGTCGAGGCCCGCCAGCAGGTCGTCGGCTATCTCGGCGCCCAGGACCTCCTCGGCGCGTGCCAGGACGGCGTGACGGGCGTCGACGGTGGGGGACTGGATGACGGCGTCGTCGAAGATGGCGCGCACGTACAGGTCCTCGATCTCGTCGAAGCTGAGGCCGCGGTCCTCGAGGTAGTGGATCTGGTCGGGGCCCACCGAGCCTATGGTGGCACCGTGGTTGCCCTGCACGTCGTCCTCGTCGCACAGGATGACCGGCACGGTCTTGTTTACGACGTTCTCGCCGCAAACTAGCACGTTCTCGGCCTCGTTGCCCTTCGAGCCCTTTGCGCCGTGCACCAGGTCGATGGTGGCGCGCAGGCTCTTGTGGGCAGAGCCGTCCAGCACGCCGCTCTCGTGGATCTCGGCGCGGGTCTTCTTGCCCAGCTGGCGCACGACGTGGTTGATGTCGAGGGTCTCGTTGCCGCGGGCAAGGTAGCGGGTCTTCAGGTCGATGCGGGCGTTGTCGCCCGAAAGGGCGGCGGCGAAGCCGACGGCCGAGGTGGAGCCGCCCAGCAAGAACTGGCGGACGTCCAGCACCGCATCGTCGTCCGCGTCGATGCCCACGCTCTCCAGGTGGGTGTGGTGCTGGCCCACGGCGACGAACTCGTACAGGTGGACGTGGGTGTTTGCCTCGGCCACGATGCGGGTGAGCGCCGCGGAGGCGACGTCGGTGTCGGAGTTGCCGTGGGCGATGACTACCACGGTGGCGGTGGCACCCTCGCGCACCATGACTCCGGTGTCTGCCACCTGGCCCTTCTGGGCGTCGATGTCGACCACAATGGGCTGGGTGCGCACCGTGTGGGCGGGCACCTCGACGTAGGTGGAGTCGGCGGCCTGGCTGGTGACCCACTGCGTCACTTTGGGGCCCATGCCGGTCTGGATGCGGTCGAACAGCTGGGGCAGCGCAAAGTAGACGTCGCCCTTCCTCGACAGATTCGGCACCGTCAGGGTGATGTCGTTGGCGCGTAGGTAGTTCCAGGTCTGCGCGGGTGGGGTGTTCACGCGCTCGAGGGTCACGGTGGCCTGCGTGGCCTGTGCTTCGTTTGTGGCCATTAGCCTATGGCTCCTTCCATCTCGAGCTTGATGAGGTTGTTCATCTCGACGGCGTACTCCAGCGGCAGCTCCTTGCTGACGGGGTTGGCGAAGCCGTTCACCACCATGGTGCGGGCCTCTGCCTCGGAGCAGCCGCGGCTCATGAGGTACAGGATGGTGTCGTCCGAGATGCGGCCGATCGTGGCCTCGTGGCCCACGCTGGCCGTGGGGTTGCGCACGTCCATCGCGGGGATGGTGTCGGAACGGCTGATGTTGTCCAGCATGAGCGACTGGCAGCTGACGGTGCAGCGGGCGTTCTGGGCCTTCGGACCCACGACGACCGAGCTGCGGAACGTGTTTATGCCGCCGTCCTTGCTGATGGACTTGGTCTCGACGC
Organism: Coriobacteriales bacterium; assembly: GCA_029101205.1. Classification (GTDB taxonomy): domain Bacteria; phylum Actinomycetota; class Coriobacteriia; order Coriobacteriales; family Atopobiaceae; genus Olsenella_K. The sequence continues at coordinate 2,376 of JAQXQO010000016.1, read as the reverse complement.
TGGCGGTGGTGTCGGCGCCGTTCAGGATGACCTTGCAGCCGGTGTCCAGGTCCTGCGTGGCGCCGGCGAACGTGATGCCGGTGAACTCGCAGCTGGAGCGGTCGCCCTGCAGGATGGTCGTGGGGTACAGGTAGCTGACGTGGCTGCCGAAGCTGCCGGACACCCACTCCATCTGGGCGTCCTTGCCCACCTTCGCACGCTTGGTGTTCAGGTTGTACATGTTCTTCGACCAGTTCTCGATCGTGGAATAGCGCAGGCGTGCGCCATCCTTTACGTACAGCTCGACGGCACCGGCATGCAGGTTCGCCTCGTAGTACTTCGGGGCGGAGCAGCCCTCGATGAAGTGCAGGTTGGCACCGGGCTCCACGATGATCAGCGTGTGCTCGAACTGGCCGGCGCCCTGGGCGTTCAGGCGGAAGTAGCTCTGCAGCGGGTACTCCACCGTGACGCCGGCGGGCACGTACACGAACGAGCCGCCGCTCCACACGGCGTAGTGCAGCGCCGCGAACTTGTGGTCGCGCATGGGAATCAGCTTGCCGAAGTACTCGTGCACGACGGGCTCCCACTTCGGGTCGTGAAGCGCGTCCTCGATGGTGGTGTAGACGACGCCGTACTTGGCGACTTCCTCGCGCATGTTGTGGTACACGATCTCGGAGTCGTACTGCGCGCCCACGCCGGCCAGGCTCTCGCGCTCGGCCTGCGGGATGCCCAGGCGCTCAAACGTGTCCTTGATGTCCTTGGGCACGTCGTTCCAGTCCTTGGCCTGCTTGGTCTTCGGACTGACGTAGGTAGAGATGTGGTCCATGTCGAGCCCGGCGATGGACGGTCCCCAGTTGGGGGCCATTTGCTTGTCGTGGAACACCTCCAGCGCCTCCAGGCGCATGTCGAGCATCCACTGCGGCTCGTCCTTCTTTGCGCTGATGGCGCGCACGATGTCAGGCGTCAGGCCGTCTGCGTAGCGCTCGTAGCCCTTCTCGGACTTGACGAAGTCGTACAGCGAACGGTCGACGTCTGCCACCTGGGTCTTCTGCTGTGCCATTACGCATCGCCCCTGGTGAGGCCCTCAGCCTCGGCCTTGCGCTCGAACTGCTCGAAGCCGTGGGCGTCGATGTCGTCGATGAGGGAGGCGGGGCCGTCGGCCACGAGGTTGCCCTTCACCATGACGTGGGTGCGGTCGACCGTCAGCTTCTCCAGGATGCGGGTGTTGTGCGTGATCATGAGCAGCGCGCCGTCACAGGCCTGGCGGTAGGCCTCGATGCCGCGCGACACCACGGTGAGGGCGTCCACGTCCAGGCCCGAGTCGGTCTCGTCCAGGATGGCCAGCTTGGGCTGCAGCAGCAGAAGCTGCAGCATCTCGATCTTTTTCTTCTCGCCGCCCGAGAAGCCCACGTTGAGCTCGCGGGTCAGGAAGCTCTGGTCCATGTCCAGCTGGTCGGCTATCTGGCCGACGCGCTTGCGGAACTGGCGGGCCGTCATCCTTAGCTCGGGGCGCTTCTGCGTGATGGTGCGCAGGAAGCTGTACAGGGGCACGCCGGGCACCTCGACGGGCGCCTGGTAGCTCAGGAAGATTCCTGCCAGCGAGCGCTTGTCGGGGCCCTCGTGCGTCAGGTCGGCGCCGTCAAAGGTGATGGTGCCGCTGGTGACCTTGTACACGGGGTCGCCCATGATGACGTGGCCCAGGGTGGACTTGCCGGCGCCGTTGGGGCCCATGAGCACGTGGGTCTCGCCGGCACCGACGGTGAGGTTGATGTTGTGCAGGATGGGCTTGTCCTCGGTTCCCGCCGAAAGCCCTTCCACGCAAAGCAGCTGGTCTGACATGGCTTCTCTCCTGACGTTAGGGCGCTCCCTTGCGCCTTTGTAGTCGTACCTCGGGCCTGGTTGCGTCCGAGGGGGCCTCTGTGAGGTTGTTTCCATAAATCATACTAAAATATAGGAATTAAAATGCAAGGCCCAATGCGGGGCATGGCAAACTTTGCACAAGAATGGCCGCGGAAGTCAGCTCGACTGCCGCGGCCACTTGTTGGAACAAGTACATATATATGTGTGTGAGAAGGGCGGGCGCGTTGCGAGCTCCTGTGCCGCCAGCCCTAGGCCATCAGCGGATCCAGGAAGCCAAAGAGCCTCTGGTAGAACTGGTCCGCGTCCGCCAGGCAAGACAGCTGGTGCCCCGCGTGGTCGAAGCTAGCCACCTGATGCCCCAGCTCGGGCCGGGCCTCGTTGGCCTTGCGCCACAGCTGGACCGAGAAGTACGCCGGCACCAGCGTGTCATGAGCGGAGTGCGCGAACAGGACGGGCACGGCAAGCTCGTCCGCCGAGTCCCAGGGGTTTGCCAGGGCGAAGTCGTATCCGCCCTCGCGGCCGCGCAGGTCCTTGCGG
>JAQXQO010000015.1 GCA_029101205.1 Coriobacteriales bacterium | reverse complement strand
CGCATATCGCGCCGCAAGCTGGCGGACTTTCGCCGCACGCAGCTGGGCTTCATCTTTCAGGACTCCAACCTGCTGGACACCCTGACGGCGCGCGAGAACATCGCCCTGCCCCTGACCATAGGGCGCGTGAAGCCGGACCGGATCCTGCAGCGTGTGGATGCCATCGCCGCGACCCTGGGCGTGTCCGACGTGCTGCAGAAGTACCCCTACCAGATGTCGGGCGGCCAGCGACAGCGCGTGGCGGCGGCCCGCGCCCTCGTGACCAAGCCGCAGCTGGTGCTGGCCGACGAGCCCACGGGCGCCCTCGACTCGAAGAACGCGAAGCTGCTGCTGGAGTCGCTGGAGCGCCTGAACTGCAGCAAGAGCGCCACCGTGCTCATGGTGACCCACGACGAGACGGCGGCCAGCTACTGCCAGCGCGTGCTGTTCATCCGGGACGGCAGGCTGTTCACGGAGCTCGTGCGCGGTCAGTCGTCGCGCAAGGACTTCTTCGAAAAGATCATGCAGGTAGTGGCCGTTGAGGGAGGCGTGGGAGATGCTAGCTAAGCTGGCGCTGGGCAACATCCGAAAGCTGCTGCACGACTACACGGTGTACTTCTTGACCTTGGTGCTGGGCGTTGCGGTGTTCTACGCGTTCAACACCATGGCGGTGCAGGCCGACTTCCTGCAGGGCGACGTGGGTGCCATGCTGCGCCAGGTCGGCCGGATGCTGAGCTACGTCACCGTGTTCCTGGCGGTGGTCATGGGCTTCCTGATGGTGTACGCCAACAACTTCCTCATGCGCAGGAGGCAGAAGGAGCTGGGCCTGTACCAGGTGCTGGGCATGCGTCCGGGCCAGGTGAACGCCATCCTGTCCATCGAGACCATGCTGGTGGCCGCGGCGTCTTTGTTGGTGGGCCTGGGGGTGGGCGTGCTGCTGTCGCAGCTCCTGCTGTTCGTGACCGCGGGCATGTTCCAGGCGACCATCACACACTTCAGGTTCTTCTTTTCCGCGGGCGCGCTGCTGCTGACGCTGGGGTGCTTCGTGCTGACGTTCCTGGTGATGATGGTGCTGAACAGCATCACCCTGAGCCGCGTGCGCCTGATCGACCTCATGGGCTCGTCCGCGCGGGGCGAGAAGAACCACCTGCGCAGCCTGTCTCTGAGCGTCGTGTCGTTCGTAGCCGGCGTCGCCATGGTGGCCGTGGCGTACTGGCGCCTGCAGACGCAGGGCTTCCCGTCCTTCTCGCCCAACACGACCAATGCCGACTTCCTGCTGACGACCGCCCTGGTGACCGCCGGTACCGTGGTGCTGTTCTTTGGCCTGGCCGGGACCATGACGGGGGTTCTCACCAGGATGCGCGGGGTCTACTGGAGCGGGCTGAACATGTTTACCACCAGGCAGATTGCCTCCAGGGTGAACACCGCCTGTGTGTCCATGTCCGTCATCGCGATGATTCTGTGTCTGGCCATCACGTCTGTCACAGGTGGCATGAGCATCTGCAACGCCGTGAACGAGTCGGCATTGAAGGGCGTGCCGTACGACGCATCCATCATGGTGGGTGGCGCCAGCCACCTCGATGCGACTGGCGGCGTGGCAACTACGCCCATAGACGTCCCCGGCATGCTGAGGCAGGCGGGCGTCGACCTGGACTCCCTGGGCACGTGGGCCAGCGTGAGCCAGCGCTCGCTCGTGGATGAGTCCTCGGCCACCGGCGACTACAGCTTTGTCACCTTCCAGGGCATGAGCGACGCCACGGGCGTGCAGCTGCCCAACGGCTTCGAGCACACGTCGGCCGCCATGGGGGTCTCGATCTCGGACCTGAACGCCGTCAGGGCGCTGCAGGGCCTGGACCCCGTGCAACTGGCGGACGGCCAGTACCTGGTGCTGAGCAACATGCCGAAGGCAATGGACTTCTTGAACCAGGTGCTCCAGACCGGGTATGCGCTCAGGGTTCAGGGCAACGAGCTGCTGCCCGCCAGCCAGGGCGTGATCAGCGACGGATCGACAGTCCTGGGAGACACGACGATGGCATCGACGCCTTGCGTCATCGTGCTGCCTGATGCGGTCGCCAGCCAGTGCCAGGTGTACGCGACCACGGTGGACGTGAACTACTCGATGGGCACCGAGGAGGGCGACCAACGCCTGAAGGGCGTGCAGGACCGGCTGCGGGACCAGGCCGCACAGGTGCTGGAACAGCAGGGTACTGAGAGCCAGGGCGCGTACTACTTCGAGGTGACGACGCGCACCTCGACGCTGCAGGAGGGTACCACCACGACCGGCCTCATAAGCTATCTGGCCATATACATCGGCTTCGTGCTGGTGGTGGCGTGTGCGGCCATCCTGGCCATCCAGCAGCTGTCCGAGGCCAGCGACTCGTCGGTGCGCTACCGCACCCTGTCCGAGCTGGGCTGCTCCGACTCCATGATCTACGGCTCGCTGCGCAAACAGGTCGCCATCATGTTCGTCTTGCCCCTGGTGGTGGCCGTGGCGCACTCGGTCTGCGCCCTGTCGGTGATCATCGACCTGGTCCAGACGTTCGGCATCGTGAACATAGCCTCGAGCTCGATTCTGGCCGTGGCGATCTTCGTCCTCGTGTATGGTGGGTACCTGGTGGTTACGTATCGGACCGCCCATGGCGTGGTGCACGGAGCGCTGAGGTCGGCCAGGCACGCGCTGTAGGACGTCAGCAACCAGGCCTTCGGGTCTTGGCGTTGGCCGCCCCCGGCTGCCGCACCGCGGCGTCGGGGGCGGCCCTTGTGGCAGGCAGGGAAGGGGGCACGCATGGACAAGCGCGCGGGCGATGGGCAGGCCGACGAGCGGGCGCTGGAGGCGCTGCAGAAGTACTTCGGCTACGACTCGTTCAGGCCGGGGCAGGCAGAGGTCATAGGCGCCGTCCTGCGGGGACGCGACGCCTTGGCCGTCATGCCCACGGGAGCGGGCAAGAGCGTGTGCTACCAGATACCCTCGGTCATCCTGGGCGGACTCACGCTGGTGGTGTCGCCCCTGATATCGCTCATGGGTGACCAGGTGCGCGCACTGAAGCAGGCGGGCATCCGCGGGTCGTACCTGAACTCCACCCTGACCCCGCGCCAGCAGGAGGTCGTCATGGCCCGGGCCATAAAGGGCTGGTACGACGTCATGTACGTGGCACCCGAGCGCCTGGTCGAGCCACGCTTCCGGCAGTTCGCCGCCTCCGTGGGCATCAGCCTGGTGGCCGTGGACGAGGCGCACTGCGTCAGCCAGTGGGGCCAGGACTTCAGGCCCGCCTACCGCGGCATCGCCGACTTCGTGGCGTGCCTGCCCGCGCGTCCCCCGTTGGCGGCGCTTACCGCCACGGCAACCCAGCAGGTCAGGCAGGACATAGTGGGGCTGCTGGGCCTGAGAGACCCAGAGGTGGTCGTGTGCGGCTTCGACCGCCCGAACCTGCACCTGGGCTGCTTCGAGCTGACGCCGAAGCAGCGCGAGCGCTGGATTGTGAACTACGCCCGCGCCCATGCGGACCAGTCCGGCATCGTGTACGCCACCACGCGCAAGAAGGTCGACCAGCTGTGCGAGCGGCTGTGCGACGCGGGCGTGCGTGCCGTGGCCTACCATGCCGGCTACGACAACCCCACCCGCGCGCAGGCCCAGGAGCGCTTCGTGATGGACGATGCGCCCGTCATGGTGGCGACGAACGCCTTTGGCATGGGCATCGACAAGTCGAACGTCCGCTACGTCATCAACGCCGGCCTGCCGCTGTCCCTGGAGGAGTACTACCAGGAGGCGGGCCGCGCCGGTCGCGACGGCGAGCCGGCGGAGTGCTACCTGCTGTGGAGCAAGGGCGACATCCGCACCTGCCACTTCTTCATCGACCACACCGAGTTCGCGCCCGAGCTGAGCGCGCAGGACCGGCAGGCGCTGCTGAACAACCGCGAGCGACTGCTGGGCGCCATGATTGGCTACGCCATGAGCGACTCGTGCCTCAGGAGGCGCATTCTGAGCTACTTCGGCCAGGACGTGTCGCAGGTCCCCGAGGACTGCGGCGCGTGCTCGGTGTGCCAGGGGCAGACGGCCGACGCATACCTGCATGAGCTCCGCGGCCACGTCTTCGGCGGAGGTGCGTACGAGTCGCGGGAGAGAAGGCCCTTCTTGGGCGATGAGGGACCGGCGGACGAGGCACGGGCCTTTGGCGGGTCCGCGCTTGGGACGGGGCCTGCGGGCTACGAGCCCACCGGCCAGGAGGCCGAGGAGCTGTTCGGGCGCCTGCGGGCGCTGAGAAAGGAGCTGGCCAGTCAGCGCAACGTGCCGCCCTACATCGTGTTCTCGGACGCCACGTTGCGCGCCATGATCCAGATGCGCCCGACGAGCCTGGAGCAGATGCTGCAGGTGCCCGGGGTGGGCCAAAAGAAGCTGGAGCGCTACGGCCAGGCGTTCCTGGACGCGCTGTGGCGGTAGGGCAGCGCCAGCCGTTAGGGCGGCGCTCCAGCCGGGCCGCACTCGAATTCGGCAGCGGTGGGCGTGCCTGGCGGCATTGACTGGGCCCGGCTACTCGACCTGGCGGGCGAAGTTCAGGTATTCGATGGACGCGAGGTCGGACAGGGTGGCGTTGGGCTCGTCGGCGGGGTGCCACTGGCCGTCTGCCGTTTGGTACCCCAGGGCGTTTAGCTGCGGCAGCTCCCTGGATGCCGACAGCGTGGCCTGCTGGTAGCTGGTCAGGGGGGCTCCCACCTGGTGCAGCGTCTGGGCAGCCAGCATGCTGGCGCTGGTGGCCTGGGACTGGCCGTCCTGGGCGCTACCCGCCACGTCGTAGTTCGCCCACACCAGGTAGCAGGTCTGGTGCGTGCGCTCCCTGTGCACGATGGCGTCCTCGCCGGGGTAGTAGGCGTCGGCGATCGTCGGCGTAAAGTACGGCTGGTGGTCACCGAAGAACACCAGGACCACGGGGCGGCTCAGGTTACGCAGCCTCTCGACGAAGGCCGAAAGCGCCCGGTCCGACTCGTTCACGCAGGCCAGGTACTCGTCCAGCTGGTCGATGGTCTGCCCGTCCAGCTGCTCGGGCTCCACGTCCACGCGGTCCGCCGCGGGGATGTTACCGGTGTCGTAGCCGCTGTGGTTCTGCATGGTGACGTCAAATACGAACTGTGGGTCGTTTGTGTTCTCCAAGATGTTCAGGACGTGCGTGTAGGTGGCCGCGTCGCTGACGCCGTTGTGGTAGTGGGGCGACCCCTGGAAGCTGTCCTCGAACTCGCAGTCGTCGAAGCCCAGCTGGCCGTACACGCGGTTGCGGTTCCAGTTTGTGGCCTTGTTTGGGTGGATGGCGGTGGAGTGGTATCCCAGCTGGTCCAGCTGGCGCGCCAGGCTGGGCACGCTCGAGAAGTCGTACAGCGTGTAGGGGTACTTGCCGTCGCCGACGAACTGCATGCTGGTGCCCGTGAGGAACTCAAACTCCGTGTTGCAGGTGCCGCCGCCCAGAACCGACACGGCCAGGCTGCCGCGTGACACGGCGTCGCCCGTCTGCGTTGTCAGATAGGTGGGGCCGTAGTAGGTGCCTCCCAGCTGGTCGAACACGCTGAGGTCGCAGAAGCTCTCGTTCATGATGACAACGATGCTGGGTCGCACGTCCTGGAACTGCTGGCTGGCCTCCTGCCCGGCAGGCTCGATTGAGTCGGCCTGCAGCAGCCCCTGCGCGTACTCGTCGGTCAGCTGCGCAGCCGCCTCGTCCGAGTAGCCGTCGGGAACCGCTATGGGCAGGTCCTGCACCGCCGAGGCGAAGGTGGGCAAGAAGCCCGTCTGTGAGTAGCAGTTCAGAGCCCACCAGTAGTCCGGTATGTAGATGCCAAACGCGTTGCGGTAAGAGGGGCACACGAACAGCGCGACGCAGCCTGTCAGGCAAAGGATGCCAGCGGCGCTGCGCAGCAGCGCCGGGACCACAACGCGATGCTTGGGGCGCGCGGCCTTTTCTGCCGGAAGCCTGCGCGCCAGGCTCAGGATGGAACCTGCGCAGACGGCCAGCGTGATGGCGCCCAGGGCCGTGCCGCTGAGCGTGTACGTGTAGTTCTGGCTGACCGCCACGGCAGTGCCCAGGCCCAGCACGTCGCTGGGCAGGATGGCTGCCCCCTTGAACAGGGCGACGAAATACTGTGCCAGGCCGATGTCCGTGGCCGCTACGACGCCCGCCAGGCCACCAGCGCCATGGCCCTGGGCCAGGAGGTAGCCTCCGACCACCACAAGCCCCACCAGGGCCAGCTCCAGCACCACGCTGAGCGCGGGCAGCTGCCAGACCATCGCGTTCCAGGGCGTCTCCAGCGCCAGGACCGCCAGGGCCGTGGCGGCCAGGACGCAGACGAGGTTCTTTGCCGCTACGAGGACGCGGCTTCTGGCGGTCGTGCCCTTCTCGAAATGCTTCAGTATTGGTTCGCGCCACAGTGTCACCGCGGAGGACCCCACGCAGGCCAGGCAGAATGGCGCCAGGTCCGCGGGCTGGCAGGTCAGCAGGCTCCTGGCACACCATACCAGCGCGAACATGCTGGCTGCCAGGGGAAGGGCCCACCAGGCCACGGTGCTGGCGGGCAGACTCGAGGGGGTGCCCTGCGACACCACGTGCAGCGAGTGCCTCCTGAGCGCCAGAAGTAAGACCTGCGTCGCCATGGCGAGAGCAAGCAAGATGCTGAAAAGGGGAGAGAGCACGTCCGTTGAGTACATAGCCTTTGCCTTTAAAAGATATATCCGTTAATCAAAACGCCGCCAAAGTATAAGCTTATCGTTAAGAGGCGTTAAGGGTCATGTATAACCTGCGAGATGCCATTTGAGGATGTTGAGTGCGTGAGCCGGAGCCCGCGTCCGTATACATGTCCCGGCTGGTTGGTAACATGGGACCCATGGATAAAACGTTTAGACATACACCATGCGGCGGCTTCCTGGGGGCTGCGTGCAGGGTCGCGCTGGCCCTTGTGCTGGTGCTGACGATGGTGCCCCTGCCAGCTCGGGCCGAGACGTCGGCAGACGTGCGCGCGCAGATAGCGCAGGACCAGGCCCAACTGGACCAGCTGACCAACTCCGTGCAGCAGAAGCAGTCGGACATCGACGCCCTGCAGTCGCAGATCGACGGCCTTGCCCAGCAGTCCATGGACATACAGCAGCAGCTGATTCAGGACCGTGAGGTGCTGCGCCAGATTGTCGTCAGCAACTACAAGGACGGCGGGACCTCGCTTCTGTCCATCATGGTGTCGTCCACCAGCATCGACGACATGGTCAGCAGGATCTACTACGCGCAGAAGGTCAGCGACTGGCAGACGCAGGTGGTCAATCGTCTGAAGGACGACAAGGACGAGCTAGCTTCGCAGATGCAGCAGATCTCCGACGCGAAGGACCAGCAGCAGGCCCAGATGGACCAGCTGAACCAGCAGAGCCAGCAGATGCAGGACACCATATCTTCGCTGGAGCAGAAGGCCTCCCAGCTGGAGGAGCAGGAGCGCCAAGCCGCGGAGGCCGCTGCCGAGGCGGCTCGCCAGGCTGCGGCGGCGGCAGCGGCCAAGGCCACGCCCACCAAGTCCACCGACGGCTGGCTTACCTGCCAGGCGTCTGCCTACTCCATTGCCGACAACGATCCTCCCGGCTCCACCGCCACCGCATCGGGCATTCCCCTGGACGACTCGGTGCCCACGGTGGCGCTGCCAATGACGGGCAACCCCTCGGCGCACTACGGGCAGCTGATTGAGATCTCGTACAACGGGATGTCGGTCGTCGCCCGCGTCACGGACTGCGGCGACCTGGGTGGCGGCAGCAGGGGACTTGACCTCTCCACGGCCGTCTACCAGGCATTTGGATACTCAACGCCCGAGTCGTGGGGTCTTCGCACCGTCAGCTACCGCTACCTGTAGACGTTTTTGTACGACTTTGCCGGGAGCTGCTACCATGTGGTACGCCTTGCCCGCTCCCGCGTCCGGATAGGTTCTGGAACGGGCGTAACAGACGAAGGGTGGAATGCATGCAGTCAAGCCGTGGTTCTTATAGGGTTCGCAGGGAGCACCATGTCATTCGTTGGATATTCCTGACGCTGCTGGCGTTGGTGGTGGCGTATGGCGTGTGCCTGGGCGTCAGCGCCTATGGCATGTACGCCACAGCCAACGACGCAAAGAACCAGTACTCCGAGCTCAGCAACCAGATGTCCACGCACGACTTCGACGCAGCGGCGCAGACCGCACTGAAGCTGGACGACACCGTGTCGCAGCTAAAGCAGGAGTCTACCGGTTGGCAGTGGAGCCTCGCGCTGCAGATACCCTACGTTCAAGACGACGTCCAGGTGATGCAGGGGATGGTCGAAGGGCTGCAGCAGGCCAGCGACGGTGCCCTGGTGCCCGTTGCGAAGGCCTACCAGAGGCTTTCGTCGGACGGCGTGGTCGTCAGCGGATCCGTCAGCCTGCAGACGGCCCTGCAGAACCCCAACGACGTCACCGCGTTCGTGCAGTCGCTCGGCGACGCACAGCAGGCGCTCCAGACCAGCAAGGCATCGGTGGACGCCCTGGGTTCCGCGCACCTGGAGGTGCTGAACTCCCTGAAGGACAACATGTCCTCATCGCTGGATTCTGCGGCCTCCGGCCTCAGCGGCGCCGGCAAGCTGCTGGAGGGCCTGGACAAGCTGAAGGCGCTTGTGGCGTCCCGGTAGTCTTCAACGGTTGTTTCAGCTGATTGTCGATGTGTTTGCATGATCGACGGTCCTGGCTCTACGGGGTATAAATCCCTTCGGCTTCATCAAGACCTCGGGCACGTCCTGGGACGTGCCCTCTCGCGAATGGGGGACTCCATGCGCAACACAGCCATCAACGGAACCATGCTGCAGGGCTTCTCTTGGAACCTTCCTCCAGACGGTCAGCACTGGCGCCGGCTGGCAAACTATGCACCGTCGTTCGCCCAGCAGGGCATCACGTCCATCTGGATGCCCCCTGCGTACAAGGGCCAGGCGGGCGCCAACGACGTTGGCTACGGCGTCTACGACATGTGGGACCTGGGAGAGTTCGACCAGCGCGACAGCGTTACGACGAAGTACGGCAGCAGGCGTGAGTACGTGGCCGCCGTGCGCGCGCTGCAAAACGCCGGCATCGACGTCCTGGGCGACGTCGTGCTGAACCACCGCATGGGCTCCGACGCAAACGAGGAGGTCCTGGCAACCCCCGTGGACCCGGCCAACCGCATGGAGCCCACGGGCGAGCCCGAGACCATCCAGGCGGCTACGCGCTTCACCTTCCCGGGGCGTGCCGGGCGCCTGGACAAGTTCACATGGGACCACACCTGCTTCAAGGGCGTGGACTACGACGCCGCCACGCAGCGAAACGGCGTGTGGCTGCTGGACGGCAAGTCGTGGGACGACGACGTCGACAAAGAGAACGGCAACTACGACTACCTCATGGGCGCCGACGTCGACGTGAACGACCCGAAGGTCTTTCGCCAGATCGAGACCTGGGGAAAGTGGTACCTGCGCGTGACGCACGTGGACGGTCTGCGCCTGGATGCCGTGAAGCACATCAGCCGCCAGTTCTACCTGCGCTTCCTTGCCGACATGCGCAAGGCCACGGGCAAGGAGCTGTTCTGCGTGGGCGAGTACTGGTCGCCCAGTCTGGACGCCCTGACGGCCTACCTCGGCGAGGAGCAGGCCATGTCGCTGTTCGACGTGCCGCTGCACTTCAACTTCTACCGCGCGTCCATCGACCTGCAGAACACCGACCTCTCGCACATCCTGGACGGCTCGCTGGTGGGCGCAGACCCTGTGCACGCCGTCACGTTCGTGGACAACCACGACACCCAGCCAAAGCAGGCCCTCGCCTCCACGGTGGAGCCGTGGTTCAAGCCGATGGCGTACGCGCTCATCCTTCTGCGTGAGGCCGGCTACCCGTGTGTGTTCTTCTCGGACCTGTATGGCCTGGCAAACGACGCCATCCCGGCTGTGACGGAGTTGCCGCTGTTGATGGAGATCCGCCGTCGCTACTCCTACGGCCTGCAGCGCGACTACTTCGACGACCCCAACATCGTGGGCTGGACCCGCGAGGGCGACCGCAAGCACACGCCGGGCGTGGCCGTTGTCCTGTCGAAGGGTCAGGTGGCGCACAAGCACATGTGCGTGGGAGAAGCGCATGCGGGGCAGACGTGGCGCTGCGTCCTGGGCGACGAGGGCAGCGTGACCATAGGGGAGGATGGCTTCGCAGACTTCCCCTCCAACGGCGAGACGCTGACGGTGTACCTGGCGGACGAGGCCGCCAGCAAGCTGGACCACATACCCATCGTGGTGCCGCGCGCATAGCGGGTGCCGTTGCGGCTAGAATACGTACGTCTGAAAGATCAAGGGAACAAGGCAGGTTACATGCTGAGGGTGAACGACGCCATACTGCACGTTTTCGACTTCGACGACGGGTCGAAGTACTTCTCGGGCTCCGAGCTCGACCTGACCGAGAAGCTGACGAAGTCCTACGTGCAGAGGCGGCTGCGCGCGTGCTACGCCAGCCCCGAGAACAAGCATGGCGAGTTCTCCGAGCAGAGCAACTTTGCCCCCGAGCTGCGCCACTACGTCACGGGCCAGCTCAGCTTCGTCGACATCTCAACCGAGATTGCGCAGTTCTTCTGGGAGGAGCTGCGCAAGGTGGACGACATCACGCCCTGCGACCTTTTGGTGGCGGACTTCGAGATATCCCAGCAGGAGGACAAGAACGGACACGGCTCGGGCGACGACGAGGAGTCGGAGGCTGCCGCATACGACGTGGAGCCCGAGCATCGCTTTGCCGTGGTGCTGCTGCCGCGCAAGCAGAGCTTCATGCACACCATCGAGCACTCGGGCGGTGCCGACCTGAACGACATCGTGCGCCACGACTCAACGCTGCCGAACCCCTCGGCAAAGCTGCAGAGCTATGCACTCATTGACCTGAAGACCTTTGCCATAGACTTCCAGGACGTGCCGCGCTCCATCGCCGACGCCGATGTCCTGCTGATTCCCAACGGATTTCTGCAGTGCAGCTCGCAGGCGTCGAACCGGGAGGTCATAGACGCCGTCACCCAGACGGCCGCCGAGGTGGCAGACGAGTACGGCCAGAACGCCGCCCAGGCCATCTCGCGCGCGAAGGCCTGCGTGCTTCACAGTGTGGACCTGGACGAGACCGTGGACCCGCAAAAGATAGGCGAGCAGGTGTTCAAGGATGCCCCACAGCTGGCGGAGCGCTACGAGGAGGAGATCTCCGACCAGCAGCTGCCCGAGCAGATCCAGGTGCGCCACGGCGTCGCGAACCGCCTGGCAAAGAACCACAAGATTCGCACCGACACGGGCATCGACATCACGTTCCCCTCGGAGTACTCCATGGACTCCAACTACATGGAGTTCATCAACGAGCCCGACGGGCACATCTCGCTGCTGATAAAGAACATCGCGACGATCGAGAACCGCTAGGACGCGCGGGGTGTTGCCCCCCTAGCTCGCGTTGGGAAATTCCACGCTCATGACCTGAGCTCCAGGGCGCACCACCGTGGTCCAGGGCATCCTGTGCTGCAGCGGCGTGACTGAGGCCAGGTCGTTCGGGTTCGTCACAGCCATGACCACGAGGTCATTCTGCCCCTCATCGCGCAGGATTCCGCGGTCCCATGCTATCAGCGGGTCTCCCAGGTGCACAGAGTCGTTCTGCCACGCCAGCTGACGAAACGCGCTGCCACGGTAGTTCTGAGGCGCGTCGCCCACCGTCAGCAGAATCTGCACGCCATCGAAGGTCATGATGCCTATGGCGTTGTGGGAGGGCAGCTGTGTCGTGATGCGTCCCGTCACCGGGGCGTACAGCATGCCGTGGCTGGGACGGATGCACACGCAGCAGCCGCGGGCACCGCGCGTGGGCTCGTTCGTGGGCACGTGCTCGGGGGAGACCAGCCTGCCCGTCGCGGGGGAGAACAGCTTTCCGCGCTGCTCGGCCGGCACTTCCAGCGTCACGTAGTCATGGTCTGCATCGCTCTTTGCGTGGGCGTTGTGGTCGGAACGGGCCACGAGACCGTTGATCTTCTCGCCCATGTAGCTCAGCTTCAGAAAGATGCGGTCCGGGTCGTCCATGTAGATGTGATTCAGATAGCTTTTGATGTTCATGGCGTTCGTCACCGTGGTCGTTGTCCGCATCGCCAATCCCTCCGACGCCTCTCCTGCCTACAACTGTACGGTATTGCAACGCAGGCACCTCGGGTGGTTCAGCAACCGGAACGCTCCAGGTTTTGACCCACGGAATTCGGGCGGACCTGGCAGCGGCGGTCAGTGCCGAAGGGACCCATCATCCAGAGAGAGATGGGCGTCGTATCGATGGGCATAGGCCGAGAACAGCCGGTCAAAGAGGTAGGCGACACCGTACGAGGCGTACATCCTGTGCAGGGGGCTTGGCCTGCGGACGTCCTGGGCCATGGCCAGGACTGTGTCGAACAGCTGCTCGAGCTCCTGCGCTTGCGTGGCGGTGACGTATACCTTGAACGCGCCCGAGTCCCTTATCTGGGCCTGCTGCCTGCGGACAAAGGCTCCGGACGTCGAGACCGTCAGCAGCAGGTCGTTGGGCCCCAGCTCGCGGATGGCGTCTGCAGCGGGGCTGGACTCGGTTATCAGCTGGACGATCCTGCCCTCCATGGCCATGGCGCACTGGAACTCCACCAGGCTCATGCTGGACGAGTCCGCCGAGAAGAGCACCAGCTGGTCGCAGCGGTGCAGCGCGTCCAGGACCACCTTTACCTCCTGGGCGTCCAAGAGCAGGTCGATCTGACCATAGAGCGCGTCCAGGTCCTGGCACAGGTTGTGAGAGCCCGCCCCCTCCAGGCGAGGGTAGGACAGGAAGTAGTGGCGAAAGAGCTGCCATTCCCCGCTGCTCGCCTTTATTTCGCTGAAGTTCTCGAAGCCGATGGACTGGCAGAACCGCCTGACGCCCGAGCGCGAGACGAAACAGGAGTCCATGACGTCGTAGATGTTCAGCTGGTCCAGGTGGTCGAA
>JAQXQO010000014.1 GCA_029101205.1 Coriobacteriales bacterium | reverse complement strand
CATCGAGGGCATCATCGTGACTCCCGTGTATCTGCTGGCTTCCAGCTCCTTCGCTCCGTATCTGACTGAGCTTGCCCGTACCTACTCTCCAGACTCCCTCTCTGGTGTTGGCAACGGCGCAATGATCACCTGGTCTACGCTTGAGACTCCTGACTTCAGGTGGTCCATCGCCAATGCATTGTCTGGTCATCCGGCTGGTATCGTTGCCCTTATTGTTTGGCTTGCGCTGTTCGTTTGGATGCTCAAGGAATTCAAGAAGCGCAACGCTAAGCTGAAGGCAGAACAGCAGGCATAGGCTTTCTGGCTCCTAAAGCCCGGATGCGGCTGTTGCTGCAATAGTGCGCCGCTCCTCGAATAGCCCGGTCGAGGAGCGGCGTTTCCTTTTTCATTCAATTGTGTTCAATAACCATGCAGATATTTAAAAGATTGGAGAATCAATGCTGGGAAAAGAGACGATAAAGCGCAATCTTACCAGAATCGACGTGTCCGCCTCGAGCTGCAACGAGCTCTTTGAGAAGATGAACCAAGTTTTCCTCGATGGCGGTTACGTGAACGAGAAGTATCTTCCCACGATTGAAGAGCGTGAGAGCAAGTACCCCACAGCGCTACCAGTTGAGCCTGATCCCATAGCAATCCCTCATACTGAGGCAGACGCAATCATTACCCCCTTCATCGCGCCGGTGAGACTGGCAACCACGATTCCCTGGGGTGACATGTCTGATCCGACTAATACACTGCAGGTAAAGTTGGTATTCATGCTGGGCTTCAACGAGCCTGGAGCACACATCGAGTTGCTGCAGATTCTGATGCATAACTTCAGCAGGCCCGACTGGGTCAACACCCTGTACTCGGCTAAGACCGAGGATGAGTTCTATCAGGCCGTCATGGATATGGATTGGAGCCACGACTAGCTGATGGCTTCACGCGGACGCGAATGCGTCTGCGTGAGGAACCTGCTCTAGTTGGAAGGTGGTTACGCGATGCTTTACAACGATCCTGAGTCGTTTCGGGAGGATATGCTAAAAGGCTACGTCGCTGCATATCCGAGCTATGTTGCCCAAGTGCCAGGTGGTGTCGTTCGCGCCTCTGAGATGCCAGAGAATAAGGTTGTTGTCATCAATGGTGGAGGCTCCGGGCATTACCCTGCGTTTTATGGCTATATCGGCGATGGGTTCATGGATGCTACCGTTGTCGGTAACGTGTTTACCTCTCCATCGTCAGAAGACGTACTTAGTGTTGTGAACTCCGTGAACCAGGGAACTGGGATATTCATCGTCGGTGGGAACTATGCTGGCGACAAAATGAACTTCAATATCGCCAGGGATTCGCTGATCGCTCGTGGGATTGATACGAGGTCATTCTACATTACTGATGATGTTGCTTCTGCCTCTCAAGACCAGAAGGAAAAGCGTCGTGGCAACGTAGGGACTTTCCTGGTATTCAAGGCGGCGGGGGCTGCCGCCGCAGCAGGCTATTCGCTTGATGGCCTAGAAACGGTTACAGCAAGGGCGAATGACCGTACGCGTACGATGTCCGTTGGATTTAGGGGGTGCACGCTCCCAGGTGAAGATGGCCCTCTTTTCCAAGTTCCACACGGAAAGATGGAGATCGGACAGGGTATCCACGGTGAGCCTGGAGTGGGTGAGGATGATTTGAAGCCTGCTTCTGAGGTAGCAAGACTCCTGGTAGAGCGTGTTTTGGCAGAAGCCCCTGCTGACGATAGCAAACGCATCGCTGTTGTGCTGGACGGACTTGGTTCAACGAAGTACGAAGAGCTCTTTGTTGTCTGGAGTACCGCGAAGAAGTTGCTGGAGGATGCTGGTTATTCTCTGGTCGCGCCTGTGGTGGGCGAGGTTGTTACCTCCCTGGATATGGAGGGTATCGCCCTTGCGGTAGAGTACCTGGACCCTGAGCTCGAAAGGCTGTGGCTTGCACCGTGCGATACCCCTGCGTTTCGTCGCGGAAACTCGACGACGAGTTCTCACAAGATGCGTGAGCTTGATGCCGGGGCTCAGCAATCTGTCTCGTTCGAGCCGGGTACTGAGGCATCGCGGCAAGCAGCCAAGTTTATTGTCGGAGCGTTCGATAGGGTCAAGGACGTCATTAGCGATTCTGAGGAGCGTCTAGCTGCTATTGATGGTGTGGCGGGCGATGGTGATCATGGCAGGGGAATGGTCAAGGGGACGTCCGCTGCTTATGAGGCTGCTCGGCAAGCCGTTGCTAATGGCGCTGCTGCAGGGTCTGTCATGCGTGAGGCGGGCCGTGCATGGGCGGCAAAAGCCGGCGGAACATCTGGTGTGCTTTGGGGATCTGCACTCGAAACAGCCGGTGATGTCGTTGGTGACGATAACGATGACTACGAGAACGTATCACTGACCGAGCGTGCAGTCCGCGCCGCCGCGAACAAGATTATGGAATTGGGTGGTGCGAAGCCCGGAGACAAGACAATGCTTGATGCTCTGCTGCCCTTTGCAGACTCTTTGGCGACCTCAGCAAAGAAAGGCGTTAATCTGCTCGACGCCTGGAAGGTGGCATCTGACATTGCCATGAAGGCCGCTGAGGACACGGCTGGTATGGTTGCGAAGGTCGGACGTGCTCGACCTGCCGCTCAGAGAAGCATCGGTACTCCGGACGCGGGGGCAATTTCGCTTGCCATGTGCATGAAGGCTGCAATGCCGGACGAAGGGTAGAGGTAATACGAAGCTCATCTGCTCTAGCTTACGGTTGCCCTAGCCCTAGGGGCACATATTGTCCTATCCCTGCTGCGCCTCAAACGGTGGCAAGAAGTGCCACGACGCTGCAATCCTCGTGCTGGAGCGCTGCGTCGGCGAAAGGTTCCTCGAGCGAGAAGAACAGTAGCTGTCGCACCTCAACCACATCGGAAGAGCCTTCCGGCATTCATTTCACGGTGTTCCCAATCGCCATCGTTATGGCGGTTGCGTCTGCTGGCTTCGTGCTCAGCATCAAGTGCGTAAAGTAGGGGATGTGGGCTAGATAGATCTTCTTGTCCGGTTAGCTCGAACATGTGCATGGCTACCCGTGTGGGTGGCCATGCACTTCTTTGTAACTAGGGAACCTTGTGTCTTGGATGGCTACATCCTTACGGCTCAAAAGGCTGTGGGTCGACGCCGGAGAACCAGGAGAGGACCTGGTCCAGGCTAACGGGCTCGTATCCGTTGGCGTCGACGCCCACGTCGTAGCGGAGGATGCCTTGCTGGCGCTGGCGAAGGTTGTAGGCGGAGGACGGTTGAGCTGAAGGGCTCTGGCCAGGCGCTTCTTGCCCCAAGCCGGAGTGGATGTGGCCGTGCAGCTGGATGGAGCCGCGGCGCATGCCCTCCCAGCTGAGCATCGGGTAGTGGCACAGGACCAGCAGTCGACCGTCGGGGGCTTTGAGGTTCAGGATGGGCGGCTCGACCACGAAGGTGCCGGCGACCTCGGGGCGGCCCCAGTCCTTGTCGTGGTTGCCGGGGAGCAGGTGAATCTGGCGGCAGACGATTTGCCGGCGCAGCTGTTGCGCGCGCTCGGTGGTGCAGCGGTAGCTGAAGTCTCCCAGGATGTAGAGCGTGTCGGTGGGTGCTACGCGGATGTTGAGGTGGCACACGAGCGTGTGTTCCATCGCCGACAGGCTGCGGAAGCCGCGCTTTTGCGCCATGCTCTGATGCCCCAGGTGCAGGTCGGCGGTGAACCAGATCATGTTGCGGGCCTCCTTTGGGACGGGGCGTGACGTGCACACTGCGCGGGCGTCTACCTGAACGGGTGAGTCCGGCACGACCGGGGTAACGAGCTGTGTCTCCCGCTCTGTGACGAAGGTATCATCTGGTACGTTAGCAGCATGGTAGACGTACGAAATGGCGCCTTCGTCGATGCGGGGTTGGTGCGATGAGGGCATGTCGACGTGCCTTGGCGCGTCGACGGGACTACATGGTAGGTGACCAGAATGGACACAGCTGAGGCATTGGCGTTATTGCATCAGACGGTGAGGCCATCCTGAGGCATTGGCATTATCGCATCAGACGGTGAGGCCATCGTTGGGCTGCACAGAGCCGGCTTGCGCGGCGCTGTCGCAGGACTTCCGGACCAGCGAGGCCGACCAGATGATGAGCTCCGTCGGCGCGGCAATCGAGTCGCGCCTGGACGGATGCCCGCGGGCCGTTACCAGCAGCGCCGGCGCAGGCAGCAAGGGGCTGGCCCTGACCATCCCCTTGACGGTGGCCGCCGAGCGTGCCGGCTCTTCTCGACAGCAGTTGGCGCGGGCGCTGGCCTTCGGGCATCTGGTGAATAGCTACATCAACGCCGTCATCGGCAAGCTGTCCGCGGTTTGTACCTGTGCTGCCGCGGCCTCCACAGCTGCGTCCGCCGCGCTGGTGAAGCTGTGGGGCGGCTCGGAGCAGCAGATGGGCTTTGCCATCCGCAACATGACGGGCACGATCTCCGGCATGATCTGCGACGGGGGAAAGACCGGCTGTGCCATGAAGCTGTCCATGGCCACCTCGGCTGCGTACCTCTGCGCCCGGATGGCCATGAATGGCAGCGTCCTGCGCGTGTCGGACGGCATCTGCGCTGCCACGCCCGAGCAGTGCATCGCGAACATAGCCCAGGTGGCCAACGTGGGCATGGCCGATGTCGACGCCCAGATACTGAGCATCATGCTGGCGAAGATGGCGGTGCGGTAGCGGGGACGTTGACGGGGGTCTACCATGCCCGGGGTCACGTCAGGCAGTGCCGACTGGCAGTCATGACCGGCTATTCGCTTGGCAATTCGCCTCGGCTGACAAATCGTCTCTGCCGGCTGTTCGCATTGACCGGCATCTCGCATTGACTGGCAATCAGCCTCGGCCGACATTCCAGGTAGCCTCTCGGGAATAATGCCTCGCTCGGTTCACCAAAGTAGCGCAGCGGCCCTCAACGAGCGTCTGGTCTGCAGGGGTCCCGGGTGCGGGTGCGTCGCCACTCGCAGGTCGATGCCCTGTCCGAACGCTCTGCAGGGGTGGCGGGTGCGGGTGGATGGACACCCACACCTTGGCACCCTGTCAGTGGATCTTCTGCAGGGTTGGGAGGTGCGAGTGGATGGACACCCGCACCTCGATGCCCCATCAGTGACCTCCTGCGTGGGTTGGCGCCGCGAGTGCTTAGACGCATCCGCTAGTAAAGCGTGGAGAGCTATGGGGCTGAGAGGCGCGGGGCAGAGAGATTTGGGGCAGCAGAGGGGCATGGGGCAGAGAGGTTTGGGGCAGCAGAACGACGTGCTGCAGTGAGGCGTGTGGCCGAGGCGCGTGGTGCTGAGGGCGTGGGGCAGAGAGCTTGGCGCAGAGAGACGCGGGCCGGGGCCCCGGCTATCCCACGTGGGCCCAGGGGGAGTCCAGGCCATGCACGGCCAGGTCGACGGCCTTGTAGGCGCCGTTGTAGATGCCGATGCAGTTGGCCTCCTGGATGCGGTCGCACATGAAGGAAACGAGGTAGCGGTCGTGCTGCAGGGAGTCCAGCATCCCCATGACCTCCGCGTCCTGGTCCATCTCGTACGTGCCGTCGCCCACCTCGGCCGCGCGGATGGCGCCCCAGGCCTCGTGGCCGCCTATGCGGTGGATCATCAGCTTTGGGATGGGATAAAAGCTGAACTCGCTGGGCTTGGTCACCAGCACGTCGCAGCTTCTCATCAACAGGTTAGTACAGTATACCGCCTGAAAAATATTGGCATGCCAGAAGCCGTGAATTCCTTTGACCTCCCCGGTCAATGCATCCCGGGCAAAACTTTGCGTGGCTTCCCAATCATCGAAATGCGCGGTTGCAAACGCCTTCATCTCGGGAATCTGCGTAAGCAGCTCCTCCCACACAT
>JAQXQO010000013.1 GCA_029101205.1 Coriobacteriales bacterium | reverse complement strand
CTTGGGGTGGTCCGCCACCAGCTGGTCGATGCTCTGGCTGAGGTCCAGCGTCTCGCGCTGCTCGTCGTTCTCTGCCATGTCTCCTCCAAACGTCGCCCTCCTGCGAGGTGGCGACCGCAATTCCGTTCGAAATGTGTACCTAGCCACGGTAGCAAAAGCCGCGCTCGTTCCGAAGCACAAGAAGAACCTGACCAAAAGAGCGGCTCGCCAATCGTCTGAATGCGACGTGGCGGCAACCTTCCGGAAGCTACATCCACCAGAGAGCCCCCACTTACAGGGCATGCGAGAAAACAGGCACGTCGGGCGAAACGTTACCGAACGTTCGAACCCCAGGTTCCATAATCATCCCAACCGCCATCAGGCTGTTTGGAGGTTTCCATGGGACTGTTCAGTTCGCACAACGAGAAAGTTCAAAGCAAGGCACAGGAGTACCGCAAGGCAGGACGCATCGAGTACCGCGACTCCGTAAAGCCCAACCTTGCGCCGAAGGATGGCAAGCTGCACGTGCTCATGTTGAACAGCTTCTCGAAGTGGTTGAACCAGAACTTCGAGTGCGAGGCCAAGTACACGAACCAGATTGACGCCATCCTGACCGCCCTGCAGAACGACGGCTACGAGATCGTGGACATCAAGTTCAATTCCCTCCAGGACCAGGGCATCTCCGGCCAGATGGAAGGCTTCCACACGTTGGTTATGTACCGGTAATCGTCGAGCCTTACAGGAGGCCGCAATGGCTTCTTTCTATATCCCAGAGCCGACCGAGACAACTATGCGCGAGTTCGTGGAGACGTGCAGTCGTAGCATGACACGTAGACACGTCTTATCGCAGCATCGCGGCTGCCCTATAACACCATAGGCATCGATTGTCCGCTGCCGCTCGCGCCGCCTGCATGATCAACGGCGCGAGCTGCGAGTTCGGCAACCCATCCCAGCCATATAATGCAGTTGACTCTCTTTATGAACACATGCAGATTCATTGAGGTGAGCCAAGATGCGTCTTCGCCAGACTGCGTTCTTCTTTGCCGCGTGTGCAGCGCTTTCGCTGTCTCTGTGCGCGTGCGTCACCACGGTATCGGACCCGCCGGCATCGACCGACCAGACGACCACGGGCTATGTCAACGGAACCGAAAGCCCTCTCGAAGTAGTTTGGAACGGCGGCGACGTCCCCAAGGCCGTGCAAAAGCAGACCAGCAGCGTCGACGCATTCACCTACGACGACCCCTCTGGCTGGACCAAGGAGACAACCGACAACTACGTCCGCTTCGTAAAGGCGGATGGCTCATCGGGACTCCAAGCCGAAATCTTCATCGGGCAGTGTAACGAAGGCCAGGCCATGGGCAAGGAAGACATGGGCAGGCCGTGCAACGACGCGCGCTCGCTCTACTACTGCCTGTAGTAGCTCAGGAAGTCCTCCAGCGCGTCCATGGCGTCGTGCAGCGTGTGCTTGCGCGGCAGATAGACGATGCGGAAGTAGCCGGGCTTCTCCCAGTTGAAGCCCTTGCCTGCGGTGATGAGCACGTGCTTGTCCTTCAGCAGGTCGAGCGCGAACTGATCGTCGTCGGTGATGTGGAACTTCTCCTCGGACAGGTGCGGGAAGATGTAGAACGCCGCCTCGGGCTTCGTCACCGTGACGCCGTCCATGGCGCTCAGTCGCTGGTAGACGTACTCGCGCTGCTCGTAGATGCGCCCGCCGGGGACGAGAAGCTCCTGGCTGCGCTGGATGCCGCCCAGGCACGTCTGCACGATGGACTGCGCGGGCACGTTGGAGCACAGGCGCATGTTGGACAGCATGTTGATGCCGTCGATGAGGTCCCTCGCGATGCGCTTGTTGCCCGAGAGGCTCATCCAGCCAATGCGGTAGCCGGCGACCATGTGGCTCTTTGACAGGCCGTTGAACGTGATGCAGAACAGGTCAGGCGCCAGGCTGGCGATGGAGACGTGCTCCTTGCCGTCCATGACCAGACGGTCGTAGATCTCGTCGGCAAAGATGACCAGCTGGTGCTCGCGCGCCACGTCGACGATCTCCTGCAGCACCTCGCGCGGGTACAGGGCGCCCGTAGGGTTGTTCGGGTTGATGATCACGATGCCCTTCGTGCGCGGCGTAATCTTGCTCCGTATGTCCTCGATGTCGGGGTACCAGTTGGCCTGCTCATCGCAGATGTAGTGCACCGCGGTGCCGCCGGCCAGCGTGGCGCAGGCGGTCCACAGCGGGTAGTCGGGGCTGGGGACCAGAATCTCGTCGCCCGTGTCCATAAATGCGTTCATTGCCAGCTGAATCAGCTCGGAAGCGCCGTTGCCGGTGTAGATGTCCTCGACGTCTACGTTCGGGATGCCCTTCAGCTGGTCGTACTGCATGATGGCCTTGCGCGCGCTGAACAGACCGCGGCTGTTGGAGTAGCCCTCGCACTCGGTCAGCTGGTCCTGCATGTCCTTCACGACCTCGTCGGGCGTGCGGAATCCGAACGGAGCGGGGTTCCCGATGTTCAATTTCAGAACGTGGATACCCTGGTCCTCCATGCGGTACGCCTCGTCCAGCACGGGCCCGCGGATGTCGTACAAGACGTTGTCTAGCTTCGAGGACTTCTTGAACTGGCGCATGGTCTTTCCTTCCGGGTTGAACTTGCCTGTTGCAATGCCTTGGGTGCCGTCATCGCTGGCCGCATGCCCGTTTTCGCTTTCGTCGTCGCTTTCGTTTTCGCCGTCGTTTTCGTTTGCGTCGTCGCTTTCGCCGTCGCTTTCGCCGTCGTTTTCGCCGGTGGGGGTTGGGATTGAACCTGGGCTTGCTTCAGATTCCGAGTCGGATTGCGCACCCATAGGTTCAATGCCATTGAGAAGCCAGTCGGCATTTACGCCCAGTGATTCCGCCAAGAAGTGCAGCATCCCCTTCCGCGGAATCGTCTTCCCACTGAGATATTGACTCAGCTGGCTCTTCCCCAGCTTGTGGCCTCGGTCGCGGGCCACGCGCAGTAGGTCAACCTGCTTCAGCTGCCTGGCGTCCATCGCTTGTGCCAGTCTAGCTGCAAATTCACGCTTCCCTGAGTCCACCTCAACGGGGTCCGCGGTAGCAGAGGTCGACACAAAGCTGGTTACCGTTTCCGAGTAAGCACGAGAAACTTTCCTACTGTCCATCCGACCCCCTCCCAAAAGTTCAATTTACAATCACAGCAAGCCACGTCGGAGGGCCACAGTGTGCAAGAAGTTCAATTTCTTCTGTGACTCGCTGGAAACAGGGTATCACTCAGGGAACCTCCTGCCATCGCAAGTTCAATTTATTTCTTTCTCCATATGAGGCACATCATAGATTGGCCTCCCGCATCGACCATACGGCAGCCACTGTTGCCGAAAATTGAACTTCCGCAGGTAACGAGCGCTAGGCCATGCGCTTGCAATCACCAACGTGGCTGCATCTTTGCAATCTGTGACCGCATATAAAAAGGACCGAGCCTGCACCTGGCAGGACGCGGTCCCTCGAATCTATCGAGAAGTTCAATTTACGCTGAGCAATCTTCCACGCACTTCATGCGCTGCGAGGCCTTACGGGATGGCCTCCCGCCGCAATTTAACAGCGCGGCCTTACAGCTCTGCGATGTCTTACAGCGCGGCTTTGTAGATTTCCACGATGTCGTCCTTGGTCAGCGGCACGAACGAGCCCTTGCTGCCGTCG
>JAQXQO010000012.1 GCA_029101205.1 Coriobacteriales bacterium | reverse complement strand
TTCTCGTCCCAGGCGTACTTGCCCCAGTGGATGGCGTCGGGCAGGATGGCGCGCGGGTAGTCGGGCTGGCTGCCGTCCTTGCGGCACAGCTTCTGGCCCAGCTTCACGGCGCCTGCGGGGCAGGACTCCACGCACAGGCCGCAGGCCACGCACTTCTCGGGCGTCACGCGCGCGGTGTAGGCGCTGCGCGAGAGGTTCGGCGTGTTGAACAGCATGCTGGTGCGCAGGGCGTTGCAGATCTTCACGTCGCAGTTGCAGATGTCGAAGATCTTGTTCTCGCCGTCGATGTTGGTGATCTGGTGCACGAAGCCGTTGTCCTCGGCCTTCTGCAGGATCTCCAGGGCCTCGTCACTGGTGATGTAGTGGGCGCGGTGCGTCTCCACGGTGTAGTCGGCCATGTCGCCCACCTGGATGCACCAGTCCTCGCAGTCGTCCGCGCAGCCCTCGCCCAGCTTGGTGCGGGAGTAGCGGCACGAGCAGATGCCGGCGCTGATGTGACCCTCGTACTTCTTGAGCCAGTACGAGATGCGCTCCAGGTCCACGGCCTCGTTCTGGAAGTCGACGGCCTTCTCCACGGGGATGACGTGCATGCCGATGCCGTCGCCTCCGGGAGGCACCATCTGCGTGATGCCCGCCAGCGGAACGAAGGTCATGCGCTCGAAGAACGACGCGACCGCGGGGTTCTTGTCGATGCGGTCCTTCGAGCTGTTGAACAGCTCCGCGGAGCCGGGCACGAAGTACGGCACGCGCCAGCGCTTCGTGCGCGGCACATCCGTTATGGGGGCGTCGTGGCTGTAGTTGTCGCCGTAGTCGTACTCCAGGATGCCGATGACGCTCATCTGGTCCAGGAGCTCCTGCAGGTGGGCCGGCTCGATCTGGGGAGCCAGCTTCATCATCTGGTCGAAGTCGTAGAACTGGCGCAGCTTCATGCGGTTGGCCAGGTCCACCATCTCGTCGGTGAGGACCTCCTTCAGGCCCCAGTACTCCGCGTCATCTGTCGAGATGCCCGTGATCTTGTGGGCCACGACGTCGGTGATCTTTCGGCCCAGCTTGGCCACGGCCTTGTTTCTTTGCGCCTCGTTCTGGTAGATGGAACGCGGCTTGTCGAACTGCTCGGGCATGCTATCCCCTCCATGTGTCGACCGCGCGGCGCACCCAGTCCGCCAGGTCGTCTATTCCCTCGCCGGTCTTTGCACTGATGCGGATGACGTCGCAGCCGGGGTTGCGGCGGCGCAGGTAGGTCTGGAACTTGTCCACGTCGAAGTCGAAGTACGGCAGGACGTCCACCTTGTTCAGGATGACGACGTCGGCCTTCTCGAACATCAGCGGGTACTTCAGCGGCTTGTCGTCGCCCTCGGGGACCGAGAGGATGACCGCATTCTTGCTGGCACCGGTATCGAACTCGGCGGGACATACCAGGTTGCCCACGTTCTCCAGGAACACCAGGTCCAAGCCCTGTGCGTCCAGGGAGTCGATGCCCGTGCGCGTCATGCCCGCGTCCAGGTGGCACATGCCGCCCGTGTGCAGCTGGATGGCCTTCACGCCGGTGGCGGCGATGACGTCCTGCGTGTCGACGGCGCCGTCGATGTCGGCCTCCATGACGCCGATGCGATACTGGTCCTTCAGCGCCTTTATCAGCGCAATCAGCGTGGTCGTCTTTCCCGAGCCGGGCGAGCTCATGACGTTCAGAAGGAACTGGCCGCGCTGGCGCAGGTCGTCACGCACCTGGTCGGCCTGCGCGTCGTTGTCCGCGAACACGCTCTCCTTCAGCTCGATGACCTTGACTTCTTCCACCTTCGAATCCTCTCCCAATGCTGGCGTGCGGCAGCACTCGTCCCTACAAGATCCCGCCACATCATTAACCAGACAATCTGGCCTAAAAGTGTCCAGACGCATACGTGCGCCATTATGACACAAGGCAAGAAGTTCAAACCTTGCCTTCAGCTATATTTCGAGCAGCGCGCCAGGCAGTGGCGAAGGCCCACCCATCCCCAAAGAAGTAGTCGTACGTCCCCACCCACAGCTTGGCCAGGTCCTTCGTGGCCATATGCACAAACCGGGGTCTCAGATGCATTTTTAACTACTCTCGACGGGACACCGTTGCCGTCATCCCTCACGACGGTGGCATAGTTCTCCTCGTTTTCCCCAGCGATATCGAGGCAAACCATGCCCCCCCGAGATTTGATATCTAGTCTGTCATGGCCCGTTCGCAAGCCAAACCCACGACGGCGGCCACAACCGCCGGCACGACCCAGGCCATGCCCAGGCCAGCCAGCGGCAGCGCGTCGGACGGCAGCCATGCTGCGGGGCAGAGCACGTTGCGCACCGACTCGGACACGCTGACGGCGCCGGCGGCCAGCACCACCAGCCGCCACATCAGCTGCCTGCGCGGGCGAGCCGCGTGCTTCGTTTGCCCTTCTTGCCCCGCACGATCACCCGACCCCTCGACCAGGCCCATGACCATCAGACAGATGCCCATGGGGTAGATGGCATTCAGGATGGGCACCGACCAGGCCAGAATCGCCGTCAGGCCCACGTTCGCGATGGCGCACGACACCACGCTGATGATGATTGCCCACCAGCGGTAGCTCACACGCGGGAAGGCCTGGCTGAAGTATTGCGAGATGGAGCTCACCAGCCCCACGCACACGTTGAAGCACGCCAGCACGAATATGACCGCCACCAGCAGCGTACCCGCGGCCCCCAGCGTGCTGGTGGCCGCGGCGCTGATGACCTGCGCACCGTTGCCGGCGTCAGGCACGACGGACCCCATGGTGTAGCCCACGTACGAGAGTCCCCAGTACACCAGCGCCATCAGGGCGCCCGCCACCAGGCCCGACCGGCTGACCTGCGCCGCCACTGCTCGCGGCTCGCTCACGCCCAGCGACTGCACGTTCATGGCTATGACTATGCCAAAGGCCAGTGCCGCCAGAAGGTCCAGGGTCTGGTAGCCCGTCTGGAACCCCGCGGCCACGGGAGCTGCGGCGTACACACCCTTGGGCGCGCCAGCACCTCCCGCCGGGGCGACGACGGACCCCACCACCAGCACCGCTATCAGGCCCAGCAGCAAGGGGCCAGTGGCCTTACCCATAATCGACTTCAGCCTGGTGGGGTGCAACGCCAGCGCGAATGCAGCCACGAAGAACACGATCGAGTAGCACAGCTGCGCCACCGACACGTCCGCGCCTTGGGGCAAAAGCGGCGTGACCATCTCGAACGAGGTGGACGCCGTGCGCGGAATGGCCAGCAGGGGCCCTATGCACAGGTACGCCAGCGTGACGAACGCCAGCGAGAATGCCTTCCCTATGCGATCGCCCAGGGCTCGCGCGCTTCCCGCCAGCGACACCGACGCTATCATCGCTATGGGCAGGCCCACCCCACTGACCAGAAATCCCAACGTCGCCAGGGGCGTGGCAGTGCCTGCCTGCACGCCCAACAGCGGGCACAAGATCAGGTTCCCCGCCCCGAACAGCATCGAGAACAGCGTAATTCCCACGGTCAGGCCGTCGTGCCAACCCAGCCCCTGCACTTCTTTGCCAGACGTTGATTGCAAGCCGATACCCCCAGACATAGTGCCACGCACCCGGCGCGGACGTTAGCGCGCTTCTTCGATATCAAAACATTCATCATACGCGCGCCTTTCCCTCATGTGCCACAATGCAGGGCAAGAAGCACAACGCATCAACCGAAGGGGCACCCCTTGCAGCACAAGCACCAATCGAAGTTCGGGGCGAAGGCCACCAAAGCCACGCCGGAGGACGCAGCCCGCGAGCAGCTGATCCGCGCCATCGAGACGCGCCACTCCGTGCGCCAGTACATCGACCAGCCCATCCGACCCGAACATCGTCAGGCCCTGCAGAAGGCCATCGAGCAGGCCAACGCCGAGGCGCACCTGAACATCCAGCTGGTGTGCGACGAGCCGCAGGCGTTCCAGTCCTTCTTGGCCCACTACGGCAAGTTCGAGAACGTCCGCAACTACCTGGCCCTCGTTGGCCCCAAGGGCAAAGACCTGGACGAGCTGTGCGGCTACTTCGGCGAGCGCATCGTGCTGCAGGCGCAGCAGCTGGGACTGCGCACCTGCTGGGTGGGCGGCACGTTCAGCCGCAGGAAGGCTCGCGTCCAGGTGGCGCACGGTCAGAAATTGGTGGTTGTCATAGCCGTGGGCTACGGAGCCACCGACGGACGTCGCAGCAGGTCAAAGCAGCTGAGCGAGCTGTGCAACACCCACGGCCTGGCCATGCCCGGCTGGTTCAAGGAGGGCATGGAGGCGGCCATGCTGGCGCCGACCGCGCTGAACCAGCAGCATTTCATCTTTACCCTGAGCAAGGACCAGACCGAGGTCGTGGCGCAGTCCACGGGCGGCCCGCTGTCCAACGTGGACCTGGGCATCGTCGAGTACCACTTCGAGGCTGTATCGGGCCACAAGGTCACAGGCTCCGCCATCGAGCGGCTGGGCAGCCAGTAGCTGACCACCTCCGCATCCCTAGGGAAAGAAGCACATCCATGAGCGCAAGCTACACCGCAGACCCCAAGACCCATCCGGTGATCATCGACACCGACCCCGGCTGCGACGACGCCTTTGCCATCATGCTGGCGCTGGCTGCCCCGCAGTGCGACGTGCGGCTGATCACCAGCGTTGCCGGAAACGTCCCCATCGAGCGCACGACAGCTAACTGCCTGATAATCCAGGACTTCCTTGGCACGCAGGTTCCGGTGGCTCGCGGCATCAACGCCCCGGGGTACGACGAGCACTCCAGCGTGGAGGACGTCCATGGCGCCACGGGCCTCGGGAGGTGGGCCTACAACCACATGACGAACGAGCTTCTGCTGGACGAGTGCGCCCTCGATGCGCAGGCCAGCGTGCTGTCCGAGTCGGACGATCCAGTGACCATCGTGGCCATTGGCCCCTTGACGAACGTGGCGCGGCTGCTGCAGGAGCGTCCCGAGCTGCGCCGGAAGATCGGCCGCATCGTGATCATGGGCGGAGCCATCGGCCGTGGCAACATGGCACCCTACACCGAGTTCAACATCGGCACCGATCCCGACGCGGCATCCGTCGTGCTGTCCAGCGACGTGCCCGTGGTGATGGTGCCCCTGGAGGTGGCCAACTCCGCCATCTTGACCAGGGCGGAAATCGACCAGCTGGCAGCCATCAACCCTGTGGGCTGTGCCGTCCGCGACCTCATGGGCTCGCCCGAGCCCAGCCACCCCGAAGCCCAGACC
>JAQXQO010000011.1 GCA_029101205.1 Coriobacteriales bacterium | reverse complement strand
CTCGTGGACTCGGCGCTCAAGGTGCTGCTGCGCCAGAAGCTCGTGAGCGAGCACGACCGGCTCGTGGCGCTGGGCGACGCCGACGACACGCAGCGGTGCGCGTGGATGGCGAGCTACGAGACGTACGAGTCGCTCTGCGCGGCCACGGGAGACCACAACGGGGTCGTGGACGCATACAAGGACGACGTGCTTGGTCTGCCGCCGTGGGACGGCGCGGCGTGGCATGTCAGGGATGAGAAGTAGGGCGGAGAAGATCATGGAAGACACCAGCGAGATGAAGAAGTGGGCGCGCGCGGCTGCCGTGCGCGCCGTGAAGACGGCGGCTCAGAGCGCCATCGCGGCCATCGGCGCCACCACGACCATGGGCGGCGTGAGCTGGGCCGTGGTCGGCTCGACGGCGCTCCTCGCGGCCATCCTGAGCGTGCTCACCAGCGTGGCGGGCATCCCCGAGGTGGCCGACGGCGCGAGCGTCGCCGAGCTCACGGGCGCAGAAGGCGGCCAGGATGACTAGCGCGATGGAGTGCCCCATGTGCGGGCGCACCATGCGCCGCGTGGCTGAGTCCACGCGGCGCAGGGCCGGCTGGGAGCGCTGGCAGTGCCCGGCCTGCCTGCACACGGAGCAGCACGCGACGCGGGAGTGCCCCAACTGCCACGAGGTGGCCGTGCCCCTGCGCGGGGCGACGGGCGACGTGTGCCCCGCGTGCGGACACGTGTACGAGGAATAGGAGTCATATGCTCACATACAACCAGCGCGCTGCCGAGGTCATGCTGCACCTGGTGACCCACAGCGCCCACGGTTATTCGCAACCGGCGCGCAGGGGCGACGGGACCATCGAGACGCTGACGCTCAGCGACGGCACCGTGGTGACGGTCCACGGCGGCGACTACGACTGCTCCGAGGCCGTCCGGATGTGCTATCGCGCTGTCGGCATCTTCGAGTACGGCAGCTACATGTGGACCGGGAACGAGGAGGCCATGCTCTCCTCCCACCACTTCGCGCGAGTCGCGAAGTCCGGCGTGCAGGTAGGCGACGTGCTCTGGCGCTCCGGCCACACCGAGATGGTCGTGTCGGTGGGCGGCAGGCTATGCCAGGCGGGCTTCCGCCAGTCCGAGCACCACAGCGTCTCCGGCTCGAAGGGCGACCAGACCGGGTGGGAGTCCACGTACAGCGCCTACGACGCGGGCTCATGGACTCACGTCTGGCGCTACGAGGGTCCGCAGCCGCAGCAGGCCAAGGCCCAGGCTCCTGCGGCGCCGAAGAACCCGCAGGACGCCGGCAACCCTGTCAATGGCAGCCAGCTCCTGTATAGGGCACACGTGAAGGACTACGGGTGGCTCGACCCCGTGCGTGACGGCCAGACCGCGGGCACCACGGGCAAGGGGCTGCGCATGGAGGCGCTCAAGATCACCCCTCCCGATGGGCTGGTGCTGACCGCCAAGGTCCACATCCAGAACGTCGGGTGGCGCGACTTCCCGCACATCCGGCGCGGCCAGGGGTCCGGCACCGGGAGCTCCGAGAACGACCCCATCATCGGCACGGTCGGCCAGGGCCTCCGCATAGAGGCGCTGGAGATAGACGTGGAGTCGAACACAACCGGCCACGGCACGCTGCGCTACCGCTCCCACGTGCAGGACGTGGGCTGGACCGGCTGGGTCACCGCTGGCCACTCCACCGGCTCAGTGGGCTTCGCCAAGGCCATCGAGGCCGTCCAGATCGTTCTCGAGTAGGCGACTACCCTCCAACTCACAAGGACTGGGGCCTGAAATCACCCCATTTCGTGCCATTTAGGGCTATTTCCGACGAAAAAGCGCGAAAACGTGGTCGAAATGCACCCGATTTCGCGCTTCGTTTGCCAGCTGGACAGTCGTGCCGCGCACCCATCAATCCAACATTGGTGCAGGCTGTGGCGGCCTGTGTGTTTCCGAGCGCGGCATGGCGAGGCCCCTCACCCTGCGGGGTGGGGGGCCGATTTTTTGTGCGCAGGACTCTGGACACCTCACGACACGATTAGGCCCGTTTTCTGCGAAAATCTGCAAAAATCGACGCAATCAGGGGCTCTAGATCGTACGATTCCGCGATTTCTAGCATTTGCAATTGCGCAGGTAGACGGCTTGCTGAGAGCCCGTCTAAGGCCACATCTCGGTGGCCATGGGCTGCCATACGTGGGCCATCCTACCCAGCGCGCCACTCCTCGACGTCACCCTGGCCGCCCGGGGCGGCGAGCGCCCTACCCATGGCCTCGGCGGCGCCGGCCACGCGCACGTCGTCGGTGTCGGCGTACTCCATGGTCATCTGGATCTGCCTGTGGCCCAGGATGCTCTGGGCGGTCTTGACGTCGAGCGCCCGCACCGCCTCCGTGGCGTAGGTGTGGCGCAGGCCGTGCAGCGTCGGCGGCGTGCCCTGCGTGCCCATGAGTCCCCACTCGTCGCGGTGCGCCTGGAACCACCTGGTCAGGCGCGGCGGGCTGAGCCAGCGCCCGTCCAGGGTGCCGCAGACGTAGAGCGTCGGCGCGAAGGCCACACCCATGGCCATGCACCCCTCGAGCATGGTAGCCCTCCTGGCGCGCAGTATCTCGGCCAGCTCGTCCGGCACCGGCACCACGCGCCCGTCCCCGTTCTTCGTTCCCTTGTCGTACGCGCCGCCTTCGCCGACGCCTATGGCGCCGTGCACGCGGGCCAGCGACGCCCCGCGCCGCAGCTCCACGTCCCGCCACTGGAGGGCGCACACCTCGCCGCGGCGCATGCCGGTGTAGTAGGCGACCCAGACGCCCGTGACCTCGCCGGTCAGCTCCAGGCCGCGCATGTGGCGCACGAAGGACAGCCTCGACGCCTCGGTCAGCGCGTTCGGCGGCACCTTGCGCTGGCGCGGCGCGGCTATGGGGTCGCAGGGGCTCCACTCCAGCTCCCGCGACCGCACCGCGTGGGTCATGCACGACTTCAAAAGGTTGTACGTCTTCTTGCACGTGTTCTGCGCCAGGCCGCGCACGTCGCGCAGCCACACGATGAAGCCCTCGACGTCGGACGTCGTCACGTCGTGCAGCCCCTTGTCGCCGAAGTAGTCGGCGACGTACCTCAGCGACGTGCCGTAGCCCCTGCGGGTGGACCGCTCTATCTGGCCCATGGCCAGCAGCGTGTCCACGTGCGCGCGGCAGTAGTCCGCCAGGGTGGCCTCGCTGGGCCTTCCCGCGGCCCCGCGCCTGAGGCCCCGCTCCCACTCCTCGGCCCTCTGCTGGGCCGTCCTCTTTCCCCTGGTGCTTCCGTCGTGGCAGGCCACGCCGCTGTCCGCCGTGACCTCGCGGCCGCCTACCGTGGCCACCATGCGCCACGTCCCGCGGCCCTTCCTTACCCTCGCCATGATCGCTCCGTCTCGTTAGCGTGCAGGCCAATATATAAAAATCGCATTCAGGTTGTGCCGGATTTGTGCCGGATATTGTAGGCGCGCTGCGGGACAGCTGTCCTGGCGCACCGCAAATCCGCAGGTGGTGGGTGCCGCGCGTGCGCACCGTGCGCGACAAACGCGCATTTGGGGTCGCTCGTAAAGCGGGGGTCATCAGTTCGAGTCTGATAGCTGGCTCCATACGAAGTCTACAGCCCAGAGGCCACTGTGGTTTCTGGGCTGTTTTTATGCGCGAAGCCGTCCCATGCAATGCCGATTACGTGCAGGTAACGTAACCAAACACGGAGGTTACTTTGTCATCCCCTTCAAGCCCGTATAAGGTTGGTGAACATTGGGCGCTAAGTGGGGAACGACGTTGCCTTGCCCGGAGCCGCGGATCACACAATGGACCCGTGAGCTGCAACACCCACACGCCGCGGCATCCTATGCCTATGGGCTGGAACGTGGAACGGCTTGCCCAAGATGGGGCGGCTTGCGGGAAACAAGGCCAATCGGACAACGGGGAGCGTGCTATGGGCGACGTCGACAGGTCATGGTTCAAGATTGCGAACGTGGACATCGAGGACTCGACGCAGTTCATGGCATGTCCCACGCTTTGGGTGCGCTGCGGTGCCGGTAGCCGCCTTCCCGCAAAGAACCGCACCGCCGGCCGTCACGCGTTCACGCTTCCTGCCGATGGCGACTACGACTTCCTGACCTACTACGGTTCGCTGTCACTTCGCAAGTGGGACGGGTACACGACGGCGCGGGCGTATGCGCTGGACGTGCTGGGGGTCGGCAAGTACGACGTTACGTTCGAGTACGCCGACGCGTACGCGTATCCGTCGACCGTGCAGGACGGCCCGTCCTTCTCGTTCGACGATGCCAAGGAGACGCTGCACCGGCTGGACCCCGGCATCGGAAGCAATCTGGCGCAGGGGGACGCAGCTGTCGAGGAAGGCACCGGGGCTGTTGCATCCGACCCCACAACGTCGGAGTGCGACGGAGCCGCGCCGGCCGATGCCGCGTCAGCCGATGCCGCGCCGGCCATGAGGCGCAACGCTCACGGCGTACTGCCCGTGTTGGTGGGCTTTCACATCCACACCCACGGCGACTGCGCGTTTCGCAGCGTGAACTGGCAGGCGCTGGCCACCGTGACGCAGGACGTGAAGCTGGCCATCTGCACGACGACGTTCAAAAAGGAGCGCTACATCGAGCGCAACGTGCGTGCCATCAGGGACACGATCCTGGCCCAGTCAAACGCGCGTGACGACGCTCACCGTGCCGACACTCACGACCTCGTTGGCGACCACTTTGTGATGAACGTCGTGGACAACGGCAGGACCCTGGATGCCGGCAAGCTCGAAGGCGGCGGCATCCGCGTGTTCCCGAACCCGAACGCGGGCGGTGCCGGCGGGTTTGCCCGTGGCATGATCGAGTCGATGGGCGAGGGCGTGACCCACGCCATCATGATGGACGACGACGTGTCGTTCTGCCCCGAGGCGTTCGTGAGGACCTACAACCTGCTGAGCATCGTGAAGGACGAGTACCGTGACGCCTTCGTCAGCGGCGGCATGATGTCCATGTACGACGTCGACATCCAGACCGAGGACACCGGGTTCATGACCTACGGCGGTGCGTGCCAGGCCACGAAGCCGCCCCTGCGCCTGTCGCTGGTGCACGAGATCGTCCACAACGAGACCTTCGAGCCCCCGGCATACCGCCCCGAGTGCCACGACACGTTCCAGCGCTATGCCGCGTGGTGGTACTGCGCGATTCCCATGACGCAGATTCGCAAGCGCGGCCTGCCGCTGCCGCTGTTCGTGCGCTACGACGACGTGGAGTACGCGCTGCGCGACAACGACGACGCGACGCGCAGGTTCATGACCATGAACGGCATCTGCGTGTGGCACGAGCCCTTCTTTATGCGCTACGACGGCGCGGTCGAGAGGTACCAGACCACGCGGAACTCGCTCATCATCCGCGCAGCCAGCGACGCCGCGCCCATGAGCGACTTCAAGCAGATGATCACCCACACGTTCAAGCT
The DNA here is from genome assembly GCA_029101205.1 of Coriobacteriales bacterium. GTDB lineage: Bacteria > Actinomycetota > Coriobacteriia > Coriobacteriales > Atopobiaceae > Olsenella_K. The sequence continues at coordinate 18,253 of JAQXQO010000011.1, read as the reverse complement.
GGAGCTGAAGCGGCTGAACTACGACGACGCCCAGCTGATTTGCGAGGGTATCGAGGACTACCTTCAGGGGCCCGACGTCACGTTTGCGCCAGGCTTCGCCGAGCGTCGCTTCTTGCAGACGCACAAGTCGTGCGAGAAGTGCGTTTCGTTTGACGAGGCCCGCGACGCCTTGCGCGAGCTGGGCATCGACATAGACGACGTCGAGCCGGTTGACGTGTTCCACGACTACGACCGCTCCAGGAGCGAGCGGATGGTGGACCTTGTTACCTACCTGGGTCACGACGTTATCCACAGGGGACGTGACGCGGCGGAGTCCGGTGCGCCCGCCGCGGGCGCCGGCACAGACGCGAGGGTCCAGAAGGTGGCCATCATGTCGCGCGACGGCGGGGCCTACCAGCCGGGCGAGATACGCAACGCCGACGTAATCGTGGCCGTGGACGTGCCCAACCACAAGGTCGCCATCCGCAGGCGCGACAACGCGCGCTTCCATGCCCTGATGGACCGGTTCAAGAATGACATGCGCCAGGTGGAGAGCCGCCAGACCGAGCTGCGCGAGGCGTACCACGTGGCTGCCGACTACATGCACACGCGCGGGGCGTGGGAGCACTACCTGGGGCTGGGCGCGCGCTGAGCCTGCAGGTGAAGGTGGACGCTCGACGCATGATGGTGCTCATTCGGACGCAGCTCCCATCTGGTGGCGGCCACATCGACGGCGGCAGCTCGTGGCCGCGGCAACTAGTGGCAGCCGCAGCCATGGCCCTCGCCATGGCCGCCGCAGGTGGCGACGGTGGCCTGGGGCAGCTTGCCTGCCAGCAGGTCCTGGACCGCCTGGTCCGCGGAGCCCTGGGCGCCGGGGTGCACGTCGATGCCCGCACCTGCCAGGGCCGCCAGCGCGCCGCCGCCTATGCCACCGCATACCAGCACGTCCACGCTGTCCTGTGCCAGAAGGCCTGCCAGCGCGCCGTGCGAGACGCCGTTGGAGCTGACGACGGTGGACGACGCCACCTTGCCGTCCTCGATGTCATACACCTTGAACTGCTGGGTCCTCCCGAAGTGCTGGAACACCTCTCCGTTCTCGTATGTCACTGCAACGCGCATAATCGTACCTCCCTTTGTTTGCGGCCATCCCTGCAGGCGGTCAGAGGTGGTGGGCCTGAACTCGACCTGCCCGCCCTCGACGACGAGCCGCCTGCCATTCACGAGGGCCTCGGCCAGCTTGTGGCGGGCCTGCTCGTAGATGCCTGCCACGGTTGCGCGTGCCACGCCCATCTGGGCTGCCGCCTCCGCCTGGCTGGCACCATTCAGGTCCACGAGCCTGATGACCTCGAACTCGTCGAGCGTCATCCGAATCGTGGGCATCTTGCCGACTCCAACTCCGTCCGGGGTGAACCCCACATATTCCGGCACCAGTCCCACGAGCCTGGTCTTCTTTTTGCGTCCCGCCATGCGGACGCACCTCCTGCCGGATGACCATGTGTAATACTGACATATGTCACAATTAAAGATATACCCAACTTGCCGTTTTGCAACCGCTCAGGGGAACATGAGCGAAGCGCTTACAAACGGGCAGACGGTGATTGAATGCTCGATGTATCCTCAGGTTCAGGCAAGAAGGACTGACCACCTGTAGGGCCGTCTGCGCAGGCGTGACGACAGATTGGAGCCAGCATGGGTGCGTTTCCTGCGTGCATGATGCAGGCATGGCTGCCGATTGCGCTGGCGGTGGCAGGCGTTGCGTGTCAGATCGCCTTCGTGCATGCCGACCTGGGCGGGCGCAAGACGTTGGCCGCCGTGCTGAAGAGTCTGGCGTCCCTGGCATTCGTGCTGGTGGGCGTGTGCGGGCTGTCGATGGCATCGCTGGCGTCAGGAATTTTCTCGGCTGCGGCCAACGCGGGGGCGCTCGTGGTGCTGGGCCTGGCGCTTGGCGCGGTGGGCGACGTGTGCCATGCGCTGCGCTTCTTGCCCAAGGTGGCACGCAAGGCGCCGCATCTCTTTGCCGTGGGGGCGGCGAGCTTTTTGCTGGGACATATGGCGTACCTGTGCGTGCTGGTGCCGGCGTGCGTCTCGCCCACGTGGGGCCTGATTGCAAGCGCCGCGTTTGCGGCAACGGCGTTTGCGGTGCTGCTGCCCAGGGTAAAGATCGACGGCGTCCGACGGCTCGGCGGGGGAGCGTACCTGCTGACGGTTTCCCTGGTCGCGGGGTTCGCCTGCTCGGGCGTGGAGGCGGGGCCCGTCGCGTGGCGAGTGGCGTTGGCCGCAGGTGGGGCGCTGTTCTGGCTGTCCGACACGCTGCTGGGGCTGAACACTTTCGGCGGGAGCTTCAGTCCGCGGCGGAGGGCCGTCAGTCTGCTGACCTACTACGCCGCCCAGATGCTCATCGCCATGAGCCTGCTGCCGTAGGGACGGGCGCGGGTACGAGGACTGAGGCGCGCGGCCGTTGCGCGGCGCGTATCGCATCGGCTGTCGGGCGCGGCAACCCCCTTGCCAGCCCAATCGGCCGCTCGAAAGAATTTTGGCAGACCCGCAGCGTGTGAAGGGCTCACTCATGGAGAGAGAGGACATGGTACCCTTTCGAGTGCCATGTCCTTCTTGACCTGCGCTTTATTTAAGTGCGTTGGCTATACGAACGCGGAGGCTAGTCGTTGCCGAAGCGGCCGCCGGTGGTGGGGTAGCCGTAGATGGAGCCGTCCTTGATTTGGATCTCGTCCTCCCAGGGCAGGTGGTACTTGCCCGCAGCCAGGTCCTTGATGTAGGTCAGGCCCGCGTCCGGCTCGCCGCCGGGCTTGGCCACGTAGCCGCGGTGTCCCAGGTTATAGATGTTGTTCTCGAGGCCCCAGGTGCGGCGGGCGTTGTCGGCCAGCTCGGGGTAGATCTCGCCGGTGACGATCTCCCACGGGTTGCGCTGGCCCTGCACCAGCGTGGTGCCGTCAAAGTTGCAGATCTGGCCCTCGCCAAAGTAGTAGAAAGTGTTGTCGTAGCCGGCCAGGTTGACCGAAACGGTGTACATCAGGTTCTGCCAGGCGTTGGAGCGGTTGGTCAGAATCCACTGGTCGTTAACCTGAGTGCTGTAGCCCGAGATGCGGATGTATACGTTGCAGCCCTTGTAGGCGGCCTCGCGCGCCAGCTCGGGGATCATGCCGTCGTGGCAGATGCAGACCGACAGCTTCGAGCCGCCGGGGCCCTCGCAAACGGGCATGCCCAAATCGCCGGGGTACCACGGCTCGATGGGGTTCCAGGGGAACAGCTTGCGGTACTTCAGGACGATGTCACCCGCGGGGTTGATGATGATGGCGGTGTTGTACGGGTTCTTCGTGGGGTCGGGGTTGCGCTCCATGATGGAGAACACGCCGTAGACGCCGCACTCCTGGCAGGCCTTCGAGAAGGCCTCGGTCTCGGGACCGGGGATGTCGCAGAGGAACTCGTCGGTCAGCCACTTCGAGGTGTTCAGGCCCTGTGTGCTGTACTCGGGGAACACGATGAGCTCGACGCCGGGGTAGCCCGCCTTTGTGGCGTGGACCGTGCGGACGATGCTCTGTACCTGGCGGTCGATGTCGGCCCTACTGTTGACCACGGGTGCCGGGAACTGAATCGCCGCTACGAGGAATCCCATCTTTGGCTTGCTCATACTGCCGATGCTGCCCATAACGCTGCCTCCTTGCCTAGGTCTGAACGTGTGGCGGGGGAGCGTCGCAGCCGCGGTCGAATACTTGCAAACGTGGCACACTACCTGCGGAAACGTATGCTCCTCAACGCCAAGTGCAGAGTAACCCCGCCCACGGGGCTCGACGCACGTCAAGGTTCGGATTCGAGACGTTTTTACCGCCGAGAAAAACGTTGGAAAATAACCGCCAAGGTATGATCCAGGTGATTCGACATGCCTCGTCCGGACGCGAAAAATGCGCCCAGCCATCGCATGCCACGTTAAAAAGTTGCGCAACTTTTGCACGGGTGAGGCACGTATCATGTGTAATGTCGTCGGCAGATGGCTTTCAGCCGATTGGCTCCACGTCGCATGCCGATAGACCGGTGGCGGACGCGGCATATTCGATTGTCAGTACTCGTGACGCGCGAGCGTTTGGGCCAGCGGGGGTCACCATGGGATTCTTCAACAACGTGTCAAGCTCATTCAGCCGCGGCAAGAACACCGTCAGCCGCTCCAGCAAGATATTGCAGCTGAACATGCAGGAGAACGAACTGATGAAGCAGCGCCAGAACCTGGCGGCGCAGCTGGGTGCGAGCCTGTACGACCAGACGCGCAACGACCCACGTTTCACTGCAGGCCGAGAGCCCCTGTACAACGGCATCGCAAACATCGATGCGCAGCGTTCGATGCTGGAGGCCCAGGTTGCGCAGCTGCAGGCCGCGCAGGCGGCGCAGACGGCTGCCGCCCAGACCTACAGGTGCCCGAACTGCGGCAGCACGGTCGCGGCAACCGACCTGTTCTGCAGCGGCTGCGGCATGCCCATAGCCCAGGTGATGGCAGCGCAGCCCCAGCAGCCCCAGTACCAGCAGGCGCAGTTTCAGCAGGCGGCAGCGCCCGTCCAGTCGTACTCCGCACCAGCGGCCCCGGCGTTTGCGCCCGCAACGGCTGCTCCCGCAGATCGCGTGTGCCCCAACTGCGGAGCTCCCATGTCTCCCGATGACGTGTTCTGCATGAACTGCGGTACGCGCGTGGAGCAGGTCCAGAACGCCGCTTCAACTGCAACCGAGCAGCAGGCTGCTGAGAGCGATGCTGCTTCCGAAGCCAACGCGCAGCCGCAGAGCGGTGTAGCGCCTGTGGTGCCGGTTGTCGCTGCTGCCGCACCGGCTGAACCTGTGCCGGACGCTCCCGTGGATTCCTCGCTGGCAGGGGATGCTGCACCGGCAGACGCGGCAGCCGAGCCTGCACCCACGGAGGCCGCTCCCGCGTCCCAGGCGCCGACCCAACCCGCGTCTTCGTCCACCGATGCTCCCGCGGAGCAGCCCGCTGACGTGTCGGCTGACGGGGCGATGAGCGCTGACGTCGCTCCGACCGAGCCTGTGTCCGCTGACGTCGTCGCTCCGACCGAACCCGCACCTGCCGTTTCTGCGGATCCCTTTGACGCTCCCGTGCCCGAGCTCACGATGGTCTCGTCTGACGATGCGTCTGCTGTCGCCCCCGTGGTCTCTCCCGACGATACGGCCGCGGCTTCCGAAGACCGTCCCCGCTTCTGCCCCAACTGTGGCAACGAGGTGGGTCCCGGCGAGAAGTTCTGCTTTGCCTGCGGAACGAAGCTGGAGTAGTTCGCCGCGCTTGACGTATGAGCCGTCGAGAAGTACCAAGCACTTCTCGACGGCGTTTTTGCGTTACTGGGGTAGGTGGCTTATTCGCGACTGTGAAATTCCCGCAAGCTAGAGTTCACATCGATGAAGGAAGACGGCTCGGACGTTGCGCACGTGCATGCTCCAACTAGCCGGTGAGCAGCTCCAGCCAGTCCAGCCCCTCTTCCTCATCCACGCCAGCTGCGGACTCCCGCACGGAAGCCTGCCGCAGGCGGCGATAGGAGTTGCGTTTCTTGGCCAGATGAAGATCTGGGTTCCACATTGGCGCTCAGGCCCTGCTTTCTTTGGAAAAGCAGGGCCTTTTTCGTATGTGCCGTCTTTTGTGCAGCTGGAGGGGGCAGAATCAAGGGTGGCAAGTTTACGGCCAAAGAGAGAGGGGGTGTTTCATATGGCAAGAAAGCTTACCGCAGAGGAGCACGCGCTGATGGAGATGGTGCGCGACCAGCTGACGCCGCTGATTCCGCCCGCGCAGCGCGGGTCGGCATCGGGCCTGGCAAGCGCGCTGGTTCGCATGCAGGACTACTTCGTCAGCGAGGAAGATCTCACGAAGCTCCTGCAGAAGTACGAGCTGGACGACGAGCAGACCAGGGACAAGATCTGCAACGAGGTCCTGGACTGGTACGACCAGGACAACTGCTACGGCATTCCCGACGAGGTGATCGAGAAGGCCATCAACGTAGTGGCCCAGCAAGCCCAAGACGCCGACGCGGCCGAGGAACCAGGTGCTCCGGAAGCGCAGTTGGACGGCAACAATGCGCAGGCAGGTGACGCCGACGAGTCTCAGGGCGGTGCACCCGGCGACGTTTCCCAGGAGACGGTTGCTGACGACGGGTCCGCGAGCGGAGAGCGCGCCGAAGGTGCCGAGGACGCCCGGCAGGGCAACGCGTTGCAGGTAGACGCTGACGCCCGGCCAGAATCCGAGCCGTTGACATCCGACGATGCTACGACCGCCGAAGCCTCGCTCGAGGTCTCCGCAGGCGAGGAGGCGGCACCGTCCAGCGAAGGCGCTGCCGACGCGACGGACGAGCAGCAGCCCCTGGACACCGCATCCGCAGCGTCCACCGCTGACTCCGACGGCCCGCACCAGCCGAAGTCCGGCAAGAAGGCCCAGCCCGGCCAGAAGGACCAGCCGAGCAAGAGCGACCAGCCTGCCAAGAAGAGCAAGAACGGCCAGAAGAACCAGGCCGACAAGCATAAAAAGTCCGGCAAGAAGGGCCAGACGGGCCAGAAGGCCAAGCCCGAAGCTCAGGCCAAGCCCGACGCGCAGAGCGAGAGCGCGCAGGCGGCTGGCGCAAAGGCCGAGAGTGTTTCGACCCAAACCGACGAGCAGCCCCAGGCCAAAAAGCAGACCAGGTCGAAGAAGCAGTCCCAGGCCAAACAGCAGCCCAAGCCCCAGAAGCAAGTCCAACCGGGCGATGAGTCGCAGCCTGCTGCGCAGACCGGGCAGGGCGGCGATTCTGCCGACTCCGCGCCGGTCGACGTTCCCCAGAAGCCGTCTCGCTCCCGCGACCTGCGAAAGATTCCGTACGTTCGACGTGGCGGCCTGACCGACACCGAGGTCAGGGAAAAGATAGTCCAGCTGGACCAGAGGTTCTGGATGAACGGCTGGCTGTTGTCTCACCCGCAGGCGTACCTGCTCTTTGAGCACGAGCTTGTGACCATGAACGACATACTGCAAGACGGCATGCTGCCCGACGACATCTCGCGCCGCCAGCTGGCCTACCAGATGGGCGGAGACGAGAAGTTCTTCGAGTACAACTCGGACGGCTACCGCCTGCTACGCGCGCTCGGCATGGAGGACATCATCCGCCATCGTCCGGTTCCGAAGCCCGACCTGGTGTACTACGCGCCTCGTCGCCGCAAGCACATGCGCGTGCTGGTGACCGAGAACCTGGACCCGTACCTGGACGTGCACGACCTCATGTACGAGGACGGTCGCACCACCATCCTGGGCCAGCGCATTCATGCGGTGGTTCTGGGTGGCGGCATGCCCATCGTGGAGCGCAATCGCCTGGCACTGCTGCTGGACACGCTGCGCGCCGACTCGATCGAGGTGTTGTACTGGGGCGACATCGATCGCGCGGGCATCGACATCATGAACCGCCTGGATGCCGAGCTGGACCCGAAGTACCACTTCAAGCCCTTCAGTCCCGCGTATGAGCTCATGGTGCAGAAGGCGTCCGAGCGCTATCCGGACGCCCGCGACAACGAGCCCACGACTCAGGTAAACATGGAGGGCTACGACGTCGAGCCGCTGTGCTCCACGCTGTCCGACGACGCGGCGGCCTACGTCAGGACCGTGATTGACGCCTGCGAGCTCATCCCGCAGGAGATCCTGACGAAGCGCGACCTGTAGGCCCTTCTCAAGCGAAGCAGCTAGCTCAGAACGACAAGGGAAAGATCAGAACGCCAAGGGCAAGAAGGGTATCCCCTAGAGAGGATGCCCTTCTTTCATGCGGACTCGTTCTTGGGAAAACTATATGCAGAAGCCAGGCAGCACGGTCGATGTGTTCTCGTCTCCGGTGGCGGCGACCGCAAAGCTGAACACGTCGCCGTTGGGGCCCACGCGGTTGAACCAGGTCTGTCCGTCGTCGGTGGAGCAGTCGGGGCTGGGCGAGCGGGTCCACCAGTAGCAGCGGGTGCCGTTCCACGTGCGCTCGGTGCCGTCGTTCTGCTTTGCCGTGGTGCTGACCTGCAGGTCCTTCCACAGCTGGTACTGCGTGCCCTCTGCCGAGAGGATGTCTGACAGGTACCCGAACCCGTTGCCCATGGTGGCAGCCGGCCTGGGCCCACCCAGCTCCACCATGGAGAACAGCCACAGCTCGTCCTCGGTCGCGGTGATGCTGGCGGGGTCGTAGCTGGTCTGGGCCCCGACGTTGTTCGTCACCTTCATCACGGGTGACACGTGGGAGGCGAGGTCCTGGGGCAGCAGGGAGACGAAGTCGGAGTTCAGCCAGGAGCGAAGGTCGCACTGCTGCCATCCGCCCGTGGGAATGGCCTCGTTTGCCATGGGCATGGCTGCCACGGGTTCGGTGAAGGCGAAGGTGAGGCCCGCCTTTCCTCCCGATGGCAGGTCGTCGTGGTAGTAGTCCACCACCTGGACGGACGCCTGGGTGCCGTCGGCCAGCTGGATAGACTTCGTGAGCCCATCGGCTATGGAGCCGTTGTCGTTTGCGATGCCGTTCTGCTGCGCGATGGCCAGGGCGTCGTCGTGGCTGGATGCCGCGGCTATCTGGCTAGCCATCTGGGCTATCTGGTCCCAGCTGTTGTCGCCAAACGTGTGCTTGTGCAGAAGGCCAAAGCCCTCGGTGGCCCAGGCGGCTCCGCCCAGAATGGCGGCGCCCGCCACGCAACCGGCTCCTATGAGAAGCCCGCGACGTGTCACCTGGATGCCGTGCCCGTGCGGGGCAACGCTGCTGGCGGGCGTGACGACGGCGGGGTTTTCCGCATCTATGCGCTGGTGCTGGGCGGAGGATGGCACGGTGGCGGGGGGAGTGCCCTCGGGGACGTTCTCCAACTGGTGCGTGGTCCACAGGTGCACGCCCACACTCTTGGGCGGCCGCATCTGACGGCGCACCGTCGTGGTCTTTCCGGTGGCAGCTTGCTGCCAGTCGGCCAGACGATGGAACAAAGAGGTGGCGTCAGGGCGCCCCGCCTGCTGGATGGAAAGGCCAGCCATGATGGCATCCACCAGCGCCTTGTCTTGGGGCTGGTGGAGGGTCGGGATGGGTGGAGCGCCGGCGGTCTTTACCTGGAAGTCATCGTGGTCCGCAAGCGCGGCCAGGTTGTAGGGGGTGCGTCCCGAGTACAGCTCGTACAGTACGCTGCACAGGGCGTACACGTCGATCAGGGGGGAGCGGCGTGCCTCGATGTAGCTGCGGTCGTTCAGGGCCAGCATCTCGGGCGGGGCGTACGCGGGGGTGCCAAAGCGCATCAGGCCCGAGACGGTCAGGGCGCTGTCGGTACGCACCGGCAGGGCGGAGCTGCCGAAGTCTATGAGCACGACGTCGAACTACAGCTGTTCCACCTGCTGCTGGATGCTGTGCGCGTCTGTGCGCAGCATGATGTTCCTGGACGAGATGTCGCGATGCACCAGCGCACCGTCGGGCCCACCCGCGTTCAGCAGCACGCGCAGCACGGCGGCGCCTAGGGCGCAGACCACGTCTGCGCGCACGCCGGCACCGTCGTGAGGCATTGCCTCCTCCGCCTCATGCAGCGTCTGGCCGCGCACCCACTCCATCAAGATCATGGGTCCGCCCTCGGAGTAGCCATATCCGTACACCAGGGGAAACCCCGGCTTTCCCGAGACGGTCAGCAGGGCCTTGTACTCCTGGAAAAGCGAAGCCTGTCCTACTGCCTTTGAGTCGCGTTGTTCCTGCGGGTCCGCTTGGGTGGCGGGCAGCATGCGCTTCACGGCCAGGACCAGACCGTCCGTTGTGGTGGCACGACACACGTAGCTGGTGCCGCCGAGCTGCTGTGTCGAGGGCCGCTCTACCACCAGCGTCTTGAACCTGCGCTGGGTGTTCTGGAGCTCTGGACCTGTGGCGAATGCCGATTCGAAGGAGTCCAGCCGGAGGATGTCGGACGGATTCTGACCGTCCCGCGATGGTGTTGTGGTCATGCCCTGGTCTCGGTGTCTGCTCGCACTTTCAGTTGTTCCTATCTTATGCGTCGAATTTCTGCAATTTGTTGCGCAACAAATGCTGCTTACTTGGACGTAGACTTGTTCCAGTCGAATGGGAACGTCTGCCGATGGGGAGAGCCAGCATGAAATGTCCTAGCTGCGGGGCGGAAAACCCCGCCAACTATCGCTTCTGTGCACGTTGTGGCACAAAACTCGATCCGCAAGAGCCTCAGGTTCCGCAGACGCCGTCAGGCCAGCAGGCAGACGCGTTTGATTCCAGCCAGATTCCAGCGGACCAGCTGACGCCTGTGACGGTGTCGCGCACCCTTCCGTACGGCGAGGCCCCCAGTGGCGCCGATGCCTATGCGGATTCAAACGCCACCCAGATGCAGGCTGCTCCGACGGTGCGCATGGACGCCGACTCGCGGTACGGTTCCGCCGACGCGTACGGGGCGCAGGCTGCGCAGGACGCTCCCGCGGTCCAGCCCGTGCCCCCCACCGTTCCCGCCGCCGTCCCGGTGGACTCTCCCGACGCGGTGGATTCCACGCGCTCCAGCCGAAAGCGGGACCGGAAGGGCCACCGTAGGTCCGAGCACCATCCCGGCAGGGTGGCCGCCGTGGTGGTCCTGGTGCTGGTTGCGCTTCTGGGCCTGTTTGGCGTGGGCTTCTTTGCCTGGCAGTACATAAACAAGCAGGACGCCGAGATCTCGCAGCTGCGCCAGCAGGTCAGCGACCTGCAGTCTAAGGAGCAGAGTGCCTCGCAGTCCAGCTCGTCGAACTCCGGCAGCAATGGCAGCTCGGGCAGCTCCTCCACGCAGCAGTCGTCCGGCAGCTCCACGGTCAGCGACTCCGGCTCCACGACGCAGGACTACTCCGCCTACTCGAACTACGTGGGCACCTGGACGGGCGACCTGAAGAGCACGTCGGGTTACTTCAGCTCATATAGGTGCTGGGGCGCTTCTCAGCATCCTATTTCGATAGAGTTCAAGAACATTGCCTCGTCGGGACAGGCAACCGTCGATTGCAAAGTGTTGTACCACGGCCATAAAATCACGAATTTCTCGAATGATGCCCAGTCCAGCGATGGCGACAACTTTCTCGATACGGGCGATCTCACCACGACTTTCGACCCACAGACGGGCTTTTCATTTAACTTCACACCCGATGGGGACAACACGAAGCTCGAAGTGGAAGCTGAGCCCGATACCTCTGCCTCTGACAACATCACGCGTTTCGATGTGACGGTGAAGAGCATATTTGGCCAGAACGAGGAAATGGTCGACACCTACACCATCACAAAGACCGCCTAGCGTCACCACCTGTTTTTCTCACGTCCCACGGCGTCAACGGGGGGCGTCCTATCTGGAGATGATTTCTATGTACTGCACCCACTGCGGCTCACAGATTCCGGAGGGCTCTAAGTTCTGCACGAACTGCGGAGCCGCCGTGGACGACTCTGGCCAGGACTCTGCGAGCCAGGCCGTCGACGCATCCGGCCAGTCTGATGTCACCTCGGTCCTGGGCACGGCCGGCCAGGTGCCCAACGCGAGTGCAGGCCAGTCGCCCTACGCGGGTCAGCCATCCTATGCGAACCAGCCGCAGTACGGTGCGCAGCCAGTGGCACCCCAGCCAACGTCCGCGCCACGGCATCAGTCCAACGCGCCGCTGGTCGCCAGCGTCACGGTGGCCATCGTGGCGGTGGCGCTGGCAGTCGTCGTAGGCCTGCACTACTTTGGCGTCCTCGGCAACCCCGAGTTCCTCAGCTTCCTGCCCATGCAGTCAGGCACGTCGCAGTCTGCCACACAGGCAGCCGCCTCGTCGTCGCAGGGCTCCTCCAGTACCTCTGGCTCCTCGTCGACCGTGGCTACGGTGTCCGTGCCCGCGGTGACTGGCCTCAGCCAGGACCAGGCAACCCAGCAGCTGCAGAGCGCAGGCCTTCAGGTGGGCAACGTGACCACGCAAAAGAGCGACGAGGCCGCGGGCACGGTCATCTCGCAGTCGGTCACGGGCTCGGCAAGCAAGGGCTCTTCCATCGACCTGGTGGTTGCGGCCCAGAAGCACAAGGTCTTCTCGGTCATTCACGAGAACGTGACCTGGGAGCAGGCCGAGCAGTACTGCGAGTCGCAGGGTGGCACCCTGGCGTGCATCGCGAGCGCAGACGAGTGGGACCAGGTGATCAAGCTGGCGAATGCCGACGGCCACAAGGTGTATTGGATCGGCGCCAAGCGCAGCGGCTCCACGTGGTCGTGGGTCGACGGCAGTGACTTCCAGTACACCCACTGGGCCGCAGGCGAGCCCAACAACGAGGGCGGGGACGAGAACCGCATAGCCATCCTGTACGCGAACGACACGTTCAACATGTACGACGAGAAGGACGACGTCTCGTCCGTGTACCCCGCATCCTATGTAAGCTTTGTCATGCAAAAGTACGAGTAAGAAGCACGAGAAGAGACCTTCCATGTTTTGCACGAAGTGTGGGCATCAGAATCCGGACGGGGCGAAGTTCTGCAGCGCGTGCGGCGCGGCCTTGAGGCCGGCCGTCGCCGCGCCAAACGCGGGACCTGCCGCCACTGGCGCGCAGGGTGCAGGCACGCCCGGGTCGAGCGCCTATCCCGCGGGCCCTGTCGCATCGGGCTTTGCGCCCCAAGCGGCCCCTGCTCCCGTGGTGCACGTGACCGTGGCGTCGCCCGATTGGCTAAAGGGCGGCTTCGTCGCTCGCGTGGTGGTGTGCACCATGGTGGCCGTCACCTTGCTGGTCTCGCTGAACACCGCCTGGTTTCGGACGGGTTCGGATACCCTGCGCGCCTCGAGCGTCACGGCGGACGTGATGGGTGGGCTCAACGACTTCTCGAGCGCAATCGGAGGCAGCTCCTACGATTCCAGCTCGCTACGGCTCCAGAACGAGTACACGCTCTCCGACCTGCACGAGTTCTTCGAGACCGTGGCAAACATCGACGAGCTGATGAACTACAGCTCCGGCTCGGCCGAGTCGATGGCCAACCTGTACTCCGTCGTGCCTGTGATTGCCATCGTCCTGGGCATCGGCGCCATCGTCGCCTATGCCGTGTGGAAGAATGGCATCGTGGTGTATGCGTCGATGGCCTATGTCGCCCTGGTGGGCGTCATGACGCCGTACATCATCAACTCCGGAAGGGGCGACCTGGATGCCACGGGCATGCTGGTGCTCAGCATCGCCCTGGCGGTGGCGACGATTGTGGTAACCGTGGTGTGCCAGAGGCACTTTGCAAAGAAGCCGGCGAAGTAGTCGGCCACTTGAAGCAGGCGACAGCTCCTTTCGGCTGTAGCGGATGGGGCACCGAGGCTTCGAACCGCGCGATTCTGGCGGTCCGGACCTCGGTGCCCTTCTTTCGTGCGCTCATGTGCTGTGAAAACGGAGCCGCCTGCGGATCTGGCGGTGAAGTCGCATACAGCCCAAATGCGCTGGTGATGCCCGACCACACGATGCCGGGTGTGCCGCCCGTGGACTCGCTGGCGGAGCGCTCCGCCGGCTGCCCGGTAGATCCGCTCGATGAGCCTTCACGGGGTTGCGCTTCTCCGACTGCTTGTCGGGTTGCGTGGGTTCTTTTCCACAAGATCCGTCAGGCTGTCTCAAGGATGCGGCGTGTGGAATAACCCCATGACATTGAAGCGCCCGTGCATTCCGACTGAATGCACGGGCAGGGAGGTTGAGTCTGTCTGATGCGACCAGGCTGCGCCCCTCAATGCGGCGAAGCCCGAAATAGGGGTCGCTAACTGGGCAGGATTGGTCGCAACGCCGGGTGGGTGTCGCTTGGAGCGTGCGCTAGCCCACGTGCTCGTTCACATAGAAGTTCTTCAGGGCCTCCTGGGGGTCGCTGCCCACGAGGTCCTTGCGCGCAACCTGCATGACCACGCGGTGCGTGCCCTTGTACGGGGAGTCCTCCTCCATCACGAACCAGTAGGACCGGTCGCTGGCGCGGCCGATCTCCGACACGGACCTGTAGCCCTCCATCCCCATGTCGGGCGCCTCTCCCACGTCGTAGTGGGCGATGGGGTCGCTGAATCCACAGACCTTCTCGGCCTTTGCCAGGTAGGCGAGGGAGGCGGTGGGGCCGCTGAGGTCGCCGGGGTAGTCGGTGACCCAGTAGCCCATGGGGTCGTCCGCGGCAGTCGTGCCATAGGGACGATAGCCCACGAAGTCGTAGCTCTGCGCGGGCGGGTCGTCGGGCACCTCGTCTATCTGCATGCGGCCCTTCCCGAACTCCAGGATGCCGCAGCCGTCCTTGTGCCACTCGACCCACGTGCCGGCGTCACCCGTCTGCGTCCAGCCCTTCCAGCTGAGGTACTTCTGCTGGCTGTCGCGCGACACCACCATGTAGTCGCTCAGGTACAGCTCGCTGCGGGCGCCGGGGGAGGCCACGTACACGGTCACGGTCTGACCGGGGAGCACCTTCGTGCCGGCGGCGGGGTCGGTGCTGACGACCTGGGGATAGCGCTGCTCGCTCTCCTGCCATTGCACGTTGGCCACAAGCCCCGCGTCCTGCAGCGCCTTCGTGGCGTCGTCCTGGTTCTGGCCGGTCACGTCTGGTACGGCTATGGCGTTCTGCTGTCCCTCGTTCTGGGCGATCGTGTTCTGGGCGCTGCCTAACTGGTCGCTTGCGGACTGGTCGGCGGTCTGGCTTGCCGTGTCGTCCTGCGAGCCATCCTGGGACTGGTCGGACGCCTGGGTGCTGGATCCCGTCGCGTCGGACCCGCCCGCGGAACATCCTGCCAGAGGTACGCAGACGGCGCCACCAAGTGCCAGGGCGGCTACGATCGCTCCGACGACAATGCCATTTGACCGGCGGTGATTGGTGCCAAGAGTCCGGTTGAACATGGTGGCTCCTTTGGTCAAGCCAGGGATTAGGTTTCATTCAGGATATACCCAAAACAATCTGACAAACAGTTCCGTGCGTTCGTGGACTGCGCGAACATGGTGGTTTTCCCGGTGGATGGGGACGGCTTATAATCGATTCTGCCTAGAGCAACCATCCATAGCCAGAAGGAAACCATGACGCGCAACTGCCAGATCATCACCGACTCCCCGTGCGACCTCACCGCGGAGTACCTCGCCGAACACGATGTGAAGTACCTGCCCTTCTCGTACACCGAGGCCGGCAAACCGGACGGCGGGCTGCACGGCGTGGACGACCTGTTCCAGAGCCGCTCGGCCCACGAGTTCTACGAGGGTATCCGCAACGGCGCCAGCCCGAAGACCTCCCAGCCCTCTCAGGGCGAGTTCGACAAGGCGTTCCGCCAGATCATACAGGCGGGGAAGCCCACGGTGTACCTGTGCTTCAGCAGCGGCATCTCGGGTTGCTACAACGGCGCATGCGCCGTGTTGGATCGCCTTCGCGAGGAGTACGGGGCGGACAACGTGCCGCTGCAGATTGTGGACCTGCGCATCGGCTCCACCTCGCAGACCCTGCTGGTCATCGAGGCTATCCGCCAGCGCGACCGCGGCCTGACGGCCGACCAGATGGTGGCCTGGGCCTCCGATGCCCGCTACCACGTGCAGACGGTGTTCACCCTGGACAACCTGGACGCCCTGCGGCGCGGCGGGCGCATCCCGCCGGCGGCTGCTAAGCTGGCGTCGCTGCTGGACGCGAAGCCGCTGCTGAGCTGGGACCTGGAGGGCGAGCTCACCATCCTGGGCGTGGCCCGCGGCCGCAAGAAGTCGATCAAAAAGATGGTTTCCTACTTCAAGAAGTACCACGACTCCGACGCGTATCGCAGCGAGGTCGCCGGCGACGACGGCGGCGAGGTGGTGTGCCTGGGCAACGCCGACTGCGCCGACGAGGAGCCCGGCTTGGAGGAAATGGTGCGCCAGGTCGACCCCAACGCCAGCTTCGTGGTGAACACCATCGGCCCCACCATCGGCTGCCACGTGGGCCCGGGCATGATGTCTCTGTGCTTCTGGGGCGCCGACCGACGCAACGGAAAGATTGACACGGGCAAGCGCTAACGCACGCCACGACGTCTGGGCGGTCGGACTTCCGGCCGCCCCTTTGCTATGGGAGAAGAACATGCTGCGCGCGAACTACCACACCCACACCACGATGTGCGATGGCACGAACACGGCCGAGGAGATGGTCCAGCAGGCCATCCGGCTGGGCTTCTACCACCTGGGATTCTCGGGCCACATGGACCCCGACATCCACATGGACTGGGATGCGTACGTGGCCGAGATCGGTCGCCTGCGCCAGAAGTACGACGACCAGCTGGACATCCTGATGGGGGTCGAGCTGGACAACGTCTACGACCCGGCATGCTGCCCCGGCGCCGAGTACGTTATCGGCTCCACGCACTTCCTGGACGTGCAGACGCCCGTGCCCATGAGCGTGGACAACACGCCCCAGATGATGCAGCAGCTGTGCCGCGAGTACTACGGCGGTGACTGGCTGGCGCTGTGCCGTGCCTACTACCAGCTGGAGGCGCAGGTGTACGACCGAACGCACTGCACGTTCGTGGGCCACTTCGACCTGGTGACGCGCTTCAATGACCAGCTGCACTTCGTGGATGAGACCAGCCGTGCGTACCTGGACCCCGCACTGGAGGCCATGGAGCACCTGGTGAGCCAGGGCGTGCCGTTCGAGATAAACTGCGGCGCCGTGAACCGCGGGCGCAAGGCGGAGCTGTACCCGCGCACCGAGCTCCTGCGCGCGCTGCACGACTTCGGAGGCCAGATCTTCATCAGCGCAGACGCGCATCAGGGGGAGCTTCTGAACGGCGCCTTCGACGTGGCCGTGGCTAAGGCCATCGAGTGCGGCTTCACGCACGTGAACGTGCTGGAGCACGGCCCCTCGGGCCAGGTGCGCATGCGCCAGCTGGCTCTGGACACGCTGTAGGGGAGGGGCCTCGACCTCGCTACGCCTCGGTGGCGCCCAGCCTTTCGCTGAGCCACGAGCGCAGGACGACGGCATGGTTCACCTGAGGGTCCTTTGCTGCGTACAGCAGGGTGATTCTGTCGGGGCCCAGCTGGCGCAGGTGCTCCACCTCCTGGGCGGCCTCGTCGCTGGTGTCCAGCTCCTGCAGGTAGCGGCCCTTGAACGAGGGGAAGTTCTCCGCCTTGTGCGCGAAGGCCTTGCGCGCCTCGGTCGAGGGTGCCAGCGACTTTGCCCACTCGTCCATGGCCAGCGCCTCCTTGCGGATGCCGCGCGGCCACAGCCTGTCAACCAGGATGCGGTACCCGTCGTCAGCCGAAGGCTCCTCGTACACGCGCTTTATTTGGACTTCCATGACCCCTCGATTCTGTTGCGGCGAGATTCTTTGCGCGGCCTCGTTTTGGCTGCCGTTGCGGTGCCCGTTATGGTACTTGTTGCGGCTCGCGTTGCGGCTCGCGCTCCGGTGCATTCCAAGAGGTGCCTTCCGAGCGGTGAGGCCGCTGACCCCACCTGCGGTTGGTGCCGTGCTCTGTCTCGCGCGATTCTTCCTGCAAGAACTTCTTACACGAACTTCTTGATTGGGTGGAACAGCTGCCAGCGTAGCCATTCCGGCCCGTGTAGCTGGCTACATCGTAGCCCGCAAGGGGTAGATGCGCTGTTGGAATTGCAACTATGTTACACGACGCCGCCGAAACCCAATTGGGGTGGCTGACGGCAGGCAATCGAGGTGGCCACTGACGTCTAGTCGGGGTGGGTGCCGCCCCAATTTGGCTGGAATGTCCCTCTTACCTGCCCAAACGCGTGGATTGTGACGCGCGGGGGGTTGCTCCGTTCCGGATTGGGACGCCCCGACTGGGAAGAGCGGAGCTGATTGGCCCCAGTTCGGGGCGTTTAGACAGTCCTACGTCCAGTTTTGGGCGCATGAAGCGAGCCATCTCCAGATGTCCAGGTGCCTCGGTCTGGCAGAGCAGGGTTGGCCAGCTCCGGGTCGGGATGCCTGGCATGGGCCTATCGACAGGTCTAGGCGTCTGGACTGCGTCGATTATCGGATGTGTTTAGTCTGGTTCGCTTGCATTTCCAGACGTGGGCGGCTGGCCTGCGTCGATGTCCAGACGTGGGCGGCTGGCCTGCGCCAATATCCCGGTCTGGGTGGATTCCGCACGTTAAAGTCGACGGGTCTGGTCGTTCGCTGCCCAGACCCGGAAATAAGTGGCACCTAGACGCCCAGACCCGGAGTTTGCAGGGGCCTTTCTAGACGATATGGAGAAAGGCGGCTGGAACCTCACTCAAGAAACAAGGGCCCTCTGTGGGGCATCGTGGGTTAGGCTTCGGTTGTCCGACCGGCTTACCACATTTCGCAGGAGGTCCCAGCCATGCTCTATCGTACCAGCATCGGGCTCGACGTACACGCGCGTTCCATCGCCGC
>JAQXQO010000010.1 GCA_029101205.1 Coriobacteriales bacterium | reverse complement strand
ATCGAGGGCGGAATCGTGGCAGAGAACAGCAGCGTCTGACGGTCCTTGGGCAGGGCACCCACGATGCGACGGACGCTGGGCCAGAAGCCCATGTCCAGCATGCGGTCGGCCTCGTCCAGCACGAGCACCTTCACCTGCGAGAGGTCCACGTGATCATGGTCCATCAGGTCGATGAGGCGACCGGGGGTAGCTACCAGCATGTCGCACCCGCGCTGCAGCTCGCGAATCTGGCGGTCGAACTTGGCGCCACCCATCACGATGACCGCGCGCTGGTCGGTGTGCTCGCATACCGTGGAGACCACGTCGTCTATCTGCTGCGCCAGCTCACGCGTGGGGGTAATTACCAGCGCGAACGGGCCAAACGGATGGGCGTTCAGGTCGACAGCCGAGGCTATCTGCTCGGCGACGCCATCTGCCTGGCGCTTCTTTGCGTGCTTGCGGCGGCGCTTGCGCTTTGCGTCGGACTTGTCGTCTGGCCTCACGTCGTCAGGTTCGGACTTCTTGGCGGACTTGGTGCCGGCTCCGTCCCCTGCCTTGCTGGCAGACTTCTTGCCCTTTGAGCGCTTCTTTGGCTTCGGCTCCTCGACAGAATCATCGGAGGACAGAGCCACCGCCTTCTTGTGGTGACGACGACGGGGCTTCTTTGGAGCGTCGGACGCGGAAGCGCTGGTAGAAGGGTCTGCCGCTTCGACCGCGTCCATGGGTACGCTTAGGTGAGGGTCCTCGGGTGCCATGTCCGCAAGAACCTGGTGAGCGCCACCTGCTCCGGTGGCGTTGCCCGAATCGACACCAGAAGCCTCGGCCTTGGATTCGTCGTGATTGGGCGACTCTTTCGAATTGGACTCACTAGCAGGGGAATCCTGCGCAGCCTGCTGACGCGCAGCCCTGGAATACGGCTGAATCACCTGCAGAACCGGCAAGGCGAACGCTGCCGTCTTGCCCGTGCCAGTCTGCGCGGAGGCAACGACATCTCTGCCGGCCAGCACCAGGGGAATGGCCTCGGCCTGTACGGGAGTCGGATCGGTGAAGCCGAGGGCTTCGACCCCGGCCAGTATTTGCTCGTTTAGCCCGAGCTCGGCAAATTTTGAAGTATCCATACGCCCTAGTATTGCGCATTGGGGCCCTGACCTGCTTGGCATCGCGGGAAAACCTGCAAACGTGGGCCAATGCTCACCCGTTACCACCTACACGCAGTGCGAGCATGTGCCCCGGCGTCGGGTAATCTTGGCCCCGTTTCATGAAACCGATGCCTGACTCCGCGTGCCCCCACATCTAGAGGTGATTCGACCGGGTTCTACAGAGAGTCACCTGACGAAAAACGACTGAGAACCCGAATTGGAGAGAGTGTTTTACGACCGCTTGAGTATCAGGGCCTCTTGTTTCTGCATATCAGATAACCAGGCGTTCGTTGTTATCGTACGCAGAGACCCTTACTACTCAGCGAGTCACAAAACACCCTCTCCAACTAGCCATATCGGTTGTTTTCCACGGAGCGACTCCGCAGCAGAGCCCCCGCATGGGTGAAATTTGGTTATTTTTCAGATATTGAGGGTCATCTCCCCGCCTAGCTAGCGTGGGGACGACTCGGAGCGTGGGGACGTTTTATGAGCAGGGGCACGACTTGGGAGCACGGAGACGTTTTTGAGCGTGACCCTGCTTTGGTGAAGTCTACGCGTCTTGGTGGCATGGCCCGTTTTGAACGATGGGGCAGCCCTTATACGCGTGCAGACTTGGAGCGTATGCAGGCTTGGAGGACCACAGAAAGGAGGGGTCGCGCGGATGCGCGGCCCCTCCTTTGTTTGAAGCTCTTTGCTACTGCAGCTTACGCCTGGGTAGCGGGCTCGGTGGTAGCCTTGCCAGCCTTGGCGGCAACCTCGGCCTCAGCCACATGCTTGCGGCCAAGCTCGGACCACTCGGGCTCCTCGTCGGGGATGGAGCCAGCCTTCTTGGTGAAGAACTCCTTCAGGCAGTTGTAGGCAACGATGACGCCCAGGACCACCAGCAGGACGGCGAACACGAGCTGCAGGCCAGAGGTCAGGAGCACGGAAGCTCCCTTCGCGGTGGTGCCCAGCAGGCCGTACGTCGCGATGGCGGTGACGCAGCCCATGATAGACTGGACCAGCGAGGTGAAGGTGCAGCACAGCAGGAACACGACGGGCACGTACAGCATCCAGCCCTTGCGGCCGGTGACCTTGCAGAACACGGCGATGGTAATCATGGTCATGCCGCCCAGCAGCTGGTTGGAAGCACCAAACAGCGGCCAGATGTTCAGGTAGCCGCCGAAGGTCAGGGACAGGCCGCAGACCAGGGTAACGACGGTAGCGAACCAGGGGTTGCCGACGACCTTCATGGCGCCAGTCTTCTCGGTCTCAACGGCCAGAGCGTCGTTGGACTTGGCGAAGAACTCCTGGAAGGACAGACGAGCGATACGAGCCACGGCGTCCAACGAAGTCAGAGCCAGTGCACTGACACACATGGTCATGAACACGGTCGAGACGGTCTTGTCCATGCCAAACATGGTCATACCCTTGGCGATGCCGCCGGCGAAGATCTGGAACGGGGTGGAAACGACGCCGTTGACGCCCACGGTGTTCATGTCCTTGTACATGATGGCGGCGACGACGATGGCGATCATGCCAACGAAGGACTCCAGAACCATGGCACCATAGCCAACGGGCAGAGCGTCGGTCTCGTTGGAGATCTGCTTGGAAGAGGTGCCGGTGGAAACCAGGCTATGGAAGCCGGACAGAGCACCACAAGCAACGGACACGAACAGCACGGGGAACAGGAACTGGCCACTGGCGTTGGTGAAGCCGACGAACGCAGGAGCGGACATGGCGGCCTCGCCGTTGGCGCCCATGACAAAGATGCCGAGCACCGCGGCGACAATCATAACGACCATCATGATGGTGGTCAGGTAGTCACGAGGCTGCTTCAGGGTCTGGATGGGCATGGCAGCTGCGAACACCAGGTAAGCCATGGTGACGGCAATCCAGCCGTTCTCGTCCAGGTACAGGGGGAGCTGCATGCCGACGGCGAACATTGCGAACATCAGGACGACGGCGCAGACGAACTGCTTCCAGCCCTTCAGGTCGAACTTGCGGCAAGCCCAGCCAAACAGGATGGCGACGAAGGTGAACAGCAGCGAAATCGTGCCGGCGGCTGCGCCAAAGTAGGACTTGGTGAAGTCAACAGCGCCACCGTCACCGACGGTCATCTTGAAGGTGCCAGCCACCATGGAGGTGAAGGCAGCGATGACGATCAGGCAGAACAGCCAACTGAACAGCAGGAACAGGCGACGGCCGGTCTTGCCGATGTACTTCTCGATCAGCTGGGCAAGGGACTTGCCGTTGTTCTTCATCGAGGCGTACAGGGCGCCGAAGTCGTGAACAGCACCAAAGAAGATGCCACCCACAAGGACCCACAGCATAACCGGCACCCAGCCGAATGCCATGGCGACGATGGTGCCCGTCACGGGGCCAGCGCCGCAGATGGAGGAGAACTGGTGCGCAAACACGGTGAAGCGAGAAGCAGGCGAGAAATTCTTGCCGTCTTCCATGCGGACGGCAGGAGTCAGGGCCTTGGGGTCAACGCCCCAGGACTTCGCCAGCCAGCGCCCATATACGACGTATCCAATAACCAGGACCACCGCAGCTAAAAGGATGACAGTTACTCCGTTCATAGATCCAATACCCTCCTTTACAAATGAGCACTGACGAGCATTTCCCGTCACGTGTGGAAAGTGGCATGAATAGTAGGACCGTTTACCCGGCAATATTCAGCCACCCGCCGATACGAAACATTCGGTTAACGCGACTGGTCGGTTTAGGAAACAAACAGCCATTGGTGCATTTTCCGTTCCGCCAATTTTTCGATTGTTCTCGATTCGCATACTGTGTTACTAGGCATTTCTCGCTGGGCTGAATCGCGTTTACACAAACGGGCCTAGTGCAGGCTCATATACTCGCGTACGGATTGGGGGCGTTTCTCACCTGCATACGCGCGCTATTTGCGCTGCGCCCGCATTGCCCCTTCTTGCAGCGGCACTTCTCGTGCCATCTCTGGGCTGTTTTTCTGAGTTGGACCTGGGCGGCAAGCCATACGGCCAGACACGTGTCACACTGGGGATGTTGCACACAGATAGGAGAATCCATGTCCATGCACCAAGCTCGCCCCTACCCCAGCGTCGTCGTCACAAAGAAGGCGGCCCACCTAGCAAAGTCGGGCCATCCCTGGGTGTTCGAGGGAGAGGTGCTGGATGTGCAACCCGGGCCCGACGGCAACCCCGTGCAGAACGGCGACGTCGTCGACGTGGTCCAGCAGAACGGCACGTACCTGGGCACAGGTCTCATCAGCCAGCTGAGCAAGATCCGCGTGCGCCTGGTGACGCGCAACGCAAACGACCGCTTTGACCAGAACTTCTGGCGTCGCAAGGTCCAGTGGGCCTGGGAGTACCGTAAGACCTGCATGGGATCGCGCGCCCTTCCCGGCTGCGAGCCCGACACCAACTGCTGCCGCGTCATCTTCTCGGAGGCGGACGGGTTTCCCGGCCTGACCGTGGACCGCTACGAGGACGTGCTCGTGGCGCAGGTGAACACCGTGGGCATGGACCGGCTGCGCCCCGTGATATTCCCCCTGCTGCTGGAGGTGCTGCGCGACGACGACCAGGACATTCGCGGCATCTACCAGCGCAACGACGCGCCATCTCGCCTGAAGGAGGGCCTGCCCCAGTACAAGGGCTGGTGGCAGCCTGGCGACGGGACTGACAGCGAGTCGGCGGGGCAGCCGGCCGTTGGCACGCAGCCGGCCGCCGACACAGAGGCCACACCAAGCAACGAGGATCTTGACCAGCTCTCCACTCGCGTCATGGTACGCGAGAACGGCATCGCCTTCGACCTGGACCTGGAGAACTCGCAAAAGACGGGCTTCTTCCTGGACCAGAAGTACAACCGCCGAGCCGTGCGCGAGCTGTCGCGCGGCAGGCGCGTGCTGGACTGCTTTAGCCACGTGGGACCCTTTGGCCTGAACGCCGCCGCGGGCGGTGCCGAGTTCGTGCGTTGCGTCGACGTCAGCCAGTCTGCCGTCGACCTGGCACGCGAGAACGCCCGCCTGAACGGCCTAGACCAAAACATGGGCTTTACCTGCGCAAACGTGCTTGAGTACCTGCCCCGCCTGCGCCAGGACCACGCCTTTGCCAAGGCCGAGGGTGGCCCCTTCGACCTCATCGTGCTGGACCCGCCCGCCTTTACAAAGAGCCGCTCCACCGTGGCCCACGCGCTGAAGGGCTATCGCGAGATAAACCAGGCTGCCCTGCAGCTGCTGCCCCGCGGCGGCTACCTGGCCACGTGCAGCTGCAGCCACTTCATGACCACCGAGCTTTTGCAGAAGGCCATAGCCGAGGCCGCGCACAACGCGAACGTGCAGCTAAAGCAGATAGAGCAACGCCAGCAGGCCCCCGATCACCCCGTGCTGTGGGGTGTGCCGCAGACCCACTACCTGGACTTCTTTACCTTCCAGGTGGTGTAGACACGGCGGCTGTGGCCTGCTGCGCCTAGTTTATGTGCTGTTGATTCCCGCCTGAGGCCCTTTCGGCCTTCCGGGCGGCCTTTCGCTGCGCACGGCGGACGCGGAAGAAGTCCCGCATCACCTGCGCGCACTCGTCCGCCCTCACGCCCGATGTGACCTCGAACTTGTGGTTCAGCCGGGAGTCATGGCTGACGTCGTACAGGCTCCCCACCGCCCCGCCCTTCGGGTCCGGGGCGCCATAGACGCACCTGTCGATGCGTGCGTTCACCATGAGGCCGGCGCACATGAGACAGGGTTCCACCGTCACGTACACGGTGCAGCCCGTCAGGCGCCAGCGACCCAGCGCTCGCGAGGCATCCACCATGGCACGAAACTCCGCGTGGGCAGACGGATCCAAATCCAGCTCGCGGCGGTTGTGCGCACGAGAGACCACCTCTCCGTCGCACACGACCACGGCCCCGATGGGCACTTCTCCCTCGGCGGCGGCCAGACGCGCCTCGTTCAGCGCCTGGCCCATGAACCGCAGGTCATCGGGGGTGGCGGAGAGCGCGCTGCCCGATGCGGCAACGCTGCCCGACGCGGCAATTTCAGAGCCGCCAGGCAGGCTCGAGGGGGCTCCGGTTGACATGCCTGCGGAAAAGCAGGTACCAGCAGGCGCCTGGCCGTCGGCGGCCTCCCGGGAACTATCAAACGTGGCATCATCCAAGCTCATGGAGTGATTCCTTCGAGACCGAACCGACGAACGCGCTGCGCAAGGACTCCACAAGCCGGATTTGCGCCAATCGCGCGCGTTACTTGCGTTAGGATAATACCGCTCTTTGGCAGCTCCTCGGAGCCGTCCACATCCATGGAGGGATGGCAGAGCGGTTGAATGCAGCGGTCTTGAAAACCGCCAGGTGGCTTACGTCGCCTCGAGAGTTCGAATCTCTCTCCCTCCGCCAGCATGCTAGCGTCGGGCCCCAGGGTCCGGCGTTTTTTCTAGCCGCCAGCTGCCTCAGGCGCTGGTTGTCCGCCTAAGGCTCTGGCAAGAAGGGCATCCCCGTCCGTAGGCCGGTGCCGTCCGTACAAAAAAGCCGCCATCCGCTGGAAACGGGTGGCGGCAGGCCGCTAGAACTGGACCTTGGGGGCCTCGCGGGCGGAGGCGGTGGCCACCTCGAAGCCCTGGCGCTGGCGGAACTTGCTGCCAGCCACGATGTTGCCAGGGAAGGTCTCGATGGCGTTGTTGTACTCCAGGACGCAGTCGTTGTAGCTCATGCGGGCGTAGGAGATCTTGTTCTCGGTGTCGGTGAGCTCGCTCTGCAGCTGCTGGAAGTTGGCGTTCGCCTTCAGGTCGGGGTAGGCCTCGGACACGGCGAACAGATGCGTCAGGGCGTCGGTCAGGACGTTGCTGGCCTGCATCTTTTCCTCGGGGGTACGGGCGCTCGAGACGGCGGAGCGGGCGGCGGTGACGGCCTCCAGCGTGGACGACTCGTGCTTGGCGTAGCCCTTCACGGTCTCGACCAGGTTGGGGATGAGGTCGTTGCGCCTTTGCAGCTGGGCGTCGATGGTCTGCCAGGCGTTGTCGCAACGGTTGTCCTTGCGCACGATGCCGTTGTACAGGCTGATCCACAGGATGGCCAGCACCACGACGATGGCGACGACGATCAATATGACTACCATGAGTCCCTCCTAGGGCGTATCCAAGGGCGGAGTGCCTTGGGCGTGGCACAAGTATACCCAAGGCCCCTTGGCGCCATACCCCCTCGCAAATAGTGATAATCATGGGGCTCGTTTCACAAGCGCTGGGCCCGGGCGCAATGCCCGAGGCCCCACAGCCAATCCATGCCCTTCTTCACCGCATGCTTGGTAGCGGCCGTGACGCGTCACTGCGGCCGCCGGCCGGAGCTAGCCCGCGTGAATCTCGCGGCTGCTGACGTCCAGGTTCACGTTCGGGTCGCCGTCGCGGTCTCCCGGCTCGGGCTTCTTTGGGTGCCGCTTCCGGTAGCGCCTGACGAAGTGGATCACCAGCAGCAGCGCCGTCAGGCCGTCTATAACCGCCATGGCTATGAGCACGTAGGACGGGCCAGTGATCTTCAGCGGCCGCACCAGCTCGGACTGGGCGCCCTGGGTGGCGCTGGCGTTGTACTGCAGGTTCGTGGCGCGGGCGTTCAGCCACATGTACAGCACGTCCTTCGTGGCCCGCCGCAGCGCCACGCGGTAGGTAATGCTGTCCGCCGTCCCCTTGAACGTGCCGTTTCGGAACACGCCGTCCATGTACAGGTCACCACCGGCCAAGAGCGCCTGGTCGGCGTTCATGTACTGCTGGTGGTCGCAGTAGTCGGTGATGACCGCGCCCTCGAAGCCCCACTCCCCGCGCAGGACGCTAGTCAAAAGCGCGCTGCTGCCGCCGGTCCACACCGCGCCGATGCGGTTGTACGAGCTCATGATTCCCGTGGCACCGCCCTGCTCGACGGCTATCTTGAACGGCCGCAGGTACAGCTCGCGCAGCGACTGCTCGGTCAGCCAGGTGTACAGGGAGTCGCGGTAGGAGTCCTGCTCGTTCAAGATCATGTGCTTCATGTAGCTGTAGGTGCCCGCCTGGCGCGAGCCCAGCTGCGTCTGAGACGCCATGAGGCCGCTGATCAGCGGATCCTCCGAGTAGTACTCGTAGTTGCGTCCGCCCATGGGCGAGCGGTGCAGGTTTGCCGATGGAGCGTACCAGCCGTCGATGCCCAGGTCGGCACACTCCATCCCCACCTGCCGGCCGTACTGCAGCGCCAGTTCGGTATTCCAGGTCTGCGCCAGCGTGGTGGGGTTGGGATAGCCCACGCCATACTTCATCTGGTGGAACGACGCCGCCTGAGAAGAGCCGTCCAGGTCCTTGGTCTTTGGCTTGCCGACCGAGTCGATGGCCGAGGTGCTGGAGTAGCCGTGCAGCACCAGCTTCTCCATGTCCGCCTGGCTGATATTGTCCAGTACCGAGTCCCAACGCGCATCGTCGTAGTTCAGCCCCAGCTCCTGCCCCAGGCTGGTGATTTCTCCGGTCTTTGCGTTGGCAAGGGCCAGCTCGGAGGAGGCGGACGTGCGCGTGGAGTCCAGAAGGGCGGTGCCCGTGCTGGCCGTGTACAGGTTCAGGTCCATGACCTCCTGCGACATGTCGCGGTCGGCGGACTTCGTGGGGAACGTGCCCTTGAAGTCGGCGCGGCTGAGGTAGGTGATACCGCCCTCGGTCTGGCTGCCGTCTATGGACACGCCGTCCTCCGCGGACGAGCCGGTGAAACGGTTCGACACGACTGCCCCGGTGACCTGGTCGTTCTCGCACAGGATGCCGTTTTGCAGCGTGTAGCTGGTGCTGGCGTGGTCGCAGTCGGCCAGGGTGTGGGCGTCGGTCTTCAGCTCCACCTTGTAGGTGCCGGCCTCCAACTCGTAGCCTGCAAAGCCGTTGCCGTTGGCGTCGTAGCAGTCGTAGGAGGCCATGTCGTCGGCGCTGAACGACAGCGTGACGTCCTGGCTCTCGCCCGGCTGCAGAAGGTCGGTCTTCGCGAAGGCAGCCAGGACCGTGCTGGACTTCTCGATGCCTCCCTTGGTGTAGGGAGCGGTGTAGTACAGCTGCACCACGTCCTTGCCGGCCACGCTGCCGGTGTTGGTCACGCGCACCGTGTACGTGAAGGTGGTGTCGCGGCTGAAGTCCGACCCAGCCTTGGGCGTGCGGTCAACGACCTGCCATTTGAACGTGGTGTAGCTGAGGCCGTAGCCAAAGGGGTGCTGGACCACGCCGGCATACCCGTCTCCGTAGGCGTTGTGCACGTCGTTCCAGTAGCCCTCGGCATCCGCCGTCTCGT
The DNA here is from genome assembly GCA_029101205.1 of Coriobacteriales bacterium. Taxonomy (GTDB): domain Bacteria; phylum Actinomycetota; class Coriobacteriia; order Coriobacteriales; family Atopobiaceae; genus Olsenella_K. The sequence continues at coordinate 2,917 of JAQXQO010000010.1, read as the reverse complement.
ACCAGCGGTAGCCGACGTAGATGCCCTCCTTGTAGTCGACGAAGCGGGCCGACCCGTACTTCTCGGTCACGCCCACGTTGGAGTTCAGGGTGCCGTCTGCGGGATAGACGCCGAACGAGTTGTAGTAGCTGCCCTCGCCCTGCGCGCCGGAGTTGGCGTAGCTGGCGGCAGTCCTGAAGTTGTAGGCGAACGTATCGGTGGTGCGCCCGGAGGGATCCACCTCGCCCCACAGCATCTTTGGCAGCTCGCTGGCGGCGCTGGTGCCCGTGGTGCCGGCCAGCACCACGGCATCGATGCCGGGGATGGTCTGCAGCAGGCCCAGGTTCATGGTGTTGGTGGAGTTCACCACCACGACCACCTTGTCGTAGTTGGCGCCCACGTAGCGCAGGAGGTCCTCCTCCTCGGGCGAGATGTCCAGGTAGGTGCGAGACGCGTCCAGCTTTACCTTGCCGGACTTGTCGGTGACGCGGTACTGCCGCGTGGGGCAGTCGATGGACTCGCCCGCCTGGCGGCCCAGCACCACGATGGCCGTGTCGGAGTAGTTCTGCGCGTCCTCCAGCAGCTGGTCGGTGTAGTAGGTCTGGTCGTAGACGTCGGGCTCGTACAGGCGGCAGAACTCGTAGTCATGCTTGTTCAGCGAGCCCTCGCTCTGGTAGGGGCGCTCGGACTTGAAGTCCTTGTACATGTTTGTGAGCTCGGTGTTGTACGAGATGCCGTAGCTGGTCAAGGCGTCCAAGAAGCCCGTGACCTTGCCCGACACGCCACCCGAGCCGGAGCCTCCGCCTATCCACTGCGTGGACGACCACCCAAACACGTTCACGCGGTCATCGCTGGACAAGAGGGGCAGGGCGGAGTCGTCGTTCTTCAGCAGGACCGTGCCCTCGTCCTGGATCTGCTGCGCCAGCTGCGTGCCCTTGGCCGTGCGGGCGGCCGCGTCGGACTGCGAGACCTGCACCTGGTCGCTGGACAGGACGATGTCCAGCGACTCGCCAAAGCGCACGGCCGCTATGTTTATGGCCACGACGACCACCAAGAGCAGAACGGCCACGGTGCGCAGAATCGCATGACGCACGCAGCGGCGGCGTTCCGGACGCGAGAGCGCCTTGTAGTGCGCCCGCGCCTCGGCGTGATGCTGACGCGCATTTCCGGCAGCCTTTCGTATGACGGCTCCCAGCCCCTTCAGGGCGGAAGAAAAGCTGTGCTTTTGGGTCATAGGGTCCCTCTCGCAGAGTGCTGACTGCTCAAGGGTAGCACGCGGCCCCGAATGGCCCGGGAGCTACTTGCTGGACTTCTTGTACTCGTCCACGAATGAGCCGAACATGCTGTTCATGCGGCCCAGGCCGCGGCCGAAGGCGCGCGCGGCCTCCTCGCCCGCAGTGGGCTTGTGCTTGGACCGGTGCTTCTGCACGGGCTTGGATGGCTTGGCGGAAGGCTGGGCCTTGGCCGCCTGGGTCTTGGCGCCCTCCGGCTGCCCGGAAGAGCTCTGACCCTCCTGAGCTGCGGTTGATTGCTGCGCGGGCTCCTCCGGTGCGTCGCCCCCCACCTGGCTGGCGGGTACGAACGTCCTCAGCTGGGACTCGTCGTCGACCGTCTGCGAGCCGTCCAGCGCGGGGGCCTTCACGGGCTCGGACACGCTGGGTACCTTCCGGGCGGGCTCGACCTTGGGCTCCTCGTCCTCCTGCTGGGCCTCCTCGATGGAGCGCTTGGCCTTGCCGATGAGCTTGCCCAGGCCGTAGGCGCCCTTCTGGACCACGTTGTCGGCAGCCTTCGCGGCCTTCTGGCCGGCTTTCTTGCCCTCGACCTTTGCGCGGGCGTAGTCCTGACCCGCCTTCGCCGCAAAGCCGCCGTCCAGCTGCAGCTTTGCGGCCTCGGGGTCCAGCAGCATGAAGCCCTTCTGGTAGCCGCGCAGCATGCTGACGGGCACCTCGACGAAGCCCACCAGCGAGGACGCCATGCCGCCGTCTCCCACGTAGAAGGTCTTTATGTTGCCCGACTTCGCGTCGAAGCTGAAGTCGTTCACCCAGCCCAGCTCGCGGCCGTTCGTGGTCTTGGCGTCCATGCCGGCCCAGATGATGCACTTCTCCCAGTCCAGCTGCAGGCGCTCGCGGGCCTGGTCGTCGTAGCTGTCGTCGCCACGCGTGGCCACCAGGCCGTAGTCGCACACCGCGAAGGAGTCGCGCGCCAGGAACACGTCCTTCTGCTTTACCATGCCGGCGATGTCGGGGCGGCGGACCATGAAGCCCACCACCTGGCGGCCGTTGGGGGAGCATACGGTCAGGTGGATGATGCCGATCTTTTGCAGCTGGCTGGCATCCAGCTTCTGGGGGTCTCCCGTGGCGCCCTTGCGGGGCTTGAAGACCTTCAGCTTTTCCATCTGGCTCACTCTGAGCACGATAGCTCCTCTCGTTGGCGCGCAGTCAGGCACGCCCTGTACATGGGACGGGGCGCCGCCCGAAGACAGCGCCCCTGACGTTGCGGTATGTGGCCTGTGCGGGCGAGGTCCCGCGTCGGCTACTCGGCGCTGGGTGCCTCGGGCGTGGCATCCGTGGAGGCGGCGGGCTCGTCCACGGGCTCCACCTGAACCTCGGAGGCCGGCTTGGGCTCTGCGGAGGCAGCGGCCGCGGACATGCCGGACAGCGACTCGCGCAGCTGGTCCATGCGCTCGCGCGCCAGGTCGACCTTTGCGCGCAGCTCGTCGGTGGTGGCATCCATGCTGGGGCGCACGCCGCCAAACTTGTCGTTCACTGCCTGCGAGCCACGCTCGTAGGTGTCGACCGCCGTGTCCCAAGCGTCGTTCATGGCATCGGCGGCCATGGCACGGCTCTCAGCACCGGGACGGGGGGCCAGCAACACGCCAGCGGCAAAGCCTGCCACGGCTCCGCAAATGCCGCCGAACACAAATCCCATTGCACCCTTG
>JAQXQO010000009.1 GCA_029101205.1 Coriobacteriales bacterium | reverse complement strand
GGAGGAGAGCCCCAGCCCCTCCATCACGCCCGAGGTGCGCGAGCACATGCACGAGGCCGCGCGCAGCCTGGCCCGCGCGGTGGGCTACATGGGCGTGGGCACGCTGGAGTACCTGTACTCCGACGACGGCACGTTCGCCTTCATGGAGATGAACACGCGCCTGCAGGTGGAGCATCCGGTGACCGAGATGGTCACGGGAATCGACCTGGTAAAGTGGCAGCTCCGCGTGGCCGCCGGGGCAAAGCTGCCCTTCTCGCAGGGGGACATCCACGTGCGCGGGCACGCCATCGAGTGCCGCATCAACGCCGAGACGCCCGAGTTTCTGCCCTCGTGCGGCACCGTGTCGAACCTGCATGTGCCGGGCGGCCCGTGGGTGCGCTTCGACACGGCGCTGTTCCAGGGAGCCAAGGTGCCCCCGTACTACGACTCCATGCTGGGCAAGCTGATCGTGTCGTCGCCGTCGCGCGAGGAGGCCCTGCGCAAGATGCGCTCGGCCCTGGGCGAGCTCGTGATCGAGGGTGTCGACGAGAACTCCGAGCTTCAGCTGGAGATCCTGTCGAACCCGGAGTTCGTGTCGGGCAACTACCACACCGACCTGATGGAGCACCTCTATGCCAACCGATAGAAAAAAGCAGAAGAGCGAGAACCGCCTGGAGGGACCCGTCACCCAGGTGCCCGTGGAGCTTCCCAGCAGGCACGTGTTCGTGAAGTGCCCGTCGTGCCATCGCGTGTGCGACGAGGACGTGCTGTCCGAGAACCTGGACGTGTGCCCCCGCTGCGGCTATCCCATGCGCGTGGGCGCCCGCAGGCGCCTGGCCATGACCGTGGACGCCGGCTCGTTCGAGGAGACCGACGCCGACCTCATGGGCACCGACTTCCTGCAGTTCCCCGGCTACGCCGACAAGCTGCGCCGCGCCCGCGTGCGCACCGGCGAGAACGACGCTGTCATCACCGGCGTCGGCTCCATCGGCGGCTGCCCCACGGCCATCTTTGTCATGGACGGCGAGTTCATGATGGGCTCCATGGGCGTCGTGGTGGGCGAGAAGATCTGCCGCCTGTTCGAGACGGCCACGAAGCTGCAGATTCCCGTCGTGGGCTTCACGGTGTCGGGCGGCGCGCGCATGCAGGAGGGCGTGACCTCCCTCATGCAGATGGCAAAGATCTCGGCGGCGGTGCGCCGCCACAGCGAGGCTGGCCTGTTGTACATTGTCGTGCTGACCGACCCCACGTCGGGCGGCGTCACGGCCAGCTTTGCCATGGAGGGCGACATCACCCTGGCCGAGCCGGGCGCCCTCGTGGCCTTCGCCGGCCCGCGCGTGGTCGAGCAGACCACGCACAAGCGCCTGCCCCAGGGCTTCCAGCGCTCTGAGTTCCTGCTGGAGCACGGCTTCGTCGACCGCATCGTCGAGCGCAAGGACCTTCCCGCCATGCTGGCGATGCTCCTGGCCTTCCACGACGTGAAGCCCTTCTTGGCACCTGACGCGTCGACGCACCCGGAGCTTCTGGCGCACGAGCCCGAGCCCGTGCCCGAGGCCAAGCCCGAGCCCGGCAAGCCAGCGTTCGCCGTGCCCGTGCCCATGGGCGTGGGCAAGCGCGAGCCCCTGAGCTCGGCCATCACGAACCTGGCGGAGCTGGCGGCAAACGACGTCCTGCCCGGCGCGCTGGGCAAGTTCGCAAAGCAAGCCATGCAGGGCCAGAAGGCCGACCAGCCCCAGGACGACCAGAAGGCCAAGAAGGACGAGCAGGAGCAGCAGCCGGTGGACAGCAGCCAGCTGAGCGCCTACGAGCGGCTGGAGCGCGTGCGCTCGGCCGAGCGCCAGACGGTGCTGCCGCTGATCCGTCAGACCTTCGACGGCTTCCTGGAGCTGCATGGCGACCGCTACTTCGGCGACGACGAGGCCGTCGTGGCCGGCCTGGCACTTCTGGGCAGGCGGCCCGTCACGGTGGTGGGCACCGAGCGCGGGCAGGACACGAAGGAGCGCATCGCGCGCAACTTCGGCAGCGCGAACCCCGAGGGCTATCGCAAGAGCCTGCGCCTGATGGAGGAGGCCCAGAAGTTCGATCGTCCCGTCATCTGTCTGGTGGACACGTCGGGCGCATACTGCGGCATCGGTGCCGAGGAGCGAGGCCAGGGCGAGGCCATCGCCTCGAACCTGGTGGCCCTGAGCGGCCTGCGCGTGCCCGTGGTCACCGTGGTCGTGGGCGAGGGAGGCTCGGGCGGCGCGCTGGCACTGGCCGTGGCCGACCGCGTGCTCATGCTGTCCGGTGCCGTGTACTCCGTGGTCAGCCCCGAAGGCGCCGCGTCCATCCTGTGGAAGGACACGTCGCGCGCCCCTGAGGCGGCGGACGCGTTGCATATCACTGCCGACGACCTGGTGCAGCTGGGCATCGTGGACGGCGTCGTGGACGACACCGGCCTGGGCACGAAGGAGTTCGCCCACAGGCTGGCCGGCGTCCTGGAGCAGCAGATAGACGAGCTGTCGAAGCTGGACGTCGACGAGCTGGTGCAGAAGCGCTACGAGCGCTTCCGCCGCATGGGGGTGGATAAGCTGTGCTGACCATAGTGACCGACTCCACGAGCTGCCTCACCCGAGGCGAGGCCTCGTCGCTGGGCGTCGTGATGCTGCCCATGACCTACATCCTGGATGGCGAGCGCCATCGCGAGGGGGCACAGGGCACCTACGGCGACTATCAGCAGGCGTTCCAGAAGGCCACGTTCGTGGGCACCGAGCCCATCTACCCCAATGAGTTCGAGCGGACGTTCCGCGAGCTTTTGGCGGTAGGCAACGACGTCTTGTGCATAACGATGTCTTCCAGGCTGTCCGGTGCGTACAGAGCCGCCTGCGACGCGCGCGACGCGCTCGACAGCCACGACGTCAACCTGGACGTGGGATCGCACCTGTGCGTGTTTGACTCCGAGTACACGGTGTCCGCCCTGGAGCAAGTGGTGCGCGAGGCGCGCCGGCTGGCGAAGGAGGGGCGTGGACTCTTCGAGGTGGCCCAGGCGCTGGAGGACTTCCGCGGCCAGGTCAGGCTGGAGTTTGCGGTTCCCAGCATGGACCCGCTGCGCTCCAGCGGACGCCTGGGGGCCGTGCGCCGCTCGGTGGGCGGCGTGCTGGACCACTATCCGGTGTTCTGCGTCGAGGAGGGCGCCATCCGCACGTTGGACGCCGCCCGCGGTACGTCCGGCGCCGCGCACACGCTGGCCGAGCGCGTGCCGAAAGACGTGGCTTCCGTCACCGTGTGCCACTTCGGCGATGCGGGCAAGCTGGCCCGCCATACCATGATCGAGCTGCGCCGCCGCGTGCCGAAGGCAAAGATTCTGGTGAAGGACGGCGGGCCCGTGATCTCGGCGCGCATAGGTGTCGGCTCGGTGTCGCTCAGCTGGGTGCAGGGCGGCGCGAACGATGCCCGCTAGCAGGGACGCATTGGCGGACGGGCGCACGAGCGCATGCGCCCGCCTGCCCCGCACCTGCGCCGTGTGCGATGACGTGGTGCTGCTGTCGTCCTGTGGGTCGACGAACGACGAAGCCAGAGCGCTCTTTGGGGTCCCGTCCGCGGGGCCCCTTCTGCTAGGTGCCGTCGTGGCGGACGTGCAGACACGTGGGCGGGGTCGCCTGGGTCGCGCCTGGGTCAGTGGCCAGGCCACCTCGCTCATGGCCAGCTTCGCCGTGGCCGTGCCGCAGGAGCTCCTGCGGGGGCCTCGAGCGGGCTGGCTCACGTTGGCGGCGGGCCTCGCGACGGCCGATGCCCTGCGCGCGTGCGTGCCGGCGGGTTCGGAGGCCGCGCGCACGCTGGCCGTGAAGTGGCCCAACGACGTGTACTGCGCGGGCCGGAAGATATCGGGCGTGCTGTCCGAGGTGGCCGGCACGGCGGATGGCCTGGTGGCCGTCGTCGTGGGTATCGGTGCGAACCTGCTGGTGCCGGCAGACCGGCTGCCGACGCCCACCAGCACCTCCCTGCAGCTGCATGCCGATGGCCTTCCCGCCTTCGACCTGCTGCGCGATCAGGTGTGTGCAGGCATCTGCGAGGGGCTCCGTCGCTGGGTGGGAGCCCTGGCGGAGGGTGACGAGAGCCAGCTGCGCCTGCTGCGGCAGCGCCTGTCGGCCTGCGACTGGACGTGCGGCAGGCACGTGGTCTGCCACCTTGCGGCTGGCCGGACGGTCAAAGGCACGGCCGGCAGGGTGCTGGACGACGGGTCGCTGCCCGTTACCACGGCAGACGGACATGTGGTCGTGGTAACCTCAGGCGACGTGGGCGTGTGTCCCACACGTCCGGCAGACGGGATGTAGCCGGCCCAGACACTGCCATTGCCAATGCGTTCGGAGGAACCCATGAGCGAACCAGACACCATCACCGCCTCGTGCCCGCGCTGCGGACACCGCCTTCAGGTCGTCATGCACTCGGGCATCAACCGTGCCCAGGACCCCGAGGTGGCGCAGCTGCTGCTGGAGGGCACGCTGTTCCAGGCCACCTGCCCCAGCTGCGGGGCCCAGATCCAGCTGGACTACCCGCTTCTGTGGCACGACCTCCAGCATCGCTGCATGGTGCAGTACGTGACGGACGACGACGAGGCGGCCCATGCGCACGAGGTCTTCGACCAGGCGCGGCGCAGCGCGGAGGATGCGGGCGTGCTGGGCATCGCGTTCCACGGCTACTCGCTGCGCGTCGTGCGCACCCAGAACGACCTGCGCGAGAAGGCCCTGGTCTTCGACGCGGACGTCGACGACCGCCTGTTGGAGGTGTGCAAGGCGGTGGCCCTGTACCAGCTCATGGGCCCGGAGGCGGCACGTGCGGTGCCCGCGTACTTCGACGAGCTTGCGCCCTCCGGCGAGCTGGCGGTGACGGCCCTGCCCGCAACGGGCGAGCCGCAGAACCTGTTGATCCCCCTGGAACTGCAGAGCCAGGTCCGTGCCGACCTGGACGCGGACCCGAACGAGGACGGCTACGTGATCGACCGCGCCTGGGCGCTGGAGGCACTGGGCATCTAGCATGACGGAGGCCCCCGCGATTCTTGTTGCGGGGGCCTCCGCTTTCGCCGGACATGCCATGTCTGCGATGCGTGCTCTTATTGCCCCGGCTAGGGGGCTAGGCCAGCTGCGCGGCGGCCTGTTGCAGCAGGTCGGGGATGTGCAGGTGCTGCGGACAGGCGGCCTCGCACTTGTGGCAGCGGATACAGTCCGTGGCTGCGGCGCCCTTCTGGGCCAGCTCGGCGTACTGCTTTCGCGCACGCTGGAGGTTGTTCCAGACGAGCTGCTGGTTCCAGGCGTCGAACACGTCGGGGATGGGGATGTGCTTCGGGCATCCCGACGTGCAGTAGTGGCAAGAAGTGCATGCCACTTGCCGCACCCCCTTCAGCGCCTCCTGCGCCTGGGCGATGGCGTCCTGCTCGGTGGCTCTCAGGGGATGGAAGTCCCTCATATAGCTGACGTTGTCCTGCACCTGCGGCACGTTGGACATGCCGCTGAGCACGGTCAGGATGCCGTCGAGCGACGCCACGAAGCGGATGGCCCAGCTGGCCAAGGACGCATTGGGGTTCGCCGCATGCAGGATGTCCTGGACGGCCTGGGGCGGGTTTGCCAGGCGTCCGCCCTTCACGGGCTCCATGACCACGACGGGCTTGCCGTGCGAGCGAGCCACCTCGTAGTTCTGGCGCGAGGCCACCGTGGGGCTGTCCCAGTCGGCGTAGTTCAGCTGCAGCTGCACGAAGTCGACGTCGGGGTGCTGGGTCAAGAGCTGGTCCAGCAGCTGCGGCGAGTCGTGGAACGAGAAGCCGTAGTGGCGGATGGTGCCCTCGCGCTTCTGCTGGCGCACGAAGTCCCAGATGCCATAGCGATCGTACAGGTCGACGTTGGTCGCCTGGATGGCGTGCAGCAGGTAGAAGTCCAGGTAGCCCGCGCCCGTGCGCTCCAGCGAGCGCTGCAGCTGGGCACGGCAGTCCTCGGCGTTTTTTGCCACGCGGGCGTTCACCTTGCTGGCCAGCGTGTAGCTGGAGCGTGGGTGGCGCTCCACCAGGGCCTTCCGCGTGGCCTCCTCGGAGCCCTCGTACACGTAGGCCGTGTCGAAGTACGTGAGGCCCGCCTCCAGGAACAGGTCCACCATCTGGCTGGTCTGCTCCACGTCGATGGTGCCGTCGTCCTTTCGTGGCAGCCGCATCAGGCCAAAGCCCAGCTTTGGCACGTCCTCGTCGAAGTAGCTCTCCATTGGTCCCCCCAATCGCGAATGTTCCTCTTGCACTCTAGATTAGCCGCATTCGTGGCAGCGTTCATGCGAGGGAGCGCCACGCAAGCGGCGGGGGCACCGTTCGGTACGTTGGCGAGCTGCCTGACGCACCAAACGGTGCTCCCGCGCAGAGGGGATGGCAAGAAGGACTAGGCGTCCACGTGGGCGCGGACGGCGTCGGTCAGCTGTCCGACGGCCTGGGACAGCACGGCGCGCGGGCAGGCCACGTTGATGCGGATGAAGCCAGAGCCGTCGGGACCGAACACGTCTCCCATGTCCAGCCACAGGCGCGCCTGGTCCTCCACGAGGCGCCGCAGGCCCTCGTCGTCCAGACCTAGCTGGCGGCAGTCAATCCACAGCAGGTAGGTGCTCTGGGGTGTCACCAGTCGCAGCTCGGGCGTGCGCCGGCGCAGCTGCTCCGCCACCAGGGCGATGTTTCCCTGCAGGTAGTCCTTCAACTGGTGCAGCCACTCGTCGCCGTGGCGGTATGCGGCCTCGGTTGCCACGAGCCCCAATACGTTGGCCTGCGAGTATCCGCTGGCGGCGTTCTGCCGGCGGAAGCGCTGGCGCAGCTGGGGATTGGGGATGTAGATGTTCGACACCTGCAGTCCCGCCAGGTTGAAGGTCTTGCTGGCGGAGGTGCAGATGACGCAGCGGTCCAGCACCTCCGGTCCCAAGGTGGCCACACTGGTGTGGTGGTAGCCCTCCAGCGCGAAGTCGGCGTGTATCTCGTCGGACACCACCACGACGTCGTGGCGTGCGCAGATGTCCATCATCTGGCGCAGCTGTACGGCGGTCCATGCCAGCCCCACGGGGTTGTGGGGGTTGCACAGCAGGAACAGCCTCACGTCCTCCTGCTGGATGGCGCGCTCGAAGGCCTGGGGGTCAAACGAGTAGCTGGCCGTGTGTGCGTCATAGGTTAGCGGCGCGTTCACCATGCGTCGGCCGTTGTCCTGGATGACCTCGGCAAAGGGGTAGTACACGGGCTGCTGCAGAAGCACCGCCTCGCCGGGCTGCGCAAAGGCGCGCACGGCGCAGGCCAGCGCGTACACCACACCGGGGGTCACGGTGCACCACTGCGCCTGCGGCGTCCAGCCGTGGTGGCGCCACATCCAGTCGGCCACCGCCTGGTGGTAGCTCTGGGTCGGTTCGGTGTAGCCGAACACGCCGCGGCGCACGCGCTCCTGGAGGGCGTCCGTGATGAAGCCGGGCGTGGCAAAGTCCATGTCGGCCACCCACAGGGGCAAAAGGTCGGGTGACTTGCCGCGCTGCACGGCGCAGTCGTACTTCAGGCAGCCGGTGCCCCTGCGGTCGATTAGCTGGTCAAAGTTGTAGGTCTGGCTCATGCTCTTCTCCTATGCCAGCGCCTGCTGCAGGTCGGCGATCAGGTCCTGGGGGTCCTCCAGGCCTACGGACAGCCTCAGCAGGCAGCCGTCGATGCCCTTCTGGGCCAGCTCGTCGGCGGGGACGTCGGCGTGCGTCTGGGTCAGCGGGTAGGTGATCAGCGACTCGGCACCGCCCAGGCTCTCGGCAAACAGGATCAGGTGCACGTTCTCCAGCACGCGGCGCGCGGTCTCGGGCGTGTCCACGCGGAAGGTGACCATGCCGCCGAAGCCCGTGCCCTGCCGCAGGCACAGCTGGTGGTCGGGGTTGTCGGGCAGGCCGGTGTAGGTGACCTGGGTCACCTTGGGGTTGCCCTGCAGCCACTGGGCTATGGCCAGAGCGCTCTGCTGGTGGCGCTCCATGCGCAGCGGCAGGGTCTTCAGGCCGCGGGCCACCAGCCATGCGTCGAAGGGCGACAGCCCGGACCCGATGGTCTTTATGAGGTAGCGCAGCTGGTCGGAAACGTCCTGGCGAGATGTCACGACGAAGCCGCACACGACGTCGTTGTGGCCGCACAGGTACTTCGTGCCGCTGTGCACCACCACATCCGCGCCCAGCTTCAGCGGGTTGCAGAAGTAGGGGGTCAGGAAGGTGTTGTCCACCACCAGCAGGGCGTCGTTGTCGTGGGCCAGCTGGGCCAGCCGACGGATGTCCGACACCACCATCAGCGGGTTCGTGGGACTCTCGACGTAGATGGCCCTGGTGGCAGGCGTGATGAGGCGCGCCACGGCGTCCAGGTCGGACGTGTCGACCGACTGCACCTTGACGCCGTTCTTCCTGGTGACGGCGTCGAACAGCCTGATGGACCCGCCGTATAGGTCCCACGAGGTCACGATCTCGTCGCCGGGGCGGAACAGCTCCATCAGGCAGGCGATGGCGGCCATGCCGGACGAGAAGGCCAGACAGTCGATGCCGCCCTCGAGGTCGCGCACCGTGTCCTCCAGTGCCTCGCGCGTTGGGTTCTGCAGGCGCGAGTAGTCGTAGTCTCCGTGGCTGCCGTTGGCGCCCAGGCTGTCGTGCGCGTACGAGGCGGTCATGTACAGGGGCATCACCAGGCTGCCGACGGGGTCGGCAAAGCGGGTCTGGGTGTGGATGCAGCGAGTAGAGAAGTTCATGGCGTGCCCCCTGTAGGCTCGAATGGGGTGGCGGCATCGGTAGAATGCCGATTGAACGACGCTGTGCGCGTCTATGGCTATAGAGTAAATAGATATTCTTTTGGGCTGTCAACGAAGAAGAAAATACCAGGTAGACATTAAAAACCCTAGTGTGCAAATGGGAATTTCTGTAGCTGTGGTTCTTCTTTGCATATCTATAATATAGATAGCTAACCATCCAAAACGTGACGTTCCGTGACGGTGGCGCAAAGAGAGTCTCCACATGTTCGTGGGAAACTGTTGGCAACGGACCGGGCACGTGTTGCAAGGCGGGCCGGCGCGGGCCGAGCCCGACCCGGGAGTTTACGCATGTCGTCTGGAGGCGCGCATGAACCTGAGGCAGCTAGGCTATTTCGTGGCCATAGCGGAGGAGCACCAGCTGACCGCGGCGGCGCGCAGGCTGCACATCTCGCAGCCGCCGCTGTCCTACGAGCTGGCGTCGCTGGAGCGCGAGCTGGGCGTCACGCTGGTGGACCGTGGGCCGCGCGGCGTCACCCTGACCGAGGCGGGGGAGGTCCTGTACAAGCGCTCGCTGGCCATCCTGGACATGGTGGGCACCACCGAGCGCGAGGTGGAGGGCTTTGGCAAGGGGCAGCGCGGGACCCTGACCGTGGGCATTATCTCGTCTTCGGGCGGGCAGGTACCCAACGACGCCATGAGGGCCTTCACCGAGGACTACCCCTCCGTGCGCTTCCGCCTGCGCGAGGGCAACACCTACGAGGTGCTAGACCTGCTGCGCAAGGGGGCCGTCGACGTGGGCGTGGTGCGCACGCCGTTCGACCAGTCGGGACTCGAGCTGGTGTACCTGGACCCCGAGCCCATGGTGGCGCTGATGCCCGCAGGCTTCGTGTGCGGCAGCGACCCCGACGTGGTGCGGATCGGCGAGCTCTCCGGTGTGCCCATCGTGCTGTACCGCCGCTTCGAGCGCATCGTGGAGGAGTGCTTCCTCGACGCGGGTGCGGAGCTGTTTGCCTCGTGCGTGAACGACGACGCGCGCACCACCTGCGTTTGGGCAAAGAAGGGCATGGGCGTGGGCCTGGTGCCCCAGTCGTTCTTGTCCATGGTGGCGCTGGATGGCGTCACGGTGAAGCGCGTGGACGAGAAGCGCCTGGTCACACGCATGTGCATCGCCTGGCCCAAGGGCAGGCGCCTGAGCTCTTTGGCCCAGAGGTTCGTGCAGATGTTCAAGCCGGCGCTGGAGAACGAGCCTGGGGAGAAGGACGGAACCGCTGAGGCGGGTGCGGCGGCGCAGAAGGGCGAGCCCGCGGAAGGCAGCGAAGTCGCACAGGGCGGCGGGTTTGCTCGGGACGGTGGTGCCGCACAAGACGGCGAAGCCGCCGAGGCCAACTCGTCGGATGAGTAAGAGAAGCCCCTCGTGACGCTGTGTCACGAGGGGCTGTTTTTCGAATCTGTGCTGGCGGCTGGGCCGTCGAGTGGGTTGCGCTTCTTGACCAATCCGGCGTTCCGCGAATGGACGAAGTTTGGATTGGGCTACTCGTCCGAGTCGGACTTCGGAGACGAGCTGTCCTCGGACTCGTCGGTGCCCTCCATGCCCTCGCGGACGTTGCGGACGGTCTTGCCCAGCGCGGAGCCCAGCTTCGGGAGGTTCTTCGGGCCGAAGATCAGGACGGCGACAACGAGGATTACCAGGACTTCCATGGGACCAAGGTTCATGATGGTCTTCCTTTCTGACGGCGGGCCCCTGCGCCGATGCGGCCTCGAAGCCTAGTTGATGATGCGTCCGTTTGCCTTTACGCTAGACTCGACGGGGGGATTAGTAAAATACATCTTTCGGTGGTGAACCATTCAAAGGATGTATGTTGTTCAAACGACCTGGTGGCGGGGTTGGATTGCGACCGCGCTGGGCAGCAAATCGACAATGGCCGGCTGGCGGCGGTTGGTCGGTCGGCAGTGGTTGGCTGG
>JAQXQO010000008.1 GCA_029101205.1 Coriobacteriales bacterium | reverse complement strand
GGCCTTTTTGGGTCGGTTTGCCCGCGCCAACCGGACCAACCGGGGGCCTCTCGCTGCGGGATAGCGTCCACATGGGGCCTCTCGCTGCGGGGGGGGTGCCCCGAGGCGCTGGCGCTTCTTGCTCGCCTACCCCTCGAACGGCTTCAGGTCGTGCACGCAGTCCTCGGCGTGGATGCGCGGCATCGCAGGGTCGTCCAAGTCGATGAGCACGTAGCGGTCGTTGCCCATGCCCAGCTCCTTCATGTAGGACAGCTGGCGCAGGCCATGGCGGCTCTCCATGCGCTCCACCAGGTCGTGGTGCTGGTCCTCGCGCATGGCGTACACGATGTCGACGCACGCCTGGTCGACGGCCAGGATGTCCAGCGACGAGAGGATGCCCACGTTGGGAGTCACGACGGGCTGTGCGTGGACGCCCTCGCAGTCGCAGCTCACGCTCATGTTTCGCATCACGTTCACGAAGCTGATGGAGCGGCCGTCGCTGCTGAAGTAGTCGACCGTGGCCTTGGAAGACTCGCTGATGCGCTCCATGAACTCTTCCTTGGCGATGCTCCACTGGTCGGCGCCGGGCCAGGTGTGGATCATCTTCTTGCCGATGCGGCCGTCCGCGCAACCGATGCCGATGTTCTTGTTTGACCCGCCAAAGCCACCCTGCACGTGGCCCTTGAAGTGCGTCAGCACCACCAGCGAGTCGTAGTCCAGCATGCCGTTGCCTACGCTCATGTGGTTGAACCACTTGCCGTCGCGCACGGGCAGGTCGGCCGTGCCGCTCTCGTCCATGATGTCCACAGGGCAGAAGGTCCATCCGTTGACCTTCAGGGTCTGGCGATGCTGCTCGGTAGTGTAGCGGTCGCCCTCGTAGTAGGTGTTGGTCTCCACGATGTTGGAGTCGGCCAGCTCGGGCTCGGCCTCGCGCAGCTCCTTTACCCACGGGCGCGGGATGATGTTGGGGCCGTGCTGCTCGCCGGTGTGCAGCTTCAGTCCCACCTTGCCGTGGACGCGGGCGTTGACCTGCTCGTATGCCTTCTGCAGACCCGCCGCGCTGAGGTCGCGCGTGAAGTAGACGATGGACTCGTTGCCCGTACGGTCCTCGTACGGGACGTACACGTCGCCGTTGGCTCCGGGAGTGGGGTGAGTTGTTGCCATGGCTCCTCCTTCAACCATCGCGACCAGGCTTTGCCATCAGGCCCAACAATCAGACCCGCCTCCCAGTCGCTTGTTCTTCTTGGCTCCCATAGTACGCGGGAAAGAAGCACATACAGATAGTGATTCCACCATTGGATGTCACCGGCGGCGTGAACCCGCGTTTGCCGAGGTCCCGGCAACAGCCGACAGGGTCCCGCCGTCATCAGGTGACGACCCGTCTACTCCTGCGCGCCCTTGCCGTACAGCGCGTGGTACACGGCCAGCAGCTTCTGGTCGCGCTCGGCCGTGGCCTTCTGCGCCTTGTCGCCGGAGTAGTCGTGGAGGCCCCTGCCGGTCTTCACGCCCAGCTCGCCGCGGTCGTAGTGCTCCTGCAGCAGCGCCGGCACGTCGTGGCTGTCGCACAGGTCGGGCACCAGGTACTCGGCGATGTGGTCGAAGGTGTCCAGGCCGCCGAAGTCCACCGTCTCCAGCGGGCCCAGCACCGCCCAGCGGAAGCCCAGGCCGTACTTCATGACCGCGTCGATGCCGTCGGCCGAGATGACTCCCCTGCTGACCAGGTCGCACGCCTCGCGCAGCACCGCCAGCTGGATGCGGTTGGCAGCAAAGCCGGGAACGTCCTTCTGCACCAGGGCGGGCTTCTTGTCGATGCGCAGACTGAGGTCGTAGATCGCCTGGGCGACCTCTTCGGTCGTGGCGTCGTTGCGGATGATCTCGATCAGCGGGATGATCGCGGGCGGGTTGAACCAGTGCATGCCCAGGAAGCGCTCGGGTCCCACGACCGCAGTGGCCAGCTTGTTTATGCTGAGGCCCGACGTGTTCGTGGCGATGATGGCCTGGCGAGCCACCAGCGGCGACACCTGGCGATAGAAGTCCAGCTTTGCGTCCAGGTTCTCGACGATGTTCTCGACCAAGAGGTCGCACTCGCCAAACGCGGCCAGGGCGGTGGTGTAGCTGATGCGCCCCAGCAGCGCCTCGCGGTCGGCAGCCGCCAGGTCGCCCTGGTCCACCAGGGTCTGGGTGTCCTGGGCGATGGCGTCGCGGGCGCGGTCCAGCGTTGGCTGGCGGTGGTTCCACAGCGTCACCTGGTATCCGTACTGCGCAAAGCGCTCTGCCATGGAGTGCCCCATGGTTCCGGCACCCGCCACCACGATGCGACTGATCTTGCGGCCCTCCGACGGGCAAGAAGAACTTTCCATGCTGGTCTCCTCACGAAAAAGGCCGCCGCCTGTGAGGCGACGGCCGTATGCAGGCTACTTATTTTCCAGCATAGCAGCCAGAATCTTGTCGTACCAAGATTGGGCCTTGCCGATGTACTCGTCGTGCTGCGAGCCGCCCTTGCCCAGGGAACCCGGGCAGTCGGTGCTGCTGACCTCGTTGTGGCCGACCACGTTGACGCCCCACACGGGCCTGCCCAGGTTGTACTTCAGGCACAGCAGGGCAACCAGCTTCGAGCCGGCGTTGATGGTGGCCTCGGTCAGGCTCCAGTGGCCGTAGCCGCTACCGGGGGCGTCGGCGTGCTCGATGCCGATGCTGTCCAGGTTCTCGACCCAGTTGCCTGCGTGCCAGGCGGTGTCGCTGTCGTAGACCAGCTGGCCTACCGTTCCGTTGGCCTCAACCTGGTAGTGCGCGGAAGCCTCGCGGGTCTGCCAGGTCTCCCAGCAGGTCTCGGTTGTCAGGTTGCCGTCGTTGTGGTGGATCACGATCTGCTTGATCGTGTGCTGGCCACCGTGGTTGGCGTCGTAGCGGCCGGCGGTGTAGTGCTTGTTCATCAGCTTGACCTTCACCGTGCCGTTCCAGTACGGGGAGTCCTTCAGCCAGCAGTAGTTCAGGCCGGTCGCAGGCGCGACGCTCGCGTCCTTCAGGACCAGCTTGACCCTGTACGCCTCGGCCTCCAGCGAACGACCCGTGGTGCCTGCGGTTGCACCGTTCATCACCCAGTTCATCCAGCCGATGTTCTGTACGTGCGCCTGGTACACCACGTCGAAGAACTTCGCGATCTCGCCCGTCAGCTTTGCCTGGAACGCCTCGATGCGCTTGGACTGGCCCGTCGTGCCGGCAACGGCCCCGTCGGGCACCCAGTCCTGCCAGCCGATGTCCTGCACGTGGGCGCGGTACGCGATGCCGCCCGGGCAGGCGTCCTGGCCGCCCTCCAGCTTTATGGTCATGGCCTCCAGGCGCAGGGACCGACCCGTGGTGCCGCTGACGTCGCCGTCCTTCACCGCGCCCTGCCAGCCGATGTCCTTCGAGTGCGCCGTGTACACGATGTCAGGCGCGCTGAAGAACGACAGGGTCGTGCCCTGGTCGGTGGAGCTGGGGGCGGAGCCGCCCTTGCGCACCAGCAGCACCTGGATGGCCTCCATGCGCCCGCTGGCGCCGGTAGTGCCGGCCGAGGCGCCGTCCTTCGTCCACGCCATACAGCCCATGGTCTGGACGTGCGCACGGTACCACACGTCGTAGATGTTCGCGAGGTCGCCCGTCAGGCGCACCTGTACGGCCTCGACGCGCTTGCTCTGGCCTGTGGTGCCGGCGTAGGACGAGCTGTCCGCCCATCCCTGCCAGCCGATGTCCTGCACGTGGGCCCTCACCTGGACGTCGCCCGTGGCGTAGGCGTTGGCCACCTTCACGCGGATGGCCTCGATGCGCTTGCCCTGGCCGGTGGTGCCGGCGGTCTTTCCGTCGGTGACCCAGCCCTGCCAGCCGATGTCCTGGACGTGTGCCTGCACCTGGGCCTGCGTGCCGTCGATGAACGACTGGCTGCTGGCCGAGTCGAAGTCCGCGTAGGACGGGTCGGACGGCTGGGTGGCGCCTATCTTCAGCAGGCGGAACTCTAGCGCCTCCAGGCGCAGGCCCTGGCCCGTGGACCCCACCAGGCCGTCGCTGGTCCAGGCCAGCCAGCCATAGTTCTGCACGTGGGCGCGGGCCCACAGCTGCCAGCCCGCCGCCAAGGCGGAGCCGCTGCGCAGCCTGAACTGCAGCGCCTCTATGCGCTTGCCGGCCGTGCCGACGGTTTTGCCGCCCATGGTCCAAGCCTGGTCCCAGCCGTAGTCCTCCACATGGGCGCGGTACTCGATGTCCTTGTCGGAGTAGGACGTGCCCTCGGGGTCAACGATGTGCAGGGTGAACGAGTCGATCTTCCGGTCCTCGCCCGTGGTGCCGGCAATCTGACCGTCGGTGGCCGTCTGCTTTCCCTTGCCGTCGACGTTCACGTCGACGGATACGCTGGGAGACTCATCGGTCTGAGAAGTGCTCACCTTGGCGGAAGCCGCGGCACTGGAAGCGGAGTCTGCCGACGCGCTATCGCTTGCCGTAGTCGACTGCCTGGCTGCGTCAGACTGGTCCTGCGCCTCTGCGGAGGAGGTGGCAGATGCCTGTGAGGACGCGGAGCCCACCTGCGTCGTCGAGTCCGAGGCCTTGGGGGCGTCGGAGCTCGCATCCTGAGCCGCGTCGTCGCTGGATGCGGCGCCCTTGCCCTGGGAGGTGCCCGAGGTCGTGGTTCCCGAGGTCGTGGTGCCCGAGATCGTGGCGTTCGAGGTCGCGGCGGCCGTCTGGGACTGCTCGCTCCCCGTTGAATCTTTCGCCGCCGAACCGCCTTGCGCTTCTTGCGCACCTGAAGCTGACGACTGCGTGGCGCCTTCCTGCGTCGAGGCGGTCTGCGCCACGACCGCCTGCGAGGAAGACGAGCCCGTAATCGCAGGCTCGGCCGCATACGCAGCAACGGGAGTCCCCATGAGCGCCAGGCCTATGACCACGGCGACCCTGGCGGACCTGCCGGATTTCATATTCACAACGAGTCACCCCTTCGAGGTTTGGCCCATGCCGTTGCGGGCACGTCGCATCGCGACCTCACTGCTTCGCAGGCGCTCCGCGAGGAATCACCGCGCGAGTCTAGCGCTGCAGAGTCTCGTGCCGTAGCTCGCGTGGCGCGCCGTCGGTGCGTGGCTCAGGCAGCGACGTCACCCGGTGCGCACCCTCCCCATGAGGGTCGCATTGCCGTATGGCGACAGGCCAGGTTGACTACAACATTGTGCATCACCCGTGAAGAAACTTTGTTGCGCAACAAATTCGAATTCCTAATCCTGGCCCGCGCCCACTCGCACCAGCCGGCCGCCCTGCTGCTCGAACAGGCGGTGGGACACGCTGGCGACCGTCCTGCCCTTGGACGCCTTCATGAGCGCGCCCATAACCTGTTGCTGCGTGGCGGAGTCCAGGTTTGCGCTGACCTCGTCCAGGAGAAGAAGCCCCGGGTCGCACACGATGGCCCGGGCTATGTTCAGCAGCTGCTGCTGTCCTTGCGAGAAGGACGTCTGCTCGTAGGGGGTCTGCGCGCCCTGAGGCAGCTGGCTCACCACCTCGCCGAGGCCCACCTGCTCCAGCGCGTCGGCCACCTTCTGGCCAAAGACCGCCATGGCGGACACGCTGCGCTTCCGGCCATGATGTCGGCCAGCCGCTGCGCCAGCAGGCCCTCCAGCCAGGGGCCGGCCACCATGCCGACGTTGTACACGACGCCCGTGATGCTGACCAGCGCCAGAAGCCGCCACTGCTTCCGTATGAACGGGGACAGCCGTGGCGGCTGCCCGGCTAGAGCTTCTTGCCCTCCACCTTTGGCGGATTGCTTCCGCAAGGCGAATCGCCCCCAGAGCTCGAAACGACCAGAAACCCATGTTCTCGTGGGGGACTGCGGCGATGCCCCGGTGCCGGCGGGCGCCCAGGCGAAGCCGTTGGCCCTCGCGGCCAACGACAGATGCTACCAATAGTTGATAAAGCTGCCATAAGCAGTCCCGACAGCCTAAGTACAAAAAGGCCGGCCCCGCAGCGCGGCGAGACCGGCAGAGACCTCAACCCTCCGAGCTGGGCGCGAGCACCTGCAGGAGCCGCTTGCAGCCCAGCAGCACGTCGTCGTACGTGGCGTCGAAGTCGCCGGTGTACCAGGGGTCGGCCACGTCGCGCGAGAGGCCCGCCCATGATAGGAGCAGCGACACCTTCCCCTGCGGGTCCGCGCGACGTACCTCCCCCTCGCCCACCGGCCGCCAGGAGTAGCCCATACCACTCTGCCCCAGCAGCAACCGATAGATGCCTGCAAGGTTCTCCCGGTCCATGCCCACTATGTGGTCGAACGCCTGGTAGTCCGCGGGTCCCATCTGCCTGCTGGCGTGATGCCCGCAGGGGATGCCGTGCCGCGCCAGCACCCTACGCGTGCCGGGGTGGACGTCGTTCCCGATCTCCTCGCGGCTCGTGGCCGCGGAGTCTATCAGGAAGGCGTCCTCGAGGCCCGCCTTCCTGACCAGGTGCTTCATGACGAACTCGGCCATCGTAGAGCGGCAGATGTTGCCGTGACAGACGAACAGGATGCGCCGTCCCGACACGCCGTCGGCATCGTGCCTTTGAGCCGTTCTTTTCATTTGCGCTCCATCAGGCGGGCGTAGCGCTCCGCGCGTTCCAGGATGGCGTCCAGGCTGAAGTGCCCCGTCCCCTCCAGCGCCAGGCCCCCGTCCACATACAGGCGCACCGTGGGAACGGAAAGCACCCCCATCTGCGCCGCGAGCTCGAGGTTCTTCTCCATGGGCACGTAGAGCGCGGCGACGGGCTGGGCGGCGGCATCGGACGGCGTGCCCGCGCCCCCTGCGCGCAGCCAGCGG
>JAQXQO010000007.1 GCA_029101205.1 Coriobacteriales bacterium | reverse complement strand
CGTGCTGTCGCCGCGCCACCCGGCAATGCCCTCGGGCGAGAAGGACACGTCCTTCTCCCCCACGGCACCACCGCACTCGGCCCGGCGCTCCCGCAGGTACGCGTCCTGCACGCGCAGCAGCTCGGGGTCTGCCGGCTCGGGCGGTCGCACGTTCACGAGGGCCCTCAGCAGCAGCCGCTGGCCCTCCGCGTCGTCTGGCACGTCGGGGGTGTCGCCGCCCCAGGCCCTTCTTTCCTCCTCGAGCGCACGGATGAGCCAGACCCTGCGCTCGTCCTGCGTCATGTCCTTCTCCGCCATGTGGTGCCCCTTCCTCCCTCGCGGGCGAGACCGCTCGTATGGGACGCTCGTGTTTGCTGGGGCAATAGTAGCAAACGTGTCAATTTTTTCTTGACATGTTACGTGTCACAACATATATTACATGTAAGCCACAAGAGAGGAGCCCCATGAACGCACAGGACTGTCTGCAGACGCTTCGCGAGATCAAGGACGTGTCGTTTGCCACGGTGGACCAGGAGGGACACCCCCAGATCCGCATCATCGACGTGATGCTCGTGGACGAGGGCGCGCTGTACTTCTGCACCTCGCGCGGGAAGGACTTCCACGCGCAGCTGCTGCGCGACCCGCACGTGGCCATCGTGGGCATGACGCGCGACTACAAGATGGTGCGCCTGGCCGGTGAGGCACGTTTGGTCACCGAGGACGCCCACGCCTGGATCGACCGCATCTTTGACCAGAACCCGTCCATGAACGACGTGTACCCCGGCCAGTCACGCTACGTGCTGGATCCCTTCGTAATCGACAACGGATGCGTCGAGATATTCGACCTGGGTGTCTCCCCCATCTATCGCCAGACCTTCTCGCTGGGCGGCGCGCCCACGCACCTGCAGGGCTTCCAGATAACCGACGCCTGCATCGGCTGCGGCAAGTGCGCGCGCAACTGCCCGCAGCAGTGCATCACCTCCGACAAGCCCTTTGTCATAGCCCAGGAGCACTGCCTGCACTGCGGCCTGTGCTACGAGAACTGCCCCGTCCAGGCCATCGTGAAAAGAGGGTAAATGCTGCAGCAAATGTGGGACCTTCTGGTCCAGCGCTGGGACTTCTTCCAAGGCCTGCTCGTGGAGCACGTCGAGATCTGCCTGGTGGCCATCCTCATAGCCATCGTGTTCGGTGGCATTGCCGGCATACTCATTAGCGAGTACCAAAGGGCGGCCAAGCCCACGCTGGCGGTCGTGAACTTCCTGTACACCATCCCGTCCATCAGTATGCTGGGATTCCTCATCCCCTTCTCCGGGGTGGGCGACGCCACGGCGGTCATAGCGCTGACCATATACGCGCTGCTGCCCATGGTGCGCTCCACCTACACGGGCATGACCAACGTGGACCCCGCCATCATGGAGGCCGCGAAGGGCATGGGCGGCACCCGCATGCAGACGCTGGTGCGCGTGCAGCTGCCCCTGGCCATGCCGGTCATCATGAGCGGCATCAGGAACATGGTCACCATGACCATCGCCCTGGGCGGCATTGCGTCGTTCATAGGCGCAGGCGGACTGGGCGTGGCCATCTACCGCGGCATCACCACGAACAACACGGCCATGACCATGGCCGGCAGCCTGCTGATAGCGGTGCTGGCCCTGGTGGTCGATGCCATCCTGGGCTTTGTCGAGAAGCGCATGCAGATGCGCGGGGCAAAGGCCAAGCGCACGAACCGCAGGCTGGCCGTGGGCGCCGTCGCCGTCTGCGCCGCGGCTGCGCTGGGCGCCACCGTGCCGGGCATGCTGGCGGGACCCAGCGACACCATCCATGTGGCGACTAAGCCCATGACCGAGCAGTACGTGATGGGCGAGGCCCTGAAGATGCTGATAGAGCACGACACCAACCTGAACGTGGAGCTCACCGAGGGCGTCGGCGGCGGCACCTCCAACATAGAGCCCGCCATGGAGTCCGGCCAGTTCGACCTGTATCCCGAGTACACGGGCACCGGATGGGCCATGGTGCTAAAGAACGACGGCACCTACTCCGAGGACGAGTTCGACCAACTGCAGGCCGGCTACCAGAACCTGGGCATGAGCTGGGTGGGGATGTACGGATTTGGAAACACGTACGGAATCGCCGTACGCAGGGACGTGGCACAGAAGTACAACCTGCAGACCTACTCCGACCTGGCCCGCGTGGCAAACCAGCTGACGCTGGGAGCAGAGGCGGACTTCTTTGAGCGCGAGGACGGATACGACGCCCTCTGCAACACCTACGGTATGAGCTTCGGCAAGACCATGCAGATGGACATCGGCCTGAAGTACGACGCGCTGGCACAGGGCAGCGTGGACGCCATCGTGATCTTTACCACGGACGGCAAGCTGAGCACGGCTGACGCCACGGTCCTCACCGACGACAAGGGCTTCTTCCCCTCCTACCAGTGCGGCAACGTCGTACGCAATCAGGTCCTGGAGAAGCACCCCGAACTGCGCACCGAGCTCCAGAAGCTGCAGGGCACCATCTCCGAGCAGGACATGGCGCGCATGAACTACAAGGTGGAAGAGGAAGGCAAGGACCCCAAGTCCGTGGCAGAGGAGTTCCTGACCTCGAAGGGGCTGATCTAATGAGCAACACGACCAACGCGACCGACATCGCCATCGAGTACCGCGACGTCAGCAAGGCATACGGCCAGAAGACCGTGCTCGAGCACTTCGACCTGAAAGTCCCCCGCGGTGAGTTCGTCACAATGGTGGGAACGTCGGGCAGCGGCAAGACCACCGTGCTAAAGATGGTCAATCGGCTGATTGAGCCCACCTCGGGCACCGTGCTCGTGGACGGGCACGACGTGCGCGACACCGACCCCATCCAGCTGCGCCGCAACATCGGCTACGCCATCCAGGGCAGCGTACTGTTCCCGCACATGACCGTGGAGGACAACATCTCGTACGTGCCCAACCTGCTGAACAAGCGCGACCATGAGCGCACGCGCAAGGCCGTGCGCAAGTGGATGGGCATCGTGGGGCTGTCCGACGACCTCCTGGAGCGCTACCCCGCCGAGCTCTCGGGCGGCCAGCAGCAGCGCGTGGGCATAGCCCGTGCGCTCGCGGCCTCGCCGGATATCCTGCTGATGGACGAGCCGTTCGGCGCCGTGGACGAGATAACCCGCGACCAGCTGCAGGTGGAAATCGCGCGCATCCACCGCCAGACCGGCATCACCGTGATGTTCGTGACGCACGACATCGGCGAGGCGCTGCGCCTGGGCACACGCGTGCTGGTGATGGACGGGGGCAAGGTGCAGCAGTACGCCACCCCGAACGAAATCATGGCGCATCCCGCCACGGAGTTCGTCGAGCGCCTGGTGGCACGCCAGCGCCACACCTGCGACCTGCCGGACGACCAGATTTGCGCCTGCGAGCACAGCGGCGCGGCACGCGCCGAGGCGGCACTCGCCGCCAGGTAGCAGCAGGTAGCAATCAGACTTCACTAGACGGAGGAGAAGAGCAATGAGCAGCCAGATACCCAACACCATGCGCGCCGTCGTCGTGCACGAGGCGGGTGGCCCAGAGGTGCTGCAACTGGAAGAGCACACCGTCCCCGAGGTGCGTCCCGGCTGGTCCCTGGTACGCGTGCGCGCCCGCGGCCTCAACCACTCCGAGGTGTTCACGCGCCAGGGCCTCTCGCCCTCGGTTACGTTCCCACGAATCCTGGGCATTGAGTGCGTGGGAGAGGTCGCCGCCACGACCGACCCCGAGCGCCTGCCCGTGGGCCAGAAGGTGGTCTCCATCATGGGCGAGATGGGACGCGCCTTCGACGGCAGCTATGCAGACTACGCCCTCCTGCCCAACCAGCAGCTCTACCCCATAGAGTCAAGCCTACCGTGGGAGGTGTTGGCCGCCATCCCCGAAACCTGCTACACCGCCTACGGGTCACTCCTGAACCTACGCCTGGAGGCCGGGCAGACGGTGCTGGTACGGGGCGCCACCAGCGGCGTGGGCATGGCCTTTGCGCGGCTGGCCCGCTCGATGGCGCCCGGCCTGCACCTGGTGGGCAGCAGCCGCAGCCAGGCACGAGCGGACCTGCTGCTGCGTGGCGGCTACGACGAGGTGGTCATCGACCGCGACGGCGTCCTGCAGGTGGAGGGACGCCCCTACCAGCGCGTCCTTGAGCTCGTGGGACCCGCCACCCTTAAGGATACGTGCAGCCATGTGTCGGAGGGCGGCATTGTCTGCAGCACGGGGCAGCTGGGCGGCGTATGGTACATGGAGGATTTCGACCCCATTGTCGACCTGCCGGCAAACGGCTTTCTGACGAGCTTCTACTCGGGAAACGTGGACGAGCGCAAGCTGTCCGGTCTCATCGCATACGTCGAGCAAAGGGGCGTGGACGTTGGCCCAACCAGGGTCTTCCCGCTTGACCGGATGGCGGACGCGCATCGCTTCCTGGAGAGCTCGCAAGGCTTTGGCAAGGTAGTAGTTACGGAATAGGCAAACGCATGCAGATAACCAGCAAACTCACGATGGCGGCGCACATGGTGTGCGCCATAGACTACTTCGGCGGCACAAGGCCAGTCACCAGCACGTTTTTGGCTGGCAGCATCGGCACGAGCCCCGTGATGGTGCGCACGATCATGGGCATGCTCAAGCAGGCAGGCATAATCAGCTCCAGCAAGGGCAAGACCGGCATCACGCTGGCACGCCCGCTCGAGAAGATCACCCTCCTCGACCTGTGGCGCGCCGTGGACCAGAGCGACGCGGACTCGCTGTTCCACTTCCACGAGAGCCCCTGCCCGCAGTGCCCGGTGGGCGGCAACATCCACGCCGCGCTGGACGATCGCCTGGAGGCCGCCCAACAGGCGCTTGAGGACCAGCTGCAGCGCACCACCCTCGCAGACGTCGAGAAGGACATCCGCCTGCTGGCGGCCAGCTAGGACCAGGCAAAACACATCGACAGGCATCAGATACGCAACCAAAAATGCGGCGTCACGAACTCGTGACGCCGCATTTCGTTTAGTAGGTTGCGAGAGCGCCTGCTTCATCGGCAGACAACCTTCGCGCGAGACACTTCACAATCGGAGTGCCCTTCTTGCCCAGGCTACCAGGACAGGAGCTCGTAGCCGTCGTTGGTGACCACCAGCTGGACCTCCCACTGGGCAGAGTCGCTGCCGTCGGCGGTGCGCACGATCCAGCCGTTGTCCTTGTCGGTAGTGATGTCGTGGGCACCCGCGTTCACCATGGGCTCGATGGTGAAGCACATGCCCGGCACCAGGATGGGGCCGGTGCCCTCCTCGCTCGTAAAGCTGACGAACGGGTCCTCGTGGAACTCGCGGCCGATGCCGTGGCCGCCGTACTCCTCGACCACGCTGTAGCCTGCGTCTGTGCACACCTTGTTTACCGCAGCGCCCACGTCGCCCAAGTGACCCCAGGGCTTCACCGCAGCCAGGCCCGCCTTCACGGAGTCGTGGCACACATCGACCAGACGCTTGCGCTCGGGGTTGACCGCGCCTATGCAGAACATGCGGCTGGAGTCCGAGAAGTACCCGTCCTTGATGGTGGACATGTCGACGTTGATGATGTCGCCGTCCTGGAGCACGTCCTGCTCGTTCGGGAAGCCGTGGCAGACGACGTCGTTGATCGAGGTGCACACGCTGTAGGGATAGCCCTCGAAGTTGAGGTCGGCCGAGACTGCGCCGTGGTCGCCCAGGTACTTCTCGACCCAGCGGTTGATGTCCATAGTCGAGGTGCCCGCGCAGATGTGCTGCCCCACGTAGTCCAGCACGCCCATGTTCACCGCTGCGGAGACCTTGATGCCCTCGACGTCGGCGGCGGTCTTCAGCAGGGAGCGCGGCAGCACCTCCTCGCCCTGCAGGTACAGCTCCTCCATGCGCTCGTCCGACGAGGCATGGCACTTCTTGTACTTCCTACCGCTGCCGCACCAGCAGGGGTCGTTGCGGCCGGGAACCGGCAGATTGTCGAACATCGTCTAGTCCTCCTAACAAGGAACATCCGCTAACGTTCGCTAGCATACCGCAGTATGGAGGGGTCGCGGCACCGTCCCCTAACGCACAAGGCTCCTGACGGCGCGCACGAACCTTTGCACCTCGGGCCTGGGGTTGCGCGGATAGGCCAGAAACACCGGCACCCGCAGGTCGCAGCTCAGCGGCACCCCGATGAAGGCGGGATGGATGCCCGACCATGCTCCGCAGGTCAGAACGGCAGCGTCTCCCTTGGCCTCCGCCTGGTTGAACAGGGAGTGAAGCTTCTGAACTACAACTACTGGCACGTGCTGGTGGACATGACCTTCAGCCTCATAGGCACGCTCATCTTTTCGGTGCTGTCCTGCGCGACGGCCATTTCCCTGGTCCGTCGGGGCGTGGAGACGGCCAGACGCAACCTCGAGCTCGAGCAGAGGGCCCACATCATGCAGCTGCGCGACGCCTCCCAGCACGAGCAGTACCGCCTTGTTCAGCAGCTGGCAAGCCAGGTCAGCCGCCAGCGCCATGAACGGCAAGGACTATGAGCACGAGCGCTTGGTCGAGCGCAATGGCATGCTCTACGACGCAGCATGGAAGAGCGCGTTCCTGAGCGGCATGATGATGCCTCTCATGACCTTCATCGGAAACTTCGCCTACGTCGTCGTCTGTATCGTCGGTGGTGCACTGGCCCTGTCCGGCACGATCAGTTTCGGCATCGTCGTTGCCTTCATGATCTACATCCGCCTCTTCACGCAGCCGCTCCAGATCATCGCCCAGGCAGCAACATCGGTGCAGCCTCCACGTGCTACAACGTACCGATCGCCGCCTACATGCAAAGGGTCATGGCCATCGAGCCGCAAAAGCAGGGACGGGCCTTCTCGGCGTTCCAGATCGTGTCCATGCTGTCGATGCCGGCGGGCCTGGCCATAGCCTCACCGGTGGCCGAGGCGCTCGGCGTAAACGTGTGGTTCGCCATCAGCGGGGCGGCCATCATCGCGCTCGGCGCGGCGATGCTAGTGATTCGGGGCCGTACAAAGAGCAGGGCCTAGTCCTCACGCAATGGCTTCCAGCCACCGGAACAGCCTCATGAGGGGTCCAAACGTACGCGGGTCGTGCCGATAAATCGTGACCGTTCCGATCATATGCTGCCAGCGCGGGTCATCCATGACCTCCATATGGGCAATCGGGCGGCCCGCCGCCCGGTCAAGAGCCCTCGCGAACGCCATCTGATGCGCGTAGGGACTCAGCGTGTCGCACCTTCCCTCAATCGAGAAGAACGGCGGCAGCCACCTGTCGCCGTCACCAGCGCTCTCCCCGCTCACCAAAGCGATTGGCGAGAAGGGCAAGAGCGCCCGATGCAGCGCCTCGCGGTCGCGCGCGTCGCACGGCAGGTCCACGCACGCCCACCTGGCGTGAGCCGTGCGCAGCGGCCGCAGCTCCAGGTCGTCGGCATCCACGATGGCGGCGCTGCTGACCACGCCGGCGATGCGGCGCTGGTCAAAGCCGTACTTTCGCGCGAGCGAACCGGAATAGCCCAGCAGGCAGGCCAGCTGGCCTCCGGCGGAGCTGCCGCCCACAACAACCTTCGGCGCAGCGCGGCCATGCTGAGCCAGCCACGCCAATGCGGCATTCACTCCGTTATAGGCATCGTCCACTTGCGCGGGGAACTTCGAAGCCGGCGCCAACCGAAAGCCCACCGACACGAAGCGGTATCCCTGGCTGCAGTACACGCGAGCGGCGTCAATCATGGACTCCGGCGTGCCCACCACAAAGCCACCACCGTGGAACCAGAACACAGGCACGTCGTGGCGCAGGCTCGCTGGCTGCCACAGCACGCAGTGCTGCAGCCTGCCGGGACCGAACGGTATGGTCACGGGCTCGCCCTCGAACATGGCTTCGCCACGCAGAGCGGGCCTGGTGGCATATGCCGCCGGGGTCGACGCTATCTCATACAGAGTGCCCATGAAGCGGTCAGTCCTTCTTGCCGAATCGTTCTGACTGGCTCGGCGCGCTGTCGCCAAGCCGACCGCCAGGCCGCTATTGCGCGTCCGGACGCTGAATGCTCAGCTCCTGGGCCAGGTAGCGACCCGTGACGGAGTCCGCGCAGGCACACACCTGCTCCGGCGTGCCGGCGCACACCACGCGGCCGCCCGCCTCTCCCCCGCCGGGGCCCAGGTCGACCACGTAGTCCGCGTTGGAGATCATATCCAGATCGTGCTCGATTACCACCACGGTGGCGCCGTGCTGCACGAGCCCCTGCAGCACGCCCAGCAGCACCTCCACGTCCAGCGGGTGCAGGCCGATGGACGGCTCGTCGAACACGTAGAGCGCACCGGACTGGTCGCGTCCCACCTGGCTGGCCAGCTTCAGGCGCTGCGCCTCTCCACCCGAGAGCGCAGGGGTCGCCTCGCCCAAGGTCAGGTAGCCCAGGCCGATGTCGCTAAGCACCTGCAGCCGGCGCGCCACGCTGCGCAGGCTCCCCAGGCACTCGAGCGCCTGGTCCACCGTGAGCTCCATCAGCCGCGGGAGCGACACACCCTCCTCCGCGGCTGCCCTGCCCCTTCCGCGGCGCACCGGGCGCATCACATGCCAGGCGGCGTCCGCGTAGCGCGATCCGTGACAGTCGGGGCAGGTGATCTCCACGTCGGGGAGGAACTGCACGTCGAGCGATATGGTGCCCGTGCCGTCGCACGTGGGGCAGCGCAGCGACCCCGTGTTGTACGAGAAGTCGCCTGCCTTCAGTCCCCGCTCGCGCGCGTCCGGCGTCTTTGCGAAGGCGCGCCGCAGGTCGTCCATCACGCCGGAGTAGGTGGCCACCGTGGAGCGCACGTTCGCGCCTATGGGCGTGGAGTCGATCAGCTCGACGCGTGATACGCCGGCGGGATCGCAGGCCCGCACCTGCGTGGGCAGGGCCTCGCCCGCAGCGGCGGCGCGCAGCGCGGGCACCAGCGCCTCCAGCACGAGCGTGGTCTTTCCCGAGCCCGAGACTCCCGTGACGACCGTCATGCGCCCCACCGGCACGTCCACCGAAAGCGGCTTCACCGTGTGGATCTGGTTCGTCTCCAGATGAATGCGGCCCTGGTCAAACAGGGCGTTCGCCCCACAGCGCTCCCGCATGCGCACGGTGCGGCTGCCGTTGAGGAAGGGTGCGATGCGCGAGGCATCGTTCTTCTCCACCTGGGCCACGCTGCCCTGCGCCACGACGGTACCGCCCTTGGCGCCGGACTCCGGCCCGATCTCTATCAGGTGGTCCGCATGGCGCAGCACGCGCACGTCGTGGTCCACCAGCACCACGGAGTTGCCGTCGGCCAGCAGGTCGTCCACCACGCCCAGCAGGCCGTCCACGTTGGCGGGATGCAGGCCGATGGAGGGCTCGTCCAGCACGTAGAGCACGCCCGTCGTGCGGTTGCGCACGGCCCGGGCCAGCTGCACACGCTGCAGCTCGCCATTGGAGAGCGTGTTGCTGGCACGGTCCAGGCTCAGGTAGCCCAGTCCCAGCTGCTGCAGGCGCGCCACGGGCTCGGCCATGGACGCCACGATCTGGTGCGCCATGGGCGCCACCTCGGGCGGAAGCGTCTGCTCCACGCCCGGCAGCCACGCCGCCAGCTGGTCGAGCGTCATCTGCGTGGCCTCGGCCAGGTTGATGCCGCACACCTGAGGGTCGCGCGCGGCAGCGGAAAGCCGCGTGCCGTGGCAATCCGGGCACGGACCCTCCTTCAGGAAGCGCGCGATGCGCTTGAGGGCGCTTTCTGACTTGGCCTTGGCCAGGGCGTTCTCGACCGACGCCACCGCCGAGTAGTACGTGAAGTCGAGCTCGGTCGCGGTGTTGCTCTTCTTGATGTGCGCCACGATGTGCCGCTTCTCGGCGGGACCATGGAACACGATCTCGCGCTCCTTGGGCGTCAGCTGGTTGAAGGGCACGTCCGTGCGCACGCCCATCTCGCGACACACGTCCTTCATGAGCGACCACATGAGCGTGCCCCACACCACCACGGCGCCGTCGTCTATGGACTTGGTCTCGTCTGGCACCAGCGTGGACTCGTCCACCACGCGCATGGTGCCCGTGCCGCCGCAGGTGGGGCAGGCACCGTCGCTGTTGAAGGCCAGCTCCTCCGCGCCGCGACCATAGAACTTCTCGCCGCAGACGGGGCACGTGATGGGCTTTTCCAGCGCCACGTTCATGGTGGGCGGGCAGCGGTGCCCGTTGGGGCACGTGTACGATCCCACGCGCGAGAAGAGCAGGCGCAGCCCATTGAGCAGCTCCGTCGCGGTGCCAAAGGTCGAGCGGACCCCGGGCACGGCCGGCCGCTGCCTCAGCGCGAGCGCAGCCGGCACGTGCTCCACCAGGTCCACGTCCGCCCGGGCGCTCTGCGTGATGCGCCTGCGGGTATAGGTGGAGAGCGCCTCCAGGTAGCGGCGGCTGCCCTCGGCGTACAGCACGCCCAGCGCGAGGCTCGACTTGCCCGAGCCGGACACGCCGGCGATTCCCACCAACTGCCCAAGCGGCACGTCCACGTCGACGTTCTTGAGGTTGTGCACCCTCGCCCCGCGCACGCGGATGCAGGTAGGCGCCTCGCTCTTTTTGTCCTTGCGAAGCCTTGCTGAGACGGGCTCTGCTGCGGCTGAAACCATGTATCTCTCCTTGTAGCTGCCGTTGCATGCCAATCTATTACATTGTTAGCTCCATAGCCAACAGCACAACCCATCTCGCGGCATTGGCCGACAAATGCAAAATCGCCATAACGTAGGGGCCGCAGGTCAAACGACCTGCGGCCCCCGGCATCTAAATGGGAACATCGAGGTCCTGCTCTAACGCCAACGAAGAGGATTGGTGAACGTCAGAAGTCACCGTGGAGGGCCATCCCGAGGTGGAGCAGGCACGCCAGCTGGGAAGAAACGCCTAGCTGACTAGAGTCCTGGATTTCCTGGACCTGGGCGACAGAACGAATTTCGACGAAAAGACTCTGGAACAGGCGCTTGTGACCAGGATTCAGAAGTTCATGCTGGAACTTGGCCGTGGGTTTGCCTTCGTCGGAAGGCAGTATCGCCTGGATGCAGACACCGCAAGCCACTATGTCGATCTCGTCTTCTACAACATCAACCTCAGATGTCACGTACTTGTTGAGCTAAAGACACAGCCGCTCGACCCCAAGGACGTGGGACAGATGGACTTCTACGTGCGGCTCTTCGACTCCAAGTACGCACCAGAGGAAGACAGTCCAACAATAGGTCTCATCCTCTGCTCTAGCTCCGGCCGAACGGCCGCAAAGTACTCCGCGTTTGCGGACGGCAAGGGACTCTTCGCATCCACCTACGTGACGTACCTGCCGACGGAGGAGGAGCTGACAGAGGCTTTGGAGCCCACCAGACGAGCCGCCCAGGAAGCGATGCGCCGCAAGGAGCCTCTAGAGGACCAGTCGCATAGCCCTCCGTCTACAGGCGCTGCGCATAGGGCAAGAAGATCAGACTATGCGTAGCGCCTCGCTATGCCCAGTGCCAGATCCACGTAGGCATCCCCGAACAGCACGCAGTGCAGGAGCACCGGCACCAGCTGGTGAATTCCCACGCGCTCGCGCCATCCCTCCGCCAACGGAGAGACCTCGTTGTACGCCGCCACTAGATCATCCAGGTACGCGCAGCCAAAGAGCGCGAGCATCGCGAGGTCCGTCTCGGCATGCCCGCCAGAGGCCATGGGGTCTATCAGCGCCGCACCCGTGGTGGCCGCCCGAGTGCCATCCGCAGCCCAAAGGAGGTTCCCAGCCCACAGGTCACCATGGATGCGAGAGCATCGGTGCCCCCGCTCTCGTACGAGCGCCGGCTCCGGGGAGTCGAAGTCGCCTGCCGTCATGCTATCCGCCACGTGCGTGAGCAGGCGCGCGTCCTGGGCGTCAATCAGCCCGGCATCGCGAATCACGCGCACGTGCGGCATCACGCGCCAGCGAGCGCAGGCAGCACCCCAAGCCTGGGCTCCGTCCTGCGATGCGGCTGGCACCACTCGCGTAAACGAATTCGCAATCGCGTAGCCAGCACCATTCCAGCCAGAAGGAGGGCAACCGTACCAATCGGCACCCGCGGCATGCGTCCGCGCAAGTGCAGCCCCGGCAAGGCGCGCCTTCTCGCGCGTTGGCGCACCCTCGGGGATACGCTCCTCGGCAAGCCGGTGCGCACCTGCCTCGTACACCCGTGCGCACACTATTCCGCCATCGGCTTCCGCCTCCCCCAGCCAGCGCAGGCCCGCTGCCTCGCCCGTAAGGTCCGCGACGGGGTTCGCGTCGCTCTTCTCGAACACGTCAATGTCCCCGATATGCACTCCCATGACACCCCCGAACCTGCCATCACGGGCTTTTGACAGCCCTTCTGGCCTCGCGTCTAGGCCACGAAGCCGCCGGAGCGCAGCACCCAGAGCCACATTGTGAGCGTGAGCGCGCAGCCAACCGTGGTCAGCATCACGATGGTCGAGGTTAGGGTGCCGTCATGTCCCTTGTTGCGCGCCATTATGTAGCAGCTCACCGTGGATGCGGACCCCAGCATGACCAGCAATGATCCCCAGGATGATGGGATTCGTTATGACACCACGTGCCGCCTTGCGCACCATCGAACCCACGGTCGGGCGAGA
>JAQXQO010000006.1 GCA_029101205.1 Coriobacteriales bacterium | reverse complement strand
CGCACGACGACTCGCGACGTGCGCCGCAACCGGCGCGCCGCAAAGAAGGCTGCTGCCGAGAGGCTGGCCGGCGCGGGCGCAGACCATTCTGCCGCTGCCGGTAATCGCGCATCTACCAGCGCTTTTATGGCCAAGAAGAACACTGCGGAGCAGGCGGGGGCAACGGGCCAGGATGGCTCGGCGACGCAGGGCGGAGCCGCTGGACGGGGCGCCGTCGCACAAGACGCCGCCGCGCAAGGCGGAGCTGCCGGTAGGTATGGAGCCGTCGCCGATTGGGATTCGCGCATGGGCGCTGGGGCTGGCTCTGCTGCCTCTGCGGACGGCCTTACGGAAGGCACGGCGGCTGGCTATCGGGGGGCCGGTGCGCAGGCGGCTGGGCCGAACGGCCAGGTTGCCACAGATGGTCGGATGCCGGATCCCGGTGAGGCTGACGACGGAGGCATCGTTTCGATTTCGGGGCTGGCGGGCACGCCGCATGCCCAGATTGTGGGCGGTTGGCGCCGATATCACGGGAATGACCAGGTGGACGGCACATACGAGGTGCCTGGTGCGACGGCGGGCGGTTCCGTCGACGCCGGGGTCGTGGCGACCGAGGTTCCCAACCAATCCGTACCTGTGGGCGGGGCGGCTTCGGGTATTGCTGGAACGGCGTTTGGCTCGGCTGGTGCGAACGAGGCCGGGCGGACTGGCGCGGCTGGGAGCGCCGCGGGCATGGGCGCTGCAGGTGCGGGTGCCGCGAACGGCCCGGCTGGTGCCGCGTCTGGATTTGGCGTGACTGCGGCGGGCGCCTCGTCGGCGGACGGCTCGAATGCGACCGACTCGGCTGCAAGGGTTGGCTCGACGGAGGGCGACGCAGCCGGTTTTGGCGTACCTGAATCCGATGCCACTTCCAGTCGACGCGCGCGCATAGCCCACCGTCGTGAGCGGGCCGAAGAAACCGCAGGTAAGGGGACTATTGCCGGAAGCAAGTCCTTCTCGCCGAAGGCAAGCATCACGAACCTGGGGGAGTGGCTGCGCTATCAGGGCGAGCGCTTCGTGGAGTTCTGGCGTCGCCATCCCAAGGGCATGGTTGCCGTGGTCGCGGTGGTCGTGGCCCTGGTCATGGTGTACGGCCCGGCTCGTGACTATTACGTGGCGTGGCGCAGGCAGAGTGCGCTGCAGGCCACGTACGATGCGGTCTCGTCTGACAACGACGCGCTGCAGGGCGACGTTGACCGCCTGCAGTCTCGCGAGGGAATCGAAGACGAAGCCCGTCGGCACGGCTACGGTTACTCGGGCGAGAGCACGATTGATGTGGAGGGGCTGCCGGACGACAGCGCAAACCAGGGATCGAACCCCATCGACGGCGAGGTGCAGGCTCAGGAGACCGACCAGCCTTGGTACATTCGACTGGGAGACGTCGTGTTTGGCTACAGCCCGGACTCGGCAGGATAGCGGCTGGCAAGTTTCGTGCCAGGGGCCGCACCGGGCCGCCAAATCGAAGAAAGGCGAGGTAAAACATGGTGCGCGTTGCGGTTATTGACATCGGTACGGTGACGGCGCGGCTGGCGGTGGCCGACGTCGACGTGGATGCCGGGCACGTGGTGCGGCTGGCAAAGCAGTCGAACATCGTGAACCTGGGCCAGGACGTCGACCGCACGGGCATGCTGCGCCAGGATGCCATGGATCGGCTGCTGACCTGCATCGACGGCTACCTGGCGGCGGCGCGCGAATCGAATGCTCCCGTGGTCTGCTGCACGCTGACCAGCGCGGCGCGTGACGCCAGCAACTCTGACGCCTTGCTGTCGCAGCTGGATGCTCGCGGACTGCGTGCCCAGGTGATTCCCGGAGAGGTCGAGGGCTCGCTGACGTTCCTTGGCGTGGCGCAGGACTTCGTGGGCCAGCGCATTCTGGTGGCAGACAACGGCGGTGGATCCACCGAGATGGCCGTTGGCTCTCTGGCCGACGACGGGCAGCTGCACCTGGAGTGGGTGCACTCGATCAACGTGGGCTGCCGTCGCATCACCGAGAAGTTCCTCAGCCGCAACGACCCTCCCACGGCGGATGACCTGGCAGAGGCGCACGAGTTCGCAGCGGCGGGCTTTGCCCCGTGGGTCCCCTGGAAAGGCGGAGACGCCTTGCCGAATGCGTCGAAGGAGCAGCCCAGCCGCATCGTCGTCACTGGTGGAACCGCCACGACGCTGGTGGCCATCCACAAGCACCTGGACCCGTACGATCCCAGGCAGGTGCACTTGGCAACCCTCTCCCGTTCCGACGTCGAGGCGTTGGAGACCAAGCTGGCCGGCATCAAGCTGGCTGATCGGCAGAACATCGCAGGCCTGCAGGCCAAGCGCGCGCCCGTCATCGTGGGCGGCACCGTGGCCGTGGATGAGCTGCTGCGCCAGACCAGCTTTGACCAGCTGACGTGCAGCGAGAGCGATTTGCTGTTTGGCATGAGCCTGGTCGCCGCGGCAACGTACAAGGACGTCGCCTCGCCTCTGGGCTGGCGTCCCGAGCTGGCGCTGCTGTAGCGTGCGGGCTGCGGCGCCACGCCAGCGACGAGCCTGGCCGGTACAGCCGTCGCGCGCGGCGCTAGCGAGTGCCCGCTGCCGGCCGAGTGCTTGTGCGTGGCGTTGCCGGCGCGCAGCGCAGGCGGGTCGCAGTGCCACATAGCCGGCGGGCCTAGCTCCTAGCCGGCGGGCCTAACCGGCGCAACCTGCGAGTGTCACCAGCGGCATGCGCGCTGGGTCGCCGTGGCCCGACGCACATATCGCCTGTGCCCGCAGCCCTCCTTCAAGGCCGTCGGTGCCCGAATTGGGCACGAGCTGACCTCGGGGGAGGGGCTGGCGGTAAGATAAGAGCATTCGCGGGTGGCAAGTTTGCTGCGAGTCGATGCGTGCAAGAATTACATGCCGGGATCGTGGGCAAGACTCGTGTAGGCCATCGCAAGACAAACCACGGGGGCGTGGCGGAATTGGCAGACGCAGGGGACTTAAAATCCTCCGCCGAAAGGCATGTGGGTTCGAACCCCACCGTCCCTACCAGTGTCTACTTGTGATGAAACTATCAACAAGGACCATGACGTTCGAGCGTCGTCTCCAGAAGTGGGCACCCAGAGCCTGCGATATAGACACCGCCCATATAGTCACCGCACATGCCCACATCCGTCGGCGCTGCCGCCTAAGCCTGCCGATGCTACGGGCTCGTCGCCCAGACCCGGCAATGCCAGCACCCCTTTCGCCCACACCTGGCGACGCTGCCGCCCACATCCGGAGTTAGCCTTCGCCAACCGGGGCCTATCTCCAGAAGTGGGCGCCCATATCTGACCAATTGAGATCTTTATGTCTTTCAGACACACAAAGTGCCTGGTAGGAGGCCTGTCCGTTTTCGGGG
This sequence comes from Coriobacteriales bacterium, assembly GCA_029101205.1. Taxonomy (GTDB): domain Bacteria; phylum Actinomycetota; class Coriobacteriia; order Coriobacteriales; family Atopobiaceae; genus Olsenella_K. The sequence continues at coordinate 13,055 of JAQXQO010000006.1, read as the reverse complement.
CCCGCTCGGAGGGGCTGGAATGCACAGGTCTGGGCGCCCAGACCTGTAGATTGTCACCCGGGAGGCCCCCGTGAACTCCGGGTCTGGGCGTCTGAAGGCCACCTATTTCCAGATGTGGGCGACGGACGCCCGGACCTGGCGACGTTAACGTGCAGAATCCGCCCACATCCGGAAATACCACCGCGCCAGCTGCCCAGACCAGGAGATTCCGGAGGACTGGCGCCCACATCAGGAAATAGCCGCCGGCCAGCCGCCCATATCCGGAAATACGTGCTGGTTAGACGCCCAGAACGGGAAACAGCTGCCCTCCGGCCAGGTCGTCCAGAACGGGAAATAGTCGCGGGGCAGTCAGGGTAAACGCCAGGATGGAAGGCAGGGGTAGGGAGCGACCCGCGTTCGGGCGGAGGAGGGTCAATAGCCCCAACAAAAAAGCGACCCCGCTCAGAGTCGCTTTGGAATTCGTGGTGCCCCCAACGGGATTCGAACCCGTGTCGCCGCCTTGAAAGGGCGATGTCCTAACCGTTAGACGATGGGGACGTGCCGATAGAGTATAGCAAATTCGCGCGTCCGCCCGAGGTGGAGCGGCCGGTTTCGCAGCAGGTCCACGACCGAGGGCCGTTGCGATGCCAGAAGTCGTGGCATCGTGGCTCGGAGCATCGCCGTGGCCTGGTTTGCACGGGGCCAGAAGTGCTGCGAGCTCGAAGGTGGTATGGCTAACGGGGTAGCTGTTCCGGTAGCCGCGAGGCCGAGGCCGACGCGACCACGGTGAGACCGTCATGCCCGCTAGTACTCGTCGTGCCAGTCGAAGCCGTTGCGGTCGGCGAAGTCGTGTGCGGATGCCAGGATGCCGGGCTGGTCCACCGCCCAGTGCACGAACTCGGGCATGTCGGCGATGATGGGGTCGGCCTCGTACACGGCGTAGACCGACTCGTCGAACGAGCCGGGCTTGAAGTCGGGCCGGTCGGGCAGGTAGCGCTCGACGTAGAACGGCTGCAGCAGCGTGTACGTGCCGCCCAGGCACAGCTGGTCAAAGCCGCGCAGGGCCCTGCGCGCCGCGCTCATGCGGCCCAGCTTGTACATCAGGATGACGCGCGACAGGTGGAACCACGCGTTTCCGTGGTGCGAGAAGAGCGCGTCCAGCCTGTTGAACCCGTCCTCGTCCTCCATGCGAGCCAGCGTTAGCGCCAGGGTGTAGCGAGCACCCATCTGGTCCAGGGGCGATATCTCCAACAGCGTGCGGCAGCGGCGTTCGGCCATGCCGAAGCGCGCGGTATCTATGCACGAGCGGGCCAGCGCGGCGGCCACGCGCAGGCGCGGGCGGGCAAACACGTTGGTCCAGGCGTCGCCGGATACGCCGGCGGTCAGGGGGCCATCGTCATCCTGCAAGGTCTTGTCCAGGTCGTTTACGTGATCGAACACGTGGCTGGCGGAGTAGTCAGGCAAGAGCGCACGCAGCAGCAAGGCGTCGACGCACCCGACGTCCAGCGTCAGTGCCTTGTTGCAGGCGTCCATCAGCTGCTGGTTCCTGCGCTCTCGCTCCTGGGCATACGAGTCGTCGTCGCGCACGTCGTCGTCGGCCACCGAGGCATGGTGACGGGCCAGGGCCTGGGTCACGATGTAGAACGCCCGCTCGGCGTCGTCGTCCACGAAGGAGGCGGGGTCCTTGCGCACGGCCAGCTCCAGCTCCTTGGATGCCTGGTCGGAAAGGCCGCCCAGCTTTCTGCGGCGCTTCAGCGTCAGGCGCTGTATCAGCTCCTCGTTGGCGTTCATCGTGGCATGCCTCCCTCGCCGGGATGCGCTCCGCCCTGGCCGGGAAGGCCGGCGTCGCCCTGTCCGGAGCCCGAGGTGCCAGACCTGCCGCCGCCCTGCATGCGCTCGCGCATGACGGCCATGGCGGCGCTGGGGTCGCGATGCGCGCTGGTCACGGCCAGCCAGTCGCTGAGGGCGCCACGTCCCTGGTCGTCACGTCCTTCTTGAAAAAGGACAGAGCCCTCGGACACGGCCAGGATGACCTCGTCCTCGCTGTACGGCGGTACGCAAAGGCGCGAGAAGTACCCGTCGGAGAACTCGCTCTGGCGGATGAGCACCTCGGCGGCGTTGGGCTGCAGGTGCAGCAGCTGCTCCAGCGCCGAGCTGGCCATTTGGGGGTCGTCGGTCTTGAAGCCCATGGCGGCGCGTGCCAGAAGCGTCCAGGGGTCGTCGGCCGCGCGCTGGCAGCCGGGGACGAACGTGTGCGCCGCCAGGTCCTCCAGCTCCTGCACGTCCTCCAGCTTGGCCGCAGCGTAGGTAGCGGTGAAGCGGATGTCCGCCGCGTCGGTGGGGTCCAGCTGGAACGCCTGGTGGGCTATGCGCAGCGCCTCGCGGTTGCGGCCGCAGATGAGCGCCTGCTCGCTCCAGGACGCCAGCCAGCGCAGGTACGGCCTCAGTGCCAGATCCCTGCTAAGGTGGCCACGGTCGGGGTTGTCCTCCTGGGCGCTCAGCCGTGCGGCCTCGTCGAGGGCTTTCTGGTAGGAGGTTCTCGCCTGGTCGGCGTTGTCACGCAGGTACTGGTAGTAGGCCTCGAACGAGCGGAGGCGCAGAGCCTCGCTCATGCGGCGCGCGTCAAAGTCGTCGGGGTCCAGCGACAGGGCCTCGTCCAGGTACTGCTGCGCGCGGTGGCGCAGCGAGCGGTACGTGGGCTCGTCGGCGAAGGGCGCCTTGTAGTCCACCAGCATGGCGGCCTCGCTTACCAGGTGAAACGAACGGTCCGCGTCGGTCTGGGGCAGCGAGTCGCGGTCCTGCGCAAACCTGCGCCCGAACGAGGCGAACTCGCGCGCCACGTCCGTGGTGCCGCTTTGCTCCAGCGTGCGCGCGTAGCGCAGCCAAAGCCGCTGGTAGTCTTCGTGTTGTGGGTTGTAGGCCATCCACGCTCCAAGAAAGGGGACGCCGGCGCCTGCCGGGGCGGCGTCCCCGCGATAGGTTGCTTTCTAGGAACATGTTAGCCGAGTGCCGGCGCGCGCCCTGCGAGCAACCTGCAAAGGTGACGGCCACGTGAAGCCACGACAGACCGGTCGTTTGCGGCCGCTCGCGTGCGCAGCCGCTTCGAACCGGATGGTCCTTCTTGCACCAAGGTGGCATAAATGACCAGCCACCTGTGTACAACTAAGAATGTCAATGCGAGTTCAACGTAATTTCTGCGACCGCGACAATAAAACGGGTGTTCGGTTCTCACGAATAAACAAGTTCGCAATGTGTAATCATCACCAATGGTGCATGTGAGTCAGGGGGCTCGCGGCACTGCCCACGGGGCTTTGTTCTCTGTTGGTGCGCGGCTCTGCCTGCGCCAACCGTTTGGAGGAGAGAAATATGGGACGTTTTACCAACCCGCGTGATGTCTACTTTGGTGAGGGCGCTCGCCACGAGGTCAAGAACCTCAAGGGCCACAAGGCCATCATCGTCTCCGGCGGCCACAGCATGCGTCGTGGCGGCTTCCTGCAGGACGTCCAGAAGGACCTGGAGGACGCTGGCTTCGAGGTGAAGCTGTTCGAGGGCGTCGAGTCCGATCCTTCCGTCGAGACCGTCGAGAAGGGCGCTGCGGTCATGCGCGAGTTCCAGCCTGACTGGATTGTCGCCATCGGCGGCGGCTCGCCCATCGACGCCGCAAAGGCCATGTGGGTCTTCTACGAGTATCCTGACGAGTCCTGGGACGAGATCATCAAGCCCTTCAACTTCCCCGAGCTGCGCCACAAGGCCCACTTCTGCGCCATCTCCTCGACGTCCGGCACGGGCACCGAGGTCCCTGCTTTCTCGGTCATCACGAACTCTCAGCAGGGCATCAAGTACCCGCTGGCCGACTTCAACATCACCCCTGATGTCGCCATCGTCGACCCCGAGCTCACCTACAGCATGCCCGCAAAGCTGTGCGCGCACACCGGCATGGATGCTCTGACGCACTGCCTCGAGGCCTACGTCTCGACCGCTGCCTCCATGTTCACCGACGCCAACGCCCTGCACGGCATCCGCGAGATCACCGAGTGGCTGCCCAAGTCCTACACGGGCGACCATGAGGCCCGCGCTCACATGCACGAGGCTCAGTGCATCGCCGGCATCGCCTTCTCGTCGGGCCTGCTGGGCATCGTTCACTCCATGGCTCACAAGACCGGCGCCGCCTTCGAGGGTGGCCACATCATCCACGGCTGCGCAAACGCCATGTACCTGGGCAAGGCCATCCAGTGGAACGCCAAGGACTCCCGTGCAAAGGAGCGCTACGCCTACGTGGCCAAGGAGATTCTGCACCTGCCCGGCACGACCGACGACCAGCTGGTCGACAGCCTGGTGCAGAAGATCCGCAGCATGAACGACGAGCTCAACATCCCGCAGGGCATCAACAACTACGCCGTGGGCGGCATTAAGGCCGACGCCAACGACCAGCCCGTCATGGTGTCCGAGTCCGAGTTCAAGGAGAAGCTGCCCAAGATCGCCGCGAACGCCGCTCTGGACGCCTGCACGCCCGAGAACCCGCGCGAGACGAAGCCCGAGGACTTCGAGAAGATTCTGACCTGCTGCTACTACGACGAGCCCGTCAACTTCTAGTTCGAAGGCTCCGCGCAGGTGCAGGTGGCGCGTTCGCCCGTGCACGCTTGCTGCCAGACATCGCTTCATGGGGAAGGGGACCGTATGGCCCCCTTCCTTTTTTATGCCGCGGGCCACTTTGTGTCGCGGGCTACAATGGGACTTCGCTGGTGCGGCGCGGACGTTCGCGTTGGTGCGCGTGCCCGGAATGCCGTCGGGTGAGTCGACGAAGGGGGATTGCGTGCTGCTGGATGTGCTGCAGGGCGAGACCGTGGCCGAGGAGCGCTACGTCGAGGACGAACAGGCCACGGGTGAGTCGCTTGAGGGTCTTGACCTTGGGTTTTGGGAGTTTCACGGATGCGAGTTCCACAACTGCCGCCTGTGTGGCGCCAAGCTGGCGAAGGCCAGCTTCTTCGGCTGCACGTTCACGTCGTGCGACCTCTCGGGCGCCGACCTGACGAGCGGCTTCTTCAACGGGTGCAGGCTGGACGGCTGCAAGCTGGAGGGCGCGAACCTGGGCAAGGCCATTCTGCGTCGTACCAAGCTGCACGATTGCGCCTGCAGGTACGTCGCCTGCGCCGAGAGCAAGTGGGAGGGCTGCACGCTGGACGGCTGCGACCTGCGCGAGTCCTTCTTTGACGGCGCAAAGTTCCAGCAGCGCACCAGGCTTCAGAACTGCAACCTGCAGAAGGCGGACCTGTTTCGCACGAAGCTGGCCGGGATGGACCTCAGCACCTGCGACATCGCGGGCATTGCGCTGGGGCCCGACCGAGCGGAGATTCGCAACGCCATCATCGGCATCGACCAGGCAGCCGACGTGGCCATGCTGTTGGGCGTGAAGATTCGCCTGGACTAGCCGATTGCGCGGGCGGCGTTGCGCCTACCCCTGGTGCGCTGCCAGGGCCTGGCGCAGCATGTCGGCGTCCAGGGCATCCGGCACCAGCTGGCCGTTCTCGTGCTCGAACGACTCGGTGCCACGGGCCAGCACGCAGACGACGGTCTTGCGCTGGCTCTGGTACGCCAAGTCGACAGCATGCCGCACGGCCTGGGCGCGGTCGGGCACGATCTCGTAGCTGGCACCTTGCGGGGTGGCCTTGGCCATGGCCGCGCAGATGTCCTCCACGCGCTCGTGACCGGGGTCGTCCTTCGTGAACACCATGTGGTCGGACCACTTGGCCGCCTCGACGGGAAGCTCTTCTCGACGCTCGACGGCCTTGTCGCCCGTGGCACCAAACACCGAGATGACGCGCCAGCCGGGGAACTCCTTGCGAACGCTGGGCCCGAACTTCGAGAAGGACATGGCGTTGTGGGCAAAGTCCACGATGCCCACCACGTGGCCGTCGGAGGAGGGAATCAGCTCCATGCGACCGGGAACGCTGACCTGCGAGAGGCCACGAACCACCTGGTCCGCGCCGATGCCCAGGACCTCGCACACGGCGATGGCAGCCAAGGCGTTGTCCACGTTGAACAGGCCTGGCATGCTCAGGGTGACGTTGGCCTCCCAGGAGGGGGTGTGCACCAGGAACTTGTTCTGTCCGAAGCCCGAGTCCACGTGGTCGCACCACACGTCGGCGTCGTGACCGTGGCGCCTGCGGCCCTGGCTGGAGAAGGTCAGCATGCGCTGGCAGGCCTTGGCGGCGTCGAGCACCTCGTCCAGGTGGTCGGTCTCCAGGTTTACGACGGCCACCTTGGCCTGCTGGAAAATCCTCAGCTTGGAGGCGAAGTAATCCTGCCACGTGGGGTGCTCCAGGGGCGAGATGTGGTCGCGCCCGATGTTCAGGAACACCGCCACGTCCAGGCCCAGCCCGTCGACGCGGTTGTACTTCAGCGCCTGGCTGGACACCTCCATCACGAGGTAGGGCAGGCCCGATGCGGCGGTGTTGGACACGTGGCGCCACAGGTCGCACGGCTCGGGGGTGGTGTTGATGGACTCGGCGCTCTCGACGCCGTCGAAGGTCTGGATGGAGCCGATGATGCCCGTGCGCGGCTGGCCCGGCTGGTCGGCGTCCAGGACGGAGCGCAGGATGTAGCTGGTCGTGGACTTGCCCTTCGTGCCGGTGATGCCCACCACCTGCAGCTGACGATCCGGATGGTCCCAGGACTCCAGCGCCACCAGCGCCATGGCGGGCCTGAGGTCCGTGGCTACCAGGGCAGGAACGCCGTGTGCAACCTGCGACAGCTGCCGGGCATGCTGGGTGTCGCACAGGTAGGCGACGGCGCCCTTCTGCAGCGCGGACTCCAGGTAGGCGGGCTTGAAGGCTGCGCCCTTGCACACAAAGATGTGCCCTGCTCGCACGAAGCGGGAGTCAGAGTCGGCACCTGTGACCTGGGGGTCGTGAGCCGGGGAGTCCGGCACCAGGTCCACGGCGTGGTCGAGTAGATCATGTGCGGCCAAAAGATCGGCCAGTGAGGAAACCCTTATAGTATTCATGCGGCACAGTATATCCCGTCTGTGCAAACTCCAGATGACGCTTACGTTTTCATGAAGTGTCGCACACAAAATGCTCTTGTCGAGGGCTTTGCAGGCGACCGCCGCCGGTGATGGCGTATAATTGCTGCTCCGTTGGCACACACCGTGTGGCAACTACCAATCGGGCGATTGGCGCAGTGGCTAGCGCAGGTGCCTTACAAGCACAAGGTCAGCAGTTCGAATCTGTTATCGCCCACCATGACAGCGCGCGGGCCCCGTTCCATCGGAATGGGGCCCGCATTTGTGCGGATGCGTTCTGACGACGCACCCGTTCGAAAGCGAAACACTTTTGGAGGTGCCGAATGGCAGGCAAAGCAGAGCCCCGTCGCTCGGAGGGCCGAGCGGCGGACCAGATGAGGCACGTCAAGCTGACGCGCCAGGTCATGAAGAACGCGGACGGGTCGTGCCTGGCCGAGTTTGGCGACACGCGCGTGCTGTGCGCGGCCACGGTGGAGGAGGGCGTCCCCCGCTGGCGAAAGGGCAGTGGCGCTGGCTGGGTTACGGCCGAGTATGCCATGCTGCCGGCCAGCACGAACCGCCGCACCCCGCGCGAGTACAAGGGCCGTAAGGGTCGCTCCATGGAAATCGAGCGCCTGGTGGGCCGCTCGCTGCGCTCGGTGTGCGACCTCAACGCGCTGGGCGAGCTCACCGTGACCGTGGACTGCGACGTCATCCAGGCTGACGGCGGCACCAGGACGGCGTCCATCACGGGCGCTTGGGTGGCGCTGCACGATGCGCTGATGGCGTTGGTCCAGAAGGACCAGCTGCCCCGTCTGCCTCTGCGCGGCCAGGTGGCCGCGGTGTCCATGGGCATCGTGCGCGGCCAGGCGCTTCTGGACCTGGACTACCAGGAGGACTCGCATGCCCAGGTGGACCTGAACCTGGTGGGCACGGCCGACGGCGGCATCGTCGAGGTGCAGGGCACCGGCGAGCAGGCCCCGTTCACCCGCGAGCAGCTGGATCAGCTGCTCAACATGGGCCAGGAGGGCATCCAAAAGCTGGTGGCCCTGCAGCAGAAGGTCACGAACTTCCGGTCGTAGCCCCTGTCGGGCCATGGCCCTTCCGGCAATGCGGGCCTTCTCGACGGAGTTGGCCCTTCTTGAGCAACGAGCCCTTCTTGAGCAACGAGCCTTTCTGGCAAACATAAGGAGAAGCACATGAGCGAACTGGACCTCAAATCCCTGGACCCCGCCCGCACCGTGGTGGTAGCCACCGGGAACCCGCACAAGGTCACCGAGATCGAGGCCATCCTGGGCCCCATCATGTCCGACTGCCGCTTCGTGGCGCTGGGCCAGCTGGGCGACTATCCCGACCCCGTGGAGGACGGCGACACCTTTACGGCAAATGCCCTGATAAAGGCACGCTCCGCCCTGGACCACACGGGCCTTGCCATGGCCGTGGCGGACGACTCGGGCCTGTGCGTGGACGCCTTGGACGGCGCACCGGGCATCTATTCGGCGCGTTGGGCCGGTCAGCATGGCAACGACGGTGCGAACAACCAAAAGCTGATGCAGCAGATGGCCGACGTGCCCGAGGGCCAGCGCGGCGCGCACTTCCACTCCTCGGTCGTTCTGGTGGTGCGCGACGAGGACGGCGAAGAGGTCCTCGTGGGCAACGGTGACTGCCCCGGTCGCATCGGGTTCCAGCCGCGCGGCAACAACGGCTTTGGCTACGACCCGTTGTTCCTGCTGGATGACGTGCCCGGAAAGACCATGGCCGAGCTGGAGCCCCAGCAGAAAAACGAGATCTCGCACCGCTACCGCGCCCTGATGGACCTGGCGGCAAAGCTGGGCGAGTAGGGCAGAGGGCAGCCCGGCGGACTGCAGCCCGCAGCGCCGCCGCGCAGGCCCATCCGGGGCCGTCACCTTGCGTATTTGCCGAAGAGGAACCCCCGAGGCCGGAGGTTCTTCTTTTGTGAGGCATATTGTTATAACAAATCGTATTAGTATATAGATTGATATCAGAAACACAGGTAGACGGCCTGCTCTATACTTTGCGTCAGAGCCACGTGCAAAGCCGTCCGAACGAAAGGGGAAGCCATGAGGGTCGTTCGTACCACCGACTATCACGACATGAGTCGTAAGGCAGCCAACGTCATTTCCGCGCAGGTCATCCTGAAGCCCGACAGCGTGCTGGGCCTGGCCACTGGCAGCTCGCCCATTGGCACCTACGAGCAGCTGGCAAAGTGGAACCAGAAGGGTGACTGCGACTTCAGCGCCGTTACCACGTACAACCTGGACGAGTACCGCGGATTGACGCACGACGACCCGCAGAGCTACCACTACTTCATGCGCAAGAACTTCTTTGACCACATCAACATCGACCTGGCAAACACCCACGTGCCGGACGGGTCGAATCCCGACGCGGCCGCAGCGTGCGCGCAGTATGACCGCGAGGTGGCGGCGGCCGGCTATCCTGACCTGCAGCTGTTGGGCGTCGGGCGCAACGGCCACATCGGATTCAACGAGCCCGACGACGTCTTTAGCAAGGGGACGCACTGCGTGAACCTGACGCAGAGCACTATCCAGGCGAACAGTCGCCTGTTCGAGCGCGAGGAGGACGTCCCGCGCCAGGCGTACACCATGGGCGTTCAGACCATCATGTACGCTCGCATGATCCTGCTGATAGCCAGCGGCAAGGACAAGGCCGAGGCCGTTCGCGACCTGATTTACGGCCCCGTGACACCGCGCTGCCCCGCGTCCATCCTGCAGCTGCACCACCACTGCATCGTCATTGCCGACGAGGACGCACTCTCCCTGTGCCCGAAGGAGTAGGGGGCGCCTGACTGGGGACGTGTTGCGAAGGTGTGCGGGCGGGGTCGTGCGGACCAGCGGTCCAGCGTGCGGCAACGGCCCAACGTGCGAGCCAACGGTCCAGCGTGCGGCCCAATGTTGTCCGCCCGGCCTGAACCGGTGTCCCACAGTGCCAATTTGTTGCAATAGAAGGGGGTCGTCGGACTTCGCGTCCGGCGACCCCATTTCGTTCGAGCTTCGAGACCGCTGCTCTTCTTGCTCCGTATGTGCGACCTAGGTGCGAACTAGGCCATTCGTGAGCGTGAGACCAGACTTACGCGTCCAGGACCTGCGGCTCCTTTGAGTAGTGGTTCAAGACCTCACAGCCGTCGTCGGTCACGATGACCAGGTCCTCGATGCGTACGCCGATGTCGCCGGGGATGTAGATGCCCGGCTCGATCGAGAAGCACTGGCCGGGCTGCACGGGCTCGTGGTGCGTCGAGCTGACGTCGCCGGGCTCGTGGTCCTCCAGACCGATCTGGTGCCCCAGTCGGTGCGTGAAGTACTGGCCGTAGCCGGCATCCTCAATGATCTTTCGCGCGGTCAGGTCCAGCTGCGCAAACTCGACGCCGGGGCGGACCATCTTCTCGGCGGCCTCGTTGGCGCGGCGTACCGTGTCGTAGACCTCCAGCTGGTGCGCGGTCGGCTGCGCGGTGAAGAACGTGCGCGTCATGTCCGAGCAGTACCAGTCGCGACGGCAGCCCACGTCGAACAGCACCATGTCGCCCTTTGCCAGGACCGAGTCGTCGGGCTCGTGGTGCGGATCGGCGGCGTGGTCGCCAAAGCTGACGATGGGCGTGAAGCTGTGGTCCTGGGCGCCCAGGGAGCGATATTCGCCCAAGAGCCCCTCGGCGATGCTGCGCTCGCTTGCGCCAACGTGCACCTGACTGGCCAGCCACGCCATGGCCTGGTCGTTCGCCAGGGATGCCTGGCGCATGAGCTCCTGCTCGCGGGCGTCCTTGACAGAACGGGCCTCGTCCACGGCAAACGAGCACAGCTCGACGCCCGCGCAGGCGCCCGAACGCATCAGGGGGACCAGCCAGCGGGCGGCCAGGTTCTTGTCGACGCCCAGGGTGGCGGCGTGGTTGGTTGCCTGTGCCACCAGGGGAATGGGGTCATCCGTGTCGTCGAAGGTTACGACGGCGTCCGCTGCGCCCGTGGCGTCGGGGAACAGGCGGTTGCAGAACAGCGCGGAGGTGATCCCTTTGCCCGTCTGGGCCAGGTACAGGGCAAAGAAGCGCTCGTAGGGCTGGGTGTAGTAGCCAGTCAGATACCAGATGGACATGGGGTCGGTTATCAGCGCTTGAGAAAGGTCGCGCTTCTGCAGGTTGTTCAGCACTTTGCTGACGCGTTCGACGTTCACGGGAGCTCCTCTCGAACGAAGGTGTGTGACCCTGCGAGTGTAGCGCCTTGCGAAGCGGCGGGCGTGCGAGCCTACGGTTTAGGAGCCACGCGTTGGCGCTGCGCGTTGAGCTGGCTCGAACCTGGGGCAAGGCGGCGACGCGATGCCGCGAAGGCGCGTCGAGGTAAAGAGCGTGGCGATGTAAAAAATGAAGATGCGTCGGTATGCGGTAGCATTTCCGCATTCAGCTGGGTAAACTTAGAGAGTACGTCAATTTATATGCTCGTGCATGCTGTCGCTATTGTAGCCGGGCCAAAACCTGGTCCAGCTACGAGGGCGAGGTGCACTTCTTGTGCTATTGAGCCAGTTGGGTTCGCATGCGTGTGGCGTTGCTATCAGAAGGCAGTGGTGCGTGATGGAGAACGAGATTCCGCCCGTCAACAGGGTAGACGAGATTCGGACCGAGCTTAGTCGGCTGCAGGGCCAGCGCATCAGAGTGCGGGCAAACATGGGCCGTTCGCGCATCGTCGAGCGCACGGGCACGCTGGTGCAGGCGCACCCCTCGCTGTTCGTGATCGAGGTCGAAGAGCGTCGCGGGCGTAAGGCTCGCCAGTCCTACCAGTACGTGGACGTGCTCACGGGGACGGTCGAGTTGTATGACATCGACACCGGCGAGCGTCTGCTGGACTTCACGACCGAGGAATAGATTTCATCTTTTATCAGAGCGGCCGCCTGCGATGGGCGGCCGCTCGCGTATCTGCCAGACCTAGTCGGCAAGTTGGCCGCCAGTATATCTCTATATTCACGAGGAGATGGGCCCATGAGCCTGGTATTGAGTGCCCCCGCAAAGGTGAACCTATATTTGGGCGTCCATACCCAGCTGGACCAGCGCGGATACCACCGCGTGGACTCAATCATGGTCGCCCTGGACCTTACCGATACGGTGGAAATCCAAGACGGCACGCGCCTGGAAGTGCGTTGCGTGCCCAAAGTCGACTTCCCGCAGCAGAAAAACACCGCTTACAAGGCAGCCATGCTTATGGGCGGCGCCTTCGACAGGCCGGTTCACTATGGAATCACGCTGTATAAGCGCATCCCCGAGCAAAGCGGCATGGGCGGGTCTTCGTCCGACGCCGCCAGCGTGATTTTGGCGTTGTGCCAGACCTGGGGCATAGACCCCGGCGATTCCAAGGTATTGCAGGTCGCAAAGCAGGTGGGTGCGGACGTGCCCTTCTTCCTCGACCCAAGGCCGACTCTTCTGATGGGCGGCGGAGACCAGCCATGTGAGAAGTTCGCGCCGATGGCGGGCGTTCCCGTAGTCGTTGTGCGCCCAAATGGACCTGGAGTTGGCACGAAGCAGGCGTATGAGGCCTTCGACCAGATGCGACCGGAGGTTCCCAAGATGGAGCCTATGGTTCGAGCGCTGCGCGCACATGATATCGACGCTGTCTGCTCGGCGCTGGGGAACAACCTGGATGTGGTAGCCTGCCGCCTAAAAGATGGCTGCGCGCATGTAAAATCGTGGCTCCAATCCAGGCAAGAAGTACGAGCATGCCAGGTGACGGGGTCGGGTAGTTGCGTTTTTGGCATTTGCCGTGGCGCGGAGGATGCGAAGCGTGTGGCGCTGGATGCCAAGGCGCAGTTGGGATGCTGGGCTGTCGCGGCTCGTACTATATAGAACCATTAGCCAGTAAATAGGTCTCCGCTAGTACGGGCGCTTCTTTGCGCTGGGGGTCTCCCGGACGCCGGGAGACCCCTATTCTGTGCCGCGCCGTTTGTGTAGGTGCGGTGGAGGCGGCGCCCGCCGGCCCCCGCGGGGGGCCGCGGGGCGTATAGTGTTCCCTCGCGCCGCGGGAGCCCCGCGGCGGCGAACCTTGAAAACCGGATACCGCGATCGAGA
>JAQXQO010000005.1 GCA_029101205.1 Coriobacteriales bacterium | reverse complement strand
GACGGCAAGTTCGCGGGCGCCCACCTGGTGTCCATTCACGGTCTGCGCGACGAGCTGGATGGCGTCCGGCTGACAGACGACGGCACCGTGGAGATTGGCCCCATCACGTGGTTCCATCACGTGACCACCTCCCCCGTGATTCAGGCCACCGTGCCTACCCTGGGCGAGGCCTGCGACACGCCGGGCGGCCCGCAGCTGCGCGTGTCGGGCACCATCGGCGGCAACATCTGCAATGCCGCCACCTCGGCCGACACCGCGTCCACGCTGTACGCCTACGGCGCGCTGCTGGACGTGCAGAGCGTGCGTGGCACGCGCACCATACCCATCGAGGAGTGGTACGCCGGACCCGGCCGCTCCACGAAGGAGCGCGACGAGGTGCTGGTGCGCATCCGCATCCCGCGCGACCACTACGAGGGCTTCACCGGGCACTACTTCAAGTACGGCAAGCGCCGCGCTCTGGAGATTGCCACCATGGGCTGCTGCTGCCTGGTAAAGCTGAGCGCGGACAAGTCCACCATCGACGACATACGCCTGGCGGTCGGCGTGGCGGCGCCCACGCCCATCCGTGCGCGCAATGCCGAGGACGCCGTGCGCGGGCTGCCCGTGGCCGAGGCCGCGGAGCGCATCGGCGAGCTGGCACAGGCCGACACGCACCCGCGCGACTCGTGGCGTGCGTCGAAGGACTTCCGCCTGCAGCTGATAAAGGAGATGTCGAGGCGCTCGCTTCTGGAGGCGGCGCGCAAGGGAGGAGCGAGGGTCTAATGGACATGCGAATCCTCAAATGCACCGTCAACGGCAAGCCCGTGCAGGTGGGCTACGACCCGCGCGAGTCGCTGCTGGATACGCTGCGCGACCGGCTGCACCTCACCAGCGTGAAGCGCGGCTGCGAGGTGGGCGAGTGCGGCGCCTGCACCGTGCTTATAGACGGCGTGGCCACCGACACCTGCCTGTACCTGACCGACTGGGCCCAGGGCAAGGACATCCTGACCGTGGAGGGCCTGCAGGCGCCCGACGGAACGCTGAACCCCGTGCAGCAGGCGTTCATCGACGAGTTCGCCGTACAGTGCGGCTTCTGCATCCCCGGCATCATCATGAGCGCCGTCGAGATGCTGAACACCGGAAAGACCTACACCCGCGACGAGATCCGCAAGCAGCTGTCCGGCCACCTGTGCCGCTGCACCGGCTACCAGAACATCGTCACCGCCGTCGAGAAGGCCATCGACCTGGTGAACGGTGCCGTGGGCCAGAAGGACGAGGCGGCACTGAAGGCGTAGCCGCTGCGTGGCGGCTGGCACGTCGCGTTGCGACGGCGGCACCTCGCCGGCTTGCCGTGGGGTGCCGCCGACACTGCAGCGGAGCATCGCTCCGTACGGCGACGAGGCATGGTGTCGCGCTGCGACGGAACATCATGCTGTATCGCGACGAAGCGTCATCGAACGGGGGCACCATCTGGTACGTTAACCGCATCGTTAGCGTCCCAGATGGTGCCCCCGAAACGCTGCCCCCGTCATGCGGCTTGTGGCACCTAGGCCCAGCTGACCACGATGGTGCTGTTGTCGTGGATGCCCTCGGCGGCCAGCTCTTCTCCAGCCTTCACGTCGTAGCCGGCGCGGCGCAGCCTGCGCAGGAAGCCTACCAGCTTCGCGTTGTACTCGTTGAGCAGGCGCATCTGCTGCAGGGGAGAAATCAGGTCCTGGTCACGGCCATAGATGATCGCGGAGATGGCGTCGGCCACCTCGACGTTGCTGTTTGCCACGAGGTCGTTGTAGAAGGCGTTGCCAAGGCCCAGTCGATCCTCGGTGCCGGGAGCGAACTTCAGGGCGAGCGACGTGCGACCGTACATGGCATACGTGCGGATGCGCGTGCTGGTCTGGCCCTCGGCGTTGCGCATGGCCCAGCGCAGGGCATTCGCCGACAGCGTATCGGCTTCAGCCTGGGTGCGGCCAGGCTTGGCTGACGCCGCGAGTGCTCGCGCCTCCTCTGCTGTGATGAGTTCTGTCGTTGGCGGAGGCGTTGAGGTGGCGGACATGTTCTTCTCCCATGGATTGTGTGGAGGCTGGTGCCGGGTGGGCCGATCTGGCTGCTATTATGCGCGGACCGGGAGCCAAGCTGGTCGAGATGAAACTCTAGCCATTCTTTGTTGATGCGGCTGCCCCCACCTGCGGAAATTCGCTACATGGCACGGCTTGTTGCGTATTTGGAAGGCTCGGCTCACGCTGCTTTGGGTCGGGCGTCGACCCGGCTGCGTCGAGCCGCGCAGGCCAACCGAGCCGCGCAGGGGCGTCGGCGCCACGAGAGGAAGCTGCTGGCAGACGCCGGTTTGGCCTACTTCACTGCCTCCACGGCAATCCAGGTGGTGCCTTCGCGCAGGTGCGCCTTCGCGCTCGAGAAGCCGGCCTTTACCAGCAGGTTCTCGTACTCGGACGGAGTGAGCACGGTCAGGTTGTAGTGCTCGATGTTCTGCAGCGTCTCGGGAGCCAGGTCGGGGCGACGGTACACGTCGGCCACCAGGAGGAACCGCCCGCCCGGCTTTACGACGCGCACCACCTCCGCCAGGCTGCGCGGCGGGTCCGGCCAGAAGTAGAAGCTCTCAACCGTGGTTACCAGGTCAAATGTCGCGTCGGGGAAGGGCAGCGACTCGACTGAGGCGCAGCTCACATCCATCTGGCCCGTCTGGATGGCGACCTGATTCAACTGCCGAGAAGCCCGACAGGCCACCTCGGAGTGGTCGATGCCGCTGACGTGTCCGCCGCCGCCCGCCGCCTGGATGCGCTGCGCGATGCGGCCCATGGTGGCCCCGCCGCCACAGCCGATGTCCAGCGCGTGCTCGCCGGCCTCATATGTCAGCTGGTCAAGTGCCCAATTGGTCAGGTCGGCGTGGCTGCGGTTCATGCGTTCCAGCATGCGCTCGCCGTAGACCCCGTGCGGATTGCTGGGGTCGCCCGCCTGCGTGACCGCGCGCTCGTCCATCTGGTTACCTTGGTCTGCCATAAGTGCTCCCTCGATTAGGGTTCTGCCGGGCTTGGTCGGACTATGCTCCAGTCGATTCTATGTCGAGGTCGAGCGACTGGAGCCGCGGGGAGTTCGGGATGCGTGACCTTGCAGTCAGGGACTTGCATGGCGCGCTCGCGAGGCGCGGAGCAGCTGGATGGGGTACGTCGCGCAACCTTGGCCTCCGCGTCGAGCTAGTCCATGCGCCGAGCTAGTCCATGTAAACCCTGCGCTGAGTTGGCCCCCCCCGCGCCGGGTTGTCCCCCGCGCGGAGCTGGCCTACGCGTTGAGCGCTGCTCCGATGGCCCCCGCATACCGCGCGTTCGCGCAGGTCTGCACCGGTATGCCTAGCCGTTGCGACAGCCTTTGCGCCAGGTAGTCCTCATCGCACAGCCCTCCGGTCAAGAAGCACTTCTTGCCCGAAGCCTGCGAGGCCAGGCTGACGACGCGGCCCACGACGGACTCCACCACGGCGTGCGCTATGTTCTCCAGAGGCTCGCCCTTTCCTATCATCGAGATGACCTCGGACTCGGCGAACACCGTGCACACGCTGGAGATGGTGGCGCCCGACCCCCGGCTGGCCAGACTGAACAGCTGGTCCATGCTGACTCCCATCCTGGTGGCCATGACCTCCAGAAACTTGCCCGTGCCGGCCGAGCACTTGTCGTTCATGGCAAAGCGCATCACGCGGCCTCCGGCCAGCTGGATGACCTTCGTGTCTTGTCCGCCGATGTCTATCACGACGCCGTCCGGCCCGAACAGCCAGGCGGCGCCCTTGGCGTGGCAGCTGATTTCGGTCAGGGTCTTCTGCGCGTAGGGCACCGACACACGGCCGTAGCCCGTGGCCACCACGGGGGCCTGCGCCACGTTCACACCATGCTCGGCCAGCTGGTTGGCGGCGCGCTGCGCGGCATCGACGCCCGAAAAGCCCGTGGGAATCTGCAGCGCGCAGACCAGCTGGCCGTCCGCCAGCGCGACCGCCTTCGTTGCCGTCGATCCTATGTCGATGCCGACACGCAGCTCAGAGGTGGTGTTCTGTTCTTCTTGCTGGCTTTTGTTCGCGCTGGTCATCACGGGTCTCCTACCGTCTGCCGACGTAATCATAATATTTGTTTGATTAGCAAACTAAATATTATGATTGTGCAACAGACCGTTATGCGCAAGGGGAGATAACGGTAAGTGAGGGGTTTGCGTCCGTCGGGGACCGTTTGGCGAGAGGTCGCCCCCCCGGCCGGGCAGCTCCTGCGAAAAGCGTTGCAACTTGCAAGGTCATTTTGGCGTGAGGACGTCACCGCGCGTGGTTGCCGGAGAGGAGATCGTTATGGCTGACGAGTACGACTATCATCAAATGTGGAACGACCTGGGAATGGACGTGCAGGCCCATGACGGGCTTCTGGGCGTCGTGGGACAGATGTACCAGAGCATGTTCCTGACGCAGCAGAACCGCCCCGCGTCCACGAGCTATCTGGACGGTGTCGCGGCCAACCTGCACTCGGGCCGCATCCGCGAGATGGTGGACGGCCGCGCTCAGGGCGCCCCAAAGAAGATCATCGGCACCTTCTGCCTGTACGTGCCCGAGGAGGTAGTGACCGCCGCGGGCGCCGTCGAGGTGGGCCTGTGCGCCGGCGCCGAGTGGGCGCCCGAGGAGGCCGAGAAGTACGTTCCGCGCAACACCTGCCCTCTGATCAAGGGCTTCATGGGCTTCAAGCTGGGCCGTGTTTGCCCCTACATCGAGAGCTCAGACCTGGTGGTGGGCGAGAACACCTGCGATGGCAAGAAGAAGGCCTACGAGCAGTTCGGCAAGCTGAAGCCCATGTACGTCATGGATGTTCCCCACGTGCGCAACGAGGACACGCGCCAGCAGTGGCGCCACGAGGTGCACAAGCTGGCGGCCAGGATCGAGCAGGAGACGGGCCAGAAGATTACGGCCGACAGCCTGCGCGCAGCCATCAAGCTGGCAAACGACAAGCGCCGCGCCCTGCAGCGCCTGGACGCCACCCGTGCCGCCGACCCGGTGCCCATCTCGGGCCTGGACTCGCTGCTGACGGTGCAGGCCGCCTTCATGGACGACTCTGCGCGCCTGACCGACGCCATCAACCGCATGGCCGACGAGTGCGAGGGCCGCGTGGCCGATGGCGTTGGCGCAGCACCCAAGGGCGCCAAGCGCATCCTGTACACGGGCACGCCCATGGCCGTCCCCAACTGGAAGCTGTTCAACATCATCGAGAAGTCCGGCGGCGTCGTGGTGGGCGAGGAGTGCTGCACCGGCAGCCGCTACTACAAGGACCTGGTGCCCGAGGACGGCCAGACCGTGGACCAGATGCTGGATGACATCGCGGACCGCTACCTGAACATCCAGTGCGCCATCTTTACGCCGAACCAGGGTCGTCGCGACGACGTCATCCGCATGGCGCGCGAGCTGCACGCAGACGGCATCATCGATGCGTCGCTGTCGTTCTGCACGATCTACGAGATGGAGTCCTTCGACATGCGGAAGGCTGCCGAGGACGCGGGCATCCCGTATATGCACCTCTCGACCGGCTACTCGTCCGAGGACGATGGCCAGTTGACCACGCGCATTCAGGCCTTCCTCGAGATGCTGTAGGGCTGCGGCAGGACGGCACGGTCGACATCCCAATGAGCGCGAATCGGGGGCGCCTCAGACAAATGGTCTGGGGCGCCCTTCTTGGGCTTGGCGCACGAAGTGGGCGCAATGCCCTTCTTGCCAGGACATTCGAAGCGAGGGCAATGCCCTTCTTGCCCCCGTGTGCCGCTGGTGGTGCCATGGTGACCGTCTGCGGCTTGAAACGACATTACAAAAATTTTGTAAGGCACACAGAATATTATTTTGCATAGCAAGAAGGGCGGGGCATGCCGAAGGCCGGTCGCGGAGGCGGCGGGCCTGGGCGTGCGTGAGAGGAGTACTCATGGCAGAGTCGGACGCGACTGAGCAGAGCCTCGACGAGGCTCTATTCCACAGGAAGGGCGTGCCGCCCCTGGGCAGCTTGGTGCCCATGTCGCTGCAGCACGTTCTGGCATCGTTTGCCGGCGTCATCACGCCCGCCATGATGATAGCCACGACCTGCGGATTCTCGCAGGAGCAGGAGACGGCCATCATCCAGGTGGCGCTGATCCTGTCGGCGATCGACACGCTGCTGCAGCAGTTCCCGCTGTTCGGCCGCTTTGGTGCCGGGCTGCCCATCCTGACCGGCGTGTCGTTCGCGTTCCTTCCGGCGTTCCAGGCGGTGGGCGGAGAGTTCGGTTTCTCGGTGCTTCTGGGCGCCGAGCTGGTGGGCGGCCTCATCGCCATACTGTTCGGCACGTTCTATTCGAAGGTGAAACCGCTGTTCCCGCCACTGGTCACCGGTACCGTCATCTTTACCATCGGCGTGTCGCTGTACCCGACCGCCATCAAGTACATGGCGGGCGGCGCGGGCACGGCCAACTTCGGCGGCCTGACGAACTGGATCGTGGGCCTGATCACGTTCGCCGTGGTGTTCGCACTGGCGAACTTCGGCAAGGGCGTGCTGAAGCTGGGCTCGATCTTCTTTGGCATCATCATCGGCTGCCTGATTGCCATTCCGTTTGGCATGGTGGACGGCTCCGAGGTGCTGAGCGCCGGCTGGTTCTCGCTGCCGCAGTTCATGCCGTACCCCATCGAGTTCAATCCCGCTGCGTGCATCACGCTGGGTGTCGTGTACGTGATGGTGAACGTGCAGCTGATTGGTGACCTTTCGGCCGCATCCGCGGGCTCCATGGACCGCATGCCCAACGAGCGCGAGATCGGCGGCGCCATCAAGGCGCAGGGCCTGGTCAGCATTATCTCGTCGTTCTTTGGTGGACTGCCCACCTCGGCGTTCGGTCAGAACGTGGGCATCATCGTCAGCACGAGGGTCATCAATCGCTGGGTCTTCGGTGGCGCTGCGTTCGTGTTTCTGGCGGCTGGCTTGTGCCCGAAGCTGTCCGCGCTGCTGCTGATGATCCCGCAGCCGGTTATCGGTGGCGCCACCATCAGCGTGTTTGGCACCATCACCCTGAACGGCATTCGCATCCTGGTGAAGGACGGCCTGACGCCGCGCGCCTGCACCGTGTTTGGCATCTCGGTGGCATTCGGCATCGGCATCGCGCAGGTGTCCGGCTCGCTGGCGGGCCCCGGAATGCCCGACTGGATTTCCACGATCTTTGGCACGTCCGCCATTACGCCCTGCGCGGTTATGGCCATCATCCTGAACAGCGTGCTGCCGCCCGAGAACAAGGACCTGCCCGACCAGAAGGAGCTGCGTCCCCTGGAAGAGGAGCCCGAGCCCGAGGATGACAACAGGGGTCCGCTGCTGGCGGAAGGTCAGCAGGGCGACGCGTCGCAGGCGAATGGTGCTGTGGCGAGCGCCGCGGTGGCGAGTGGCGTCGTGATGACGGGTGGCGCCGTGGTGACGGGTGGCGCCGCAAGCAGATAGCGGCCGTTGTCCACTCGCACGCGGTTCATAAAATTCCAGGTAAGAAGCCCAGTCGGTCTCGCGAAGTCTAGTTGCGGACCGGCTGGGCTTCGTTTTGCGGTGCGTCGGGCCTGGCACCGCGAGGAGATCTGCGATTGTTGGGGCGTGTGTGTCCACATCCGTGGCCATGTCCGCGTTTCTTCGCGCTTCTTTCGGAGTGGCGCGCAAACGTGGCCGCCGCGGGTACCCGCACCCGACAGGTTTGCGCGGAGTCGAAATGCCGGGCCGGGGCGTCGTCGCAAAACCCCAGGTCAGGGGCCTGCCCGACGAGGCGTCCGTCTCGGGTTGGGGGCCTCGTGCGCAAACGTGGCCGCCGCGGGTACCCGCACCCGACAGGTTTGCGCGGCTCCGGAATCCCAGATTGGGGCGTCATCACAAAAGCCCAGGTCAGAGGGCTGCCGGAGGGGGGCTCCGCGAGCGAGGGGAGGGTCGTGCGCAAACGTGGCCGCCGCGGGTACCCGCACCCGGCAGGTTTGCGCGTGGAGCGGTGGCTCACTAGGTGAGCGGCTGGTGCATGTTGGCTCGGTGTGGTTGCGCGGTCCGTTCGGCTTCTTTGGCACGCCCGACCGGCTCGGCTATGCTGCCCGCTCGACATCCATGCGGCTCATGCAGCCCGGCCGGTCCGTGCAATCTGCCTGACCCGCTTGGCTATGTGGCCCCGCCCCACCCATGTGGCCCCGTCCCACTCGAACTGCCCGCCCGATCCGGTCGCACCGGCGGCCAGCGGACGGGCCGTTTACGCCGGCAGGACGACCGTCCGCGAACTTGGTGAACTTCTTGCCCAGACACCCTTGAGTTCGCGACGACCTGTGCTTTAATGGCAGTACCAAACAAAAAGTTTTGTTATCAGACAAAACGTAATTCCCCTTGGCGACGCCGGATCGATGGGCCAGTGGATGCGCCCACGAGGAGATTCGCGTGCCAGGAGATGCGTGCGCCGGGGGATTCCGTGAGTCTGACAGGCGAGAGAGGATGGCCATGGAACCGAAGATCAAGTGGGTCACGAATCACATGCCGAAGAGCGAGGACAAGAACCTGCAGGTCATGAGCCTGGACAACGTCGCAAAGGCGCGTGCGTTCCACAAGAGCTTCCCGCAGTACTCCGTGACCCCTCTGGCTGACCTCAAGGGCATGGCCAGCCGCCTGGGCCTGGGCGGCCTGTACGTGAAGGACGAGAGCTACCGCTTTGGCCTGAACGCGTTCAAGGTGCTGGGAGGCTCGTTTGCCATGGCTCGCTACATCGCCCAGGAGACCGGCCGCGACGTCAGCGAATGCGACTTCGGCTACCTGACCTCCGACCAGCTGGAGCACGACTTCGGTCACGCGACCTTCTTTACCGCGACCGACGGCAACCATGGCCGTGGCGTGGCATGGGCGGCGCATCGCCTGCACCAGAAGGCTGTCGTGCACATGCCCAAGGGCTCCACGAAGACCCGCTTCGACAACATCGCGAAGGAGGGCGCCAAGGTCACGATCGAGGAGCTCAACTACGACGACTGCGTGCGCCTGGCCGCGAAGGAGGCGGCTCAGACCGAGCATGGCGTCATCGTGCAGGACACCGCCTGGGAGGGCTACACCAAGATTCCGTCCTGGATCATGCAGGGCTACGGCACCATGGCCTCCGAGGCGGCCGACCAGCTGCGCCAGCTGGAGGTCAACCGTCCCACGCACGTGTTCGTGCAGGCGGGCGTTGGCTCTTTGGCCAGCTCGATGGTGGGCTTCTTTACCAACCTGTTCCCCTCGAACCCGCCCAAGTTCGTGATCATGGAGGCCGGCGCCGCCGACTGCCTGTACCAGGGCGCCGTTGCCGGAGATGGCAAGCCGCGCATCGTGGGCGGCGACTTGCAGACCATTATGGCCGGCCTGGCCTGCGGCGAGCCCAACACCATCGGCTGGGACATCCTGCGCAACCACGCCAACGCGTTCGTCAGCTGCCCCGACTGGGTCTCGTCCAAGGGCATGCGCATGCTGGCGGTGCCCGTGAAGGGCGACCCCGCCGTGACCTCCGGCGAGTCCGGCGCCGTGGGCATGGGCGTCATCTCGACCATCATGACCGATCCCGCCTACGAGCAGCTGCGCCAGGAGCTCGAGCTGGGCAAGGATTCCCAGGTGCTGATGTTCTCGACCGAGGGCGACACCGACCCCGTGCGCTACCGCCAGATCGTGTGGGACGGCGCCTGGCAGAGCGAGGACGACGTCAAGTAGGCCTCTGTGTCAAGGCGCGAATCAGGGCAAGAAGAACTTCCCGGGTAGATTTCTCTGTACGTTTCACTTGGCAGAGCTCGACTGACGAAGGCGATCGGCAAGGTGCATGTCACCTGCCGGCCGCCTTTCTTGTGTGGGAGACCTTCGAGGAGCTTTGCTGGGGTCTTCGAGGGGGGCGGGCTATACGCGGTCATCGAAGCACCCAAATGAGCGAATGCGCCACGCGTGGCCACGGGTAGCGACTGCCCCGTCACTGCCTTGCCGTCCAACCCCACAGTCCGACCGTTTGCGGGTAAAACAATTTGTTTGGCAAACTCCCTTGATTCCGGCTGACCACGTGCTTTAATGGTGTTAACCAAACAAAAAGTTTGGTGCACAGACATTTCGTCAACACGTTCACAACGTTGCCGCAATGCAGGAGAAACACGCACCGCGGACGGCGGACAACGGACGGTGGACGAAATACGGCGGACGACGGTAACAAGGCGCGTCCCACGGCGCGCAGGCACGACGGCCCACAAGCAAGGAGGACCCCATGAAGCAGCTGGACTACCAGAAGATCAAGGACACCGCAAAGGCGTACAACGCGGACATGACCGCATTCCTGCGCGCCATGATCAGCCACCCCAGCGAGTCCTGCGAGGAGGGCGAGGTCGTTGCCTGCATCAAGGCGGAGATGGAGAAGCTAGGCTTCGACGAGGTCAAGGTCGACGGCCTGGGCAACGTGATGGGCTTCATGGGCACCGGCGACAAGATCATCGCCATCGACGGCCACATCGACACCGTGGGCATCGGCAACCGCGACAACTGGAACTTCGACCCCTACAAGGGCTTCGAGGACGACCAGCTCATCGGCGGCCGCGGTGGCTCTGACCAGGAGGGCGGCGTCGCCGCTGCCACCTACGCGGCAAAGATGATGAAGGACATGGACCTGATCCCCGAGGGCTACAAGATCATGGTCGTGGGCTCCGTCCAGGAAGAGGACTGCGACGGCATGTGCTGGCAGTACATCTACAACAAGGACGGCATCAAGCCCGAGTTCGTCATCTCGACCGAGCCCACCGACGGCGGTATCTACCGCGGTCACCGCGGTCGTATGGAGATCAGGGTCGACGTCCACGGCGTCTCCTGCCACGGCTCCGCCCCGGAGCGCGGCGACAACGCCATCTACAAGATGGCCGACATCGTGAATGTCGTCCGCGCCCTGAACAACAACGGCTGCGACGAGTCCACCTCCATCAAGGGCCTGGTAAAGATGCTGGACCCGAAGTACAACCCCGACCACTACGAGGACGCCCGCTTCCTGGGCCGCGGCACCTGCACCGTCAGCCAGATCTTCTACACCAGCCCCAGCCGCTGCGCCGTCGCCGACTCCTGCGCCATCAGCATCGACCGCCGCATGACCGCCGGCGAGACGTACGAGTCCTGCCTGGAGGAGGTCCGCAATCTGCCCGCCGTCAAGAAGTACGGCGACGACGTGAAGGTATCCATGTACATGTACGACCGTCCCAGCTGGACCGGCGAGGTGTACGAGACCGAGGCCTACTTCCCCACGTGGATCAACAAGGAGACCGCTCCCCACGTGAAGGCGCTCGTCGATGCCCACAAGGCGCTCTTCGGCGATAAGCGCATCGGCTGCCCCAAGTCCATGGACAAGCGTGAGGGCCGTCCCCTGTGCGACAAGTGGACCTTCTCGACCAACTGCGTGTCCATCCAGGGCCGCTACGGCATCCCGTGCGTCGGCTTTGGTCCCGGCGCCGAGTCCCAGGCCCACGCGCCCAACGAGGTCACCTACAAACAGGACCTCTCGACCTGCGCCGCGCTGTACGTGGCTGCTGTGAACCTGTACGACCCCAGCCAGGCCACCGGCGACGCCACGGAGTACCGCGGCACCCTGACCGGCAACGACATCAAGTAGCTTTCGCCTGACGGCTTTGTCAGAGCACATACCAAGGCAAGAAGGGAACACCATGGACTCCAAGCTTCAGCAGATCCTCGAGCAGCTGCAGACGCTCGACTTCAAGGGCATGTACAACACCGACTTCCTGCACACGTGGGACAAGACCACCGACGAGCTGCGCGCCATGTACCTGGTGGCCGACGCCCTGCGCAACCTGCGCGAGCGCAACATCAGCACGCGCATCTTCCAGTCGGGCCTCGCGGTCTCGAACTTCCGCGACAACTCCACCCGCACGCGCTTCAGCTTTGCCTCCGGCTCGAACCTGCTGGGCCTGCAGCTGCAGGACCTGGACGAGTCCAAGTCGCAGGTGGCTCACGGCGAGACCGTGCGCGAGACCGCCACGA
>JAQXQO010000004.1 GCA_029101205.1 Coriobacteriales bacterium | reverse complement strand
TTCCTGCGCTCGTTTCTGTACTACGTGCCCTATGTCACGCTGGCGGTCATGACCTTCCCCGCGATCATGCAGTCGACGAACTCCCCGATAGCGGGCGCCGTCGCGCTGGTGGTGGGCATCTTGGCGGCCTGGCTTGGAGCCGGACTCCCCCAGGTCGCCGCCGGTTGCTGCGTCACCGTCTTCGTCCTGGAGCTGTTCCTCGTGTGAGCAGGGTGCTTACAGCAGGTCGATGAGTCTGCGGACCTCGTCCTCCGTCGTGGACCAGTCGGTCGCCAGCCGAATGACGGTGCTGCCGTCCTGGAACCTCTGCCAGACTCCGTACTCCACGCGCCCGTCCAGCCGCCCCAGCAGCGCCTCGTCCGCTACTCTACGTTTCGTCGACGTCACACGGGAATACATGGCCACGCTCGCATAAGTCGTGGGATCATGAGGGGAAAGAACGATTCGATTTCCTTCGAATGGGTAGATGAGCCCTCTAGCTCTCTTGATGACTGGGAATCAAATCAGTTAGGAGATACAAACTGGTTCCCACGGCACGGCTCATGAATGACTGCAAAAGGCAACATACCTGGAATCTCATGAAACAGCCCCAAGGCCCGCGAACGGAGCCTTGGGGCTGCTGCCATTACAAGCCCAACCTCAGGCGCAACCCTTACGGTGCGCCGAGGCTAGTCCTGCGCCTTGCGCCTGCTGCGGCTGCCAGCCAGGATTGCCGCGCCGCCGATGAGGGCCATAGGGATCGCGGCGCCAGGTGCGCCGTCCTCTCCCGTGTTGGGCAGGCTGGATTGGGTACCGCTCGAGACGCGCGCCACGGATGCCGTCTGCACGGCTCTGGCCCCCGGGGCGCCGGGGACGCCGGCCTTCCCTGCCGTCTGCTGCAGCTGGGACACGTTGTCGCCGACCAGGCCTCCCTCAGAAGGCTTCTGGCCCTTGGTGCCGTCATTGCCCGAAGTGTCCGTCGGCGTATTGTCACCGCTTGGCTTGGCCTCGGACTTCTGCAGTGCCAGGATGGCATCGCGGATGTCCTGAGCGCTGAAGCCAACGAGCTCGGTGCTGCTGTCCTTGGACGCCAGCAGCTGCCTGCCGGCGGCAACCGCACGCTGGAGCACATCCCAGCTATCCTGGGTGTAGTCACCGTCGTTCAGGGCCGAAGCTGCGTCGATAGCACGCTGCAGGACCGCCCTGTCCGGCGTGGCGCTCAGCGCGATGTCGTGGAATCCCGTGGAGGCCGAGTCCCAGGCGCCCACGCCCACGTAGCCGACGCTGTAGCCCAGACCAGAGTCGGACAGCTGGTAGCTCAGCGCCTCCTTGCCGTCCACGTACACGTGCATCACACCATCGTCCACGCGCACGGAGACCCGGAAGTCGTCGCCAGCAAAGGCGAAGTCGGACTCCTTCAGCGTATTGTCCCCGTTCAGGTCAAACAGCCTGATGCGGTTCTCACTGCGCTTGAACTGCAGCGCATAGCCTCCCGCAAAGGGGTTGCGCGTCTGCGATCCCACCACGACCATGGGGATGCCGCCCTTGTAGTCTACGTTCGTCTGGAACGAGAGCCCGTCAAGGGCATATGCCTCGTCGGACATGTCAAACGCATTGAAGCCGTGGCAGCTCACCCGAAGCGTTCCGTTGTCGTTCGTCCAATTCGAGCGGTTGGAGTCCAGCTCTACGGGCGACAGCGGCACATTGGACGATACCTCCGACTGGCCGACCTTCACGTCGACCGTCTTTGTGACGTTGCCAGCCTTCAGGGTGATGGTCGTGCTGCCGGCAGCCTTCAGATGCACTACGACCTTGCCGCTGGTGGCGTCATATGCCGCAGAGGCAATCGAGTCGTCTGCCACCTCCACGTCGACGGTCTGGCTAGCTGCCGAGGGCCAGACGAACGTGGCCAGGTCGAAGCTGTCACCGGCCTTGCCCGTGACGCTGCCCGATACCGTGCTGATGCCCGTGGGCTCGGTGCTTGCGTCGCTGGTGGCCTGGTCCCAGATGGACTTCAGGGGATAGACGGCGACGTTGAACGCGGAGGGCGCACCCTCGGAGAACGCCTGGAGTCCGCCCGCTATGCCCTTCGGGAAGATCAGGTCAGCGCCAGCCACGGTGTCAGCGTCCGAGAAGACCTCCACGCTGTTACGATCGACATATATGTGCAGGTCTATGGACCCGTCGGCGTTCGTGGTCACATATGCCTGCCGGTGGATGGATGCATACGCGTTCGTGTCCGGCACCAGGATGCCGGAGGCACGCCTGTCGATGCTGATCTGGTGCGTTGCGAAGTCGTACTCGACGCGTGTCTTTTGTCCGTCTCCGACGCGCACGTTGAAGCCGACGCGCGTGGTCCCCTCGGTGGGAGTTACGCGGGCGACGATCTCGTACGAGCGCCCGTCGAAGTTCGATGCGTTCTGGTAGTACTTCGCCAGGTCGACGACGCCGTCTACCACGAGGTCGTCATTCTGCACGACGGGCGTCTGCCTCAGGTCCTCGTATCCCTTCCAGGGAGTCTGCACCAGGCGGTACTCGCCGTCGGCGTTCTTGCCAAGGGAGAGGTGGTTCACGAGGTTGTACGTGCCGTTAAAGACGTAGTTGCCGGTGGCGTCGTCGGTGTTGTTGTTGATTCCGCCGTTCCAGGTGTTCATCCACCCCTGGGCCAGGATATCGGGCGTCTTCACGCTTCCAAGGGTGCCGAAGTCGCTGCCCTGGGTAAAGTAGCACACCGTGGCGTAGTAGTCCTCGCCGAAGTTCGTGGTGTAGTCGATGGGGCTGCCGTTCTGGTCGGTGTCCGCGACGAACGTGTACTTGCCGTCGACCAGCTTGAAGTCGCCAAGCCGGTACATGCGGCCACCACGCGAGAGCACCCACTTGACCGTGCCGTCAGGAGCGCTCACCGGGAACAGGTCGGGGCACTCGGTGTAGACCTCGGGCAGCGGGTTCTTCTGCACGGACCCGTTCGAAGCCTTTGCATTGACGGAGTACACGCTCTCGAGCTTCCAGTTCAGCAGGTCGTCCGAGCTGAATATGCGCACGGGACCGCCGGCGACGATCATGAACCACTTGTTGTCAAAGCGGAAGCACTTCGGGTCGCGCTCTGCGGGATCCAGGTTTCCGTTGGCGTCGTAGGCGCCGTTCTCCGCGTCCACGCCGTTGTCCAGCAGCACGCCAGCCTGCTCGTCCTTGGTCCAGGTCTTTCCGCCATCCTTGCTGACGGAGACGATGATGCGCTGGAATCCGTCGACTCCAGCCCTGCCGTTGGCGGTCACGAGCGCGACCAGGCCGCTCTCGCCCTCCGCAAAGTAGCGAGGCGCCGTGGTGTGGTCAGCCACAACCGCGCAGCCGGAGAACATGGCTCCGTACTCGTCGGGATACATGGTCACCTGGCCCTCGGTCCAGTGGACCAGGTCGGAACTGGTGGCCTTCTTCCAGTGCATGGGTCCCCACTTGGAGTCCGTGAAGAACTGGTAGTAGAAGTTGTAGGTCGGCTTTCCGCTCTGGTCGAACGTGACGGTGAGGCCACAGGGGTCGTTGCCCCATCCGTTTTTCACCGAGAAGTGATACTGCCCGCGGTAGTCCTCGTGGTAGTACGTGTTGTCGGGGTTCTCGCGGAACACGCGCATGAAGTACTCCGACGTGGCGTCGCCGTTTGTCACGAGCACGAGGAAGCGGTTCTCGCCCAGGTCGGACAGGTCGAGCGCGGACGTATCGCTGACCTCTGTGGGGTCGTCGAAGTTCCAGGCGTCCTTCTTGTGGTAGCGATAGATCTTTACCTGTGCTCCACTGGGGACGGCGTAGGTGACGCCAATGGTCTTCGTTGCGTTGCCGACGTAGCCGATGTAGATGTAGTTGCTCTCCTGAAAGAGGAAGTTCTGGTCGATGCCATCGGGAGCGGAGGCCGCAGGGGTCAGGCTGAGCGACGACAGGCGCGGCTCGGTCTGGTCGGTGAGGTCCTGGACCTTTATGTTCGAGAAGGTCGCCTTTGCGTTCCATACGTTGAGTCCGCACTGCCCAACCAGAAGCGCATCGTTCTGGCCGTAGTTGGCGTTGCTGTTCTGCTGGTCACGATTGTTGGCGAAGTAGTTCCCCGTGCTTATGACGACCCGCCCGTTCACCACCACGACGACGTGCTTGTCTACCATGGTGACCTGGACGTGGTACTTGCCGTCGGCGGTAGGGGTCACGTGGCCGCTGGGCGCCAGGTTGAACGCGACGTCGTCCTCCCACTTGAACAGCCTTACCTCGCCGGTCTTTGCGTTGACGTTGGTCACAAGCATGTTCTTGGAGCTGGCGTTGTTGATTCCGTTGCCGTCACCATGGAACACCAGCGATGCGCAGCCGTCCACCGACGGGTCAGCAAACTGGATGTCCGCGGAGTACGAGATGTTTCCGGCGACGATTTGCCCCTCCTGGTTGGTGCCGCCGTGCGAGGGGGTCGTGATCAGGTACACGTCGCCGGCGTTCGTGCCATCCATCTGCACGGACTTGCCATCGGAAGATACGCTGACGCGGTCTCCCCTGTTCGTCGCGGAGGGAAGCCCCAGCCCGCCTACCGGGGTCTCGGGAAGGTTGGGGTCCACGACGTCGCCGGTGTCCTCGGGGACGCTGACCGCGAGGTCCGTGTAGTCGACGAAGCTCTCCCACGTCAGGACGCCCAGCTTGCCCGCCTGGAAGCGCTCGGGCAGCTTGATGTTCGCATCGGCCACGCGCACGCCGTTAACGTAGTAGATGATGCGGTTCCCGACGACCTTCACGTCAAGCTTGTAAGTGTCATCGGAGCTCAGCGGGATGTTGGCGACGTACGCGCCGTAGCTCAGCGAGGACCCGGCTCCATCCGCCCAGAGGCGAGCGGTGCCGTCCTGGCCGTTCATGTTTACGCAGATCTTGTTTCCCGTGTCCTGCAGCCGGAACATCAGACCGGCGGCGCCGGAGCGCTGGCGGAAGTGCGCGGTGGTCGATATCTCGACGTTGCCCTCAACGCGATCGGAGCCATAGAGGAACTGGTCTCCCTTGCCTCGCGCGTCCACCGTTAGCGTCCCCGTGTCGCCGTTGTAGCTGGCGCTGTCTGGCGCAGACTCCACGGACCCTATGCCGGGAAGCTCCTTTATGTCAGAGCCGGTTGCGCTGGGTATCTGCTTCTGGCTATCCGCCTGGCCGTCCGCTGCGTCGGCTGCGGTCTCGGCAGCCGCAGCCGACGTCGATGCGGCCGCTTCTGCAGGTTGAGCGGCGGACGCCGCTATGGTCGATTCCTCGTTCTGCGCAGCCGCAGACGATTCGGAAGCCGATGTCGTGGCAACACTCTCATCCGATGAGCCATTGTCCGTGGACTGCACGGATTCGTTGCTCGTGACGGCTGTCGTAGACGCTACCGTCTTCTGGCCTTGCTCGGCCTCGGCGTCCTTCGCCGACGACACAGACAGACCCTCGTCAGAGGTCTCGACCTGCGAGGCCACCACCTGAGCAGAGGCACTTGCGGTAGGCCCTACCGTCTGCGCATCGTCAGCCAGGGCAAGCCTGGGGCTCAGCAGCATTACACCTCCCAAGCCCAGGGTAAGTCCCACGTACACTGCAGGGTTGCACGTGCGAGAACTGTGTTGCATTTCCTTCTCCTCCTCGTTTACCGAACCTTCCGATGCATGTGCCAGATGGCCCCCAAGCCCCTTCCAAAAGCCTGGGTTACGCGTATTCGCCGATGTTTAGCTACCATCTGCGTGAAATCTGGAACAGGGAATCCAGTTTCCATGCATCTCGGGTTCAAAGCTATCAGCCATAACTGAAATGCTTATTTCAATATGATTACTCGGTGCGAGCGGTAATTTTTCGGCCGTGAGCGTTAAATCCAGAAAATCTTGTTCATATGAGTTGACATCTATCTATTTCCATGGATTACACATAACTGTATATCATACGCAGATTTGTACCTTACTTTCGTAATTATTCGGACTCGGCATCTGCGGTGGCACAGCAATTGCGTCCGGACTTGCTACCATGTCTACGTACTATCCGCGTACCAAGGTGGCCTTCATGATGTGACGTGGTGTCCCACTTCCGCGGTCAGCATAATATGATGGTTGATATGCGCGGGGCATGAGGCCTAGCGGCAACGATCATCCAAGGGGATGTCTTTTTGGTCATTGTTCTGTAGGGAACGCTAGAACCTAACGTTTAGAGAGGGTGCAAGGCGCCCAAGGTTCGCTGCGCTCCGAATCCATCCGCAGGTAACGGATTCTCACAGAACAAGAACAAGACCATGAACTTCCCGAAGGCAGACACCTTCCCTCAATCCATCATGCGCGAACGCAGCATGGGACCCAACCCGCTCAAGCTATGCGAGGAGCTCCTAGGCTACGCCGACATACCCGCAGGCTCCGTCGTGCTCGACCTCGGCAGCGGCGCCGGACTCACGAGCGCCCTCATGGCGCGCGAGTGCGGCTTTACCGTGTACGCCGCCGACCTCTGGAGCGACCCCTCCGACAACATGCGCTTCTTCGAGGAGATGGGGCTGACGAACCGGCGGGCCGTCCCGCTCAAGGCGGACGCGACAGCGCTTCCCTTCGCGCACGGGTTCTTCGACGCCGTCGTGAGCGTCGATTCCTACAACTACTTCGGCCGCGACCCCCTCTACCTCGGCGAGCACCTGCTGCCTCTCGTCAGGCGCGGCGGCGAGCCGCTGTTTGCCATACCCGGAATGGCGCGCGACCGCCACGACGACCTGCCCGCGTGCCTGCACGCGTCCACCGGCATCATTCCCGGTGCCTCTGTTTGGCCTGTTCATAACGGATGTGCCAAATGGTGTCGTGACAAACGGGGCGCAGTGGGGCAAGCTTTTCCAAGGCAAACCGCGAAGGCGAGGGACTACCATGGAAATCGGAGAGAAGATACGCAAGCTGCGCACAGATGCG
>JAQXQO010000003.1 GCA_029101205.1 Coriobacteriales bacterium | reverse complement strand
GCGCCCGCCAGCACGCGGCCCGTCTTGCCCGTGATGCGCATGACCGTCCAGAAGGCCTGATGCGCGGTCGAGCCGGCGCCGAAGGTTATCGGGTAGTCCACCATGTCGTCAGCGAGGCCCCACAGCACCGACTCGCACGATAGGTCCGTGACAAGCATGCCGTCCTGCTGCGTCTCCTCCACCTTGTCGACCAGGAAGGTCCCCAGCTCGGCGCGGTATCCGTAGGCTGGGCACTCGTGGACCACGCGCAGCCAGCTGAGGTCGTCGCCCCAGGCGCCCTCGTGGCGTATGCTCGCGGTCGCGCGGGCATCCGTGTAGTAGCCCTCGGTGATGCTGCACCCGTCGGGCACGAGCCCGTCCACCACGCCAAGCACGCGGCCCAGGTCGTGAGGGTCGACGCGCTGGACGAATATGCGGTCCTCCCGTGATCCGTCGCGCCACATGCTGAGATCTCCGGCCATTACAGCGACTCCTCCTCCTGCGTCACATTCACATCTATGAATCCGGCAGCATCGCGCGGCATGTCGACGCCGGTGACGGCGACGGTTGCCACGAGCCCGGACGGGTCGCGGAAGGTGGCGTGGCGGGCGTCGGCGAGGGCGACGAAGTCGGCCTCCGTCTCCCACCTTCCGGACGTGTCGGAGGGTATTGAGATGCTGGCGTCCAGCTGCACCTCGGACGTCTTGCCGAAGCGGATGACGGGGTGCGCCCTGCCCGTCGTGGACAGGCTGCTGGTGGACTGCTTCACGCTGCGCCCGCGCTTGGGCACGGAGCCTCGGCCGGTGCGGGCGATGGCCGCGCGCCTCGCGCCGGTGGAGTCCACCCAGTTCCACACCATCGCGCCGTCGTCGAGCGACGGCATGTCGTCCGTGCTCGTGCCCCAGCTGGTGCCCGACTTGCTCACGATGCATACCTGGTAGCCGGCGCCCAGGGGCGGCATGGCGTCCCACGTGACCTTGCCGCCCGACCTTGAGACCTGGTCGAGCCTGACCATGGTCCCGTGCCCGACGGCCCACGCCTCGTCCGAGTCGTGTGCGGCCGCGGTGACGGAGAGCGTCAGCCGGTCGGTCTTCGAGTAGGTCGGCGTCACGGTGATGCCGTGGCTCGCGTCCCACCTCACGGTCGTGTCGATGGGCACGCTCGAGCCCGCGTGGTCGGCGTCGAACCACATGCTGCCGCGCAGCGCGGCGCCGTCCGCAGGCACCTTGGTAACCGCCGAAAGCGGCACGGTGACGGTGCCGGACGAGGGCATGCCAGAGTAGGTCTGCCGGTGCGGCATCACGGCCTCGCCCGCTACGGTGAGCCACTGGACCACGACGGTGTTGCCGCCGCGGGCGTAGTCGCTCGCGTAGGCGATGCGGATGCCGTCCGGAGACCACGCGGCCTGCGTCACATGGACCGTGGGGCACCACGCGACGGAGTACGTGCGCGACGGTCCCGGACCCGCCGCGAAGAGGCCCGCATGCCCGTCCCAGTCGGACTCGCAGCGGCGCACCTGCACCTCCACCAGCGTCCAGTCGATGCTCTCGTTGTCCGGTACGTATCCGGCGAGCGGGATTGGCGCCACGTGCGTGCCGCCGTCCTCCGTAGTGAGCGTGGGGCGCCACTCCTGGCCCCAGCCCTGGTTGGACATGGAGCCGTCGGGCACGGAGCGCCACGGCCCCCACGAGCCAGCGGAGCGGCCCGGCGCCCTCGTCTGCGCGCGCCAGCGGACCTCCCAGGTGGTGCCCTGGCCGGTCCAGCTGACGTATGCGGTGTCGTCAGGCGTCCTCTGTTGCGCCACGAGCCCCCCGCCCGCGTCGCTTCCGTCGGGCTTCCAGCCGATGCCGCGCACCGACGGCTGCGGCAGCCTGCTCGTGGGCATGGCCACCGGGACGAAGCAGAAGTCCTGCGCCGCCGACCAGTTCTGCGCCCACACCTGGAGCCACGTGCCGGGGCTCGTGCGCCCGCACACCACGTCGAGCACCTTGGACTCGCCCTGGCTCGCGTAGTTGCGCACGCAGAAGCACGGGTGGCGCACCCCGTCCACGGTGGCGTCGCCGTGCGGCGTCATGATCCACTGCTGGTCGGTGCCGCCGTCTCCGCTGGACTGTACCACGGCGTCGCCGGCGCTGGCGCTGGACCACGCCACCGCGAGCTCCATCAGGAGCATGGAGTGCGTGAAGTAGAGCTTGGCGCGGCCCTCTGACGTGTACTCCCTGACCCACACGACCTGGTTGCGCCCGTCGTCCACGCCCGTGCCCACGTGGTAGCCCGAGATCATGACGCGCGCGCCCGAGCTGTGGGAGCTGCCGTTCACGTCGAGCGCGAGGGCGGTGTTCACCTTCGGTCGGATTACGTAGGTGCCCTGCGGGACCGGGTTGGATGGCACGAAGGCCCACATCTGGTCTGCGCTCGTACCCTCGTCCTTCGATAAGACTAGGTTCGTCCCGCTGGCCGGCGTTCCCGTCCCGGCGGCCTCGACCAGGTACCCGGAGTCTGCGGCGGCGTATATCTTGTACGCCTGGTACGCGGTGCCGCCCACCGTTATGGTGGTGTCGGGCACGGCCTTCACGTCGAATCTCTGGGCCATGCTCCCGTTGTCGTCCCACTGGCGCACGTTGTTGCCCTGGGCGATCCTTCCGTCCACGATGTCGAGCGTCTTGCCCGTGCACGCGAAGCTGAGCCTGCGCGTGCCGTCGGAGTGCGTGCGGAGGTGCACGTAGACTGCGTCGCTGCCGTCGTTCGTGTACAGCTGGACGTTCGCCCCGGCGCTGTCCACGGCGCCGGCGGAGTTCATCGAGAGCGCCACGTTGGCGCCGTTGTGGATGACATAGGTGCCGTCGCTAGGCAGGCTGTCCGACATACATCCCCCTTCCGAGCTGCATGAGGCGCGCGATGAGGTCAAGCGTCAGCTGCTGCACGCGCGCGTCGTCGTTGACCTTGAGGCCGTCCATGATGAGGTTGTAGGTGGTCGATTGGCCGCCAGCGCCCGCCCCCATGTAGCCCAGCGACTCGCGCGCCAGGGCCTGCGCCCACGGCCTGATGTTCGCGGACTCGTAGGGCACGATGGCCTCGGCCCCAGCCTCTCCCAGCACGGCCACGTGCTCGGCGATGCCGCCGCGCGCGTACCACGCCACGTCGATGTGGGGGACGCTGGGCGGGTCGAGCGAGAAGCTTCCGGATATCGAGAAGTGCGGGAGGCTTATCCTCGGGAAGGAGAGGTGCAGGCCGCTGAAGAAGTTGCTGATGGCGTTCAGGCCGTCGCGCACGACGTTCTTGGCGCTGCCGATCCTGTCGCCGATGGTCCTGGCGATGCCCCCGAAGATGCCGGAGACCACGCCGGTCACGCCGTTGAAGATGGACGAGAACAGGCCTGCGATGCCATTGAGGATGCCGCCGATGGTGCCCGACAGCGCGTTGAGGATGCCGGCCAGCACCCCCGACATGCCGCTCATGATGCTCTGCGCTCCGTTCGCTGCCATCGACCAGTCGCCGGTGAATATCCCGACGAAGACGCCGATTATGCCCTCGATGACGCCCACGGTGGCCTGGACGATGCCGCTGATGACCTGCATCGCGCCGCTGATGACTGAGCCCGCCACGGTGAAGGCCGTGACGAGGACCGTGCTCACGATGTTGGCGACCATGGTCAGCGCCGGCCCTATGGCGCCGGCGAGCGCCGCCGCCACGGCGGAGAGTATCGGCTGCAGCGCCTGGAAGGCCGGGCCGACCGAGGTCGTGAGCGCGTCGCCTATCTGCTGGAAGGCGGCGCTGGCCGCGTCGAGGACCGGCTGGAAGGTGCCGCCGAGGGTGCCGGCGAAGGCCGAGAGGCCGTCCCCCAGCACCTGGACGGCAGGGCCGAAGGTCGCTGACAGGTAGTCGCCCACCGCCTGGAGCCCGGACTGGATGCCGTCCAGCACCGGCTGGAAGGTGGACTGCAGGTCTGCCAGGAGGCCGTCCACGCCGTTCCGGAAGTCCTCGTTGGTGGCGTATAGCATTGCAAGGGCGCCCACCGCCGCGCCGATGCCCACCACGGCCAGCGCGAACGGGTTCGCCAGCGCCGCCGTCGCGGCCGCCAGCGAGCTCATGCCCTCGGATACCGCGTTGACGCCGGCGAGCGCCGCGAGGGCGCCGACCACGCCCGCGATGGCGGGCGCGAGCTGCTGCAGGGTGTTGGCCATGTCGGTAACGGCCTGGTCGAAGTCGTCCGCCTCGATGTAGGGCAATGCGATGTGCAGGTCGGTGAGCGCGTCGACGGCCATGCCCCAGGCAGCCACCACGGCGTCGCGCAGGAGCGAGTAGAGCGCCTGCCCGACCTTCGCCGCGATGGCCGGCAGCGCCGCCTCGATGCGCTGGCCGATTATCTGCACGCGCGGGCCGACGTTCTGCGCCACCGTCTCGACCGCAGAGAGCAGCTGGTCGGTCAGGGCGCCCATGTCGGCGTGCTCGTCGCCCAGCCCCGTGAGGAAGTTCTCCCACGCCGCCTTCGCCATTGCCACTGACCCGGCGATGGTCGATGACGCCTCCTCCGCCGTGTCTCCGGCTATGCCCTGCGCCTCCTGCACGTCGTGGATGGCCTGCACCACGTCGCCGAACTTCTCTATGGAGAGGTCGCCGGCCCGGCCGTTGGCCTTCTCCCACGCGTTCGCGTCGGATATCAGGCGCTCCATCTCCGTCTTCGTGCCGCCGTAGCCGAGTTTCAGGTTGTCCAGCATCGTGTAGTTCTGCTTGGCGAAGCCCTGGTAGGCGTTCTGCACGTCCTGGATGTTGCTGCCGAAGACGTTTGCGTTGTCGGACATGTCGATCATGGCCATGTTCGCCCGCTCGGCCGCCTGGACGACGTCGCCGCCGAAGGACTGCTTCAGCGACGCCGAGAAGCTCGACACCTGTTGCATGTAGTCGTTGGCCGAGAGGCCAGCGGTCACGTAGGCCTGGCTGGCGTACTGCTCGACCTGACCCGCGGCGTCGCCGAAGATCTTCTCGATGCCGCCCGACAGCTGCTCGTAGTCGGAGTAGCTGTCGAGGGCCATCTTCCCCGCCGCCACCGCGCCCGCGCCCACGGCGGCGAAGGCCGCGGCGGCGACCTTGCCCACCTTCGACACGGCGTCGCCGATGCCGCTCGACAGCTTGGAGTCGAAACCCTTCATCGAAGGGATGATGCTGATGTAGGCGGATCCCGCCTCACTGTTGGCCATCTGGCCCCCCGTTCCACCACGAGTCGAAGTCTGACACCGGGATTGCGTCCGCCCCCCAGCGGCGGGTCTCGCGCCTCGGCGTGACGCCCGGGCGCTCTATCGGCTCTGGCATCACGCCACGCAGGTCGTGCCTGCTGTTTGCCTGGGCGACCTCCCACGCGATGGCGTGTGCGGTGTCGGCCAGGTCAGCCACGAGCATCGGCAGGAGCGACGGCTCCTGCCACTGGCGCTCCTGGGCCGTGTCTCCGCGCACCTCTCGCGAGAGCGCCGAGTCGGGCGGCAGGTGGCGCACGAAGGCGAGGAGCGCCCGCGTGGGCAGCTCCCCGCCGAGGTCGTCGAGCGTGAACCGCGTGCGCGTCATGAGGTCGTACTCGAGCGCCCTGCCGTGCTCGGCCACCGTCACGGTCAGGGCGGCTATTCCCCCTCGGTTGCCCCCGCCGCGTCCTGCCTGGCCTGCTGCCAGGCCTTCAGCAGCTTCGACAGCGCCTCGAAGGGGAGCTTTCCGGCCTCGGGCACGTAGCGGCTCGCATAGTCGGAGAACCACCTGATCATGGCGAGCCCGCTGTTGAGGTCGCCCATCGTGGCGTCCTCGCCGGCCCTATTCTCGGCGCTGGCCGAGGCGTACGCCTCGCCCATGGAGCGGGTCTCGTCCAGGGAGAGCTCGATGGGGATGCTGCAGCGATTGCCGTCCAGGTTGAATTCGAGCGCCTTGCGCTCCGTCGAAAGGCTCAGCATTAGGCGGCCTCCTTCACGCCGTCATCCACGTAGATGTAGATGCTGTTGCCGGACTCGTCGGGGTAGCAGCTCAGGGTGATGGGCAGCTTCACGGCGTCGGAGCTGACGAAGTCGATTTCGTCCACGCTCGTCACCTGGCCCTTGGGGACAACTATCAGGATCCTCGCGTCCCCGTCCTTCATCCTGTAGACCCAGCTGCGCATGGGTGGCATGGCCGAGTTAATGGCCAGCGTCACCTGAGCCCCGCTCGTGGTCGTGGCCGCCTTCTTGGTCACCGCGTCAGCGCCGAACGCATGGCACAGGCTCTCGTAGCTCATCTCCAGCTCGGACCAGGTCAGGGTGCCGTCGAAGCTGTCCAGCAGCTTGCGGACGACGTTGCCGGACCAGTCCTTGATGTCGTTGGTGCTGCGGTCGGTCTTGAGGGCCAGGCCGTCCTCGGAGATGTAGCCCGAGGACGTGAATGCCTTGTCCAGCTCCTCGGTGGCCGAGGTGGGCAGCTTCGTGCCGACCGGGGCGTCCAGGACGGCTCCCGTGGTCTTCTGGTCGGGCGCGCCGACCAGCACCTTGCTTACGTCGATTGGCATTGTCGCTCCATTCTCCCCAGCGCTAGTCGCGCAGGGTCACTTCGAGGTTCACGTTCACCTGCCAGACGAACCAGCCGCCGTCCATGCGCCCGTAGGAGAGCAGCGAGGGCGCCAGCACGGCGTTCACGTGGCCGTCATCTGGCGGCAGGGTCCTGCAGGCGATGGCGACCATGTATGCGTCGGTCTCCGCGGTCGCCTCGTCTGCTGCCCACACCTGGACGGCGAAGGCGGGCGACTCGTGCGGGTAGTCCACCTCGCCGCCCGTGCGGGTCACGACCGCGAAGGGCTCCGACTGGTCGGTCGCCGTCGTCGATGCGGGCGGGGGGTACGTGCCGACGCGCACGCCGAGCACGGACCGCACCCACCTGCACACCAGCTCGAGGGAAGAGACCATGTCCTATCCTCCTAAAGCCTTCTTCAATGTCTGGTGCCTGAAG
Organism: Coriobacteriales bacterium; assembly: GCA_029101205.1. Taxonomy (GTDB): domain Bacteria; phylum Actinomycetota; class Coriobacteriia; order Coriobacteriales; family Atopobiaceae; genus Olsenella_K. Next base: position 1,413 of record JAQXQO010000003.1, on the reverse strand, counting down.
TTGCTGTTGATGCTGTGGGCGTCGCCCGTGTAGACCACCGCATGCGCCCTGCTCGCGCCTCCGGTGGCCCTGACCCCGTAGCCGCTCGCGCCGTACATGGAGTTGGCCACGGACGCGACGCGCTGCGCCCTCGCGAGCACGAGCCGCTGCGCCATGCCGCCCGTCAGGACGGCCTTCGCGAAGGCGGGGCTCATCTGGATCCTGTCCAGCCTCACGGTCGTCATCCGTCGGCCCTCCCCAGCAGCACGTAGCAGCACCACGGGCCGGGCACGGCGCCGGCGGGGAACTCGCGCGGCTCGCCCAGCACGCGCAGCCACTCTGAGCCGTCCAGGCTCACGAGCGCGCCGCGCAGGTACTTGGCCCACCCCATGGGGAGGTGGGCGGTGGCGGTCACGTCCGCGCCGTCCGGGCGGTCGGTCGCGAGGTCGGCGGGCGTGCCGGGGGCCCACAGGCACCCGGGCACGCTCACCGCGTCCGCGTACCTGACGACCTCGTTGCCGAGCCGGTCGGTCCCGGCGTCCGCGCGCGGGCGCACCCGCAGCGTCACGACCGGGGGCGTCATTCCGGCACCTTCGGCGACACGTAGCCCGCCCAGTCGGCGTCGAGCCCCAGGAGCTGCCTCTCCGTCTTGGTCAGGTAGAGGTCGCCGGTCGGGTTGGCGAAGCTCATGGAGCCCGAGTAGGGCGTGGCGCCCCAGCTCTCCTGGGTCACGCCGAAGCCCGCGTCCGAGGTCTTGAGCATCCGCAGCGCCGCCTGGCAGGTCACCAGGCGCAGCGCGCTCGCGCTGGCCTTCGTGACGTCCACGCCCGCCGACTCGCAGAGGGCGTCTATCGCGTCTGACACCAGCGAGAGCACGGTTGCCGCGCGGTCCCCGTCGAGGTCGCCGCCAGGCCACAGGGCCCTCAGGTCTTCCAGCGTGGCATGCTGCGCCATGAGACGTCACCTTCCCTAGGCAGAGGCCTTCTTGAGGACCGCGAAGCCCTTGGGGTCGAGCACGGCCCAGCTGTAGACGACCTCGGTGCGGTAGGCGATCTGGTTCAGGCGCTTGAGGTCGCCCTGGCCGTCGGGGTCGCCCGTCTCGATCACGTCGAGGCCGAGGTCGCGGACGATGCCCCACTTGATGAGGCCGAACTGGCCGAGGATGGCCAGGACGTTGGTCGCGGTCTTGGCGAGGGCGCCGTTGACGGTGCCGGAGGTCGCGGCGGCGATGCCGTCGAGGTTGCCGACCTGCAGGTTCAGCGGGATCTCCGGGTAGAGGCGCGCCCCGGTGCTCTTGACGCGGATCTTGCGGAGCTCGTTGGCCCAGGTCTTGGAGAGGGCGATGCCGTCGATGTCGTAGGACTCGTTCACGGCAGCGACGAGGCTGTCGAGGTCGGCGGAGGCGTCGGTGGTGGCGGTCACGGAGTTCGCTTT
>JAQXQO010000002.1 GCA_029101205.1 Coriobacteriales bacterium | reverse complement strand
CTACAACAAGATGCTGTTCTGGGTCTAAGTCCCAAAGCCACAGCGCTTCTTGCCAGACAGAGGGGACCTCGCAGATGCGGGGTCCCCTCTTTTTGTGCGACCTAAGGACGAGCACGCGCCAAAGTACGCGCTCCAAAGCCTATTCGTCGAAGTCCGTGCCCTTGTCGGGGTCAGTCAGACGGATGCCGCTGACGAGCTCTGTGGCACCGTCCAGGATGAGCGCCAGCGCGGCCACCATCATGCCCAGCGTGTGCGAGGCGTAGGTGGCCAAAAACACCAGCACGCCCAGGACCATGGTAAAGATGGCCACGGCCAGGCGCCACGTCCAGTGGTGATTTCGAGCGCCGCGCAAGTCAACCGCCTCGAAGGCGTCGTCCACGCCCGTAAGCACGATATACAGGCCCACGAAGCCCCACAGCCACTGCGCAAACAGCGAGGGGTCCATCACCATGATGAGGCCGGGCACAATCTCGACTCCGGCAATGATCAGGTCGGCTTGGTCGCTCAAAACGTCGCCCGGGCGTACGAAGGCCGTCACTATGGTGATGCCTCCGCCCACGATGAGGGCCCACCCCACCACGGTGCAGGCCAAGTCGGTGGCGGCCAGGGGCAGTGCGGCGGCAATGACTCCCAATGCCAGCAGCAGAACTCCCGACAGGATGATGGTAGCGCGCGTGCGCTTGAACAGCTTTCCCATTGCAGCCTCCTTCGTACGGCGCCGTCAGCCCGGCCTTTGGCGGCAGCCAATGCGAGGCCTGTGTGGCGCCATGGGCGTATGCACTTTGGCTAGGTTAGCAGACCCAGGCACTAGTGGTTATACCCGCAGGCGCCCGACGGCCAAAGCGGCACCATCGACGAACTGCGTCTGCGGTCAGGAAGGACCGCATGCCAATAGAGACGAGCGACCCACAGGGTATGCGGTTCAAGAAGTTCAAATCCAGCGGTTGGGGGGGCGACTCCGGATGCGCCCCTCCACTACGCGAAAAACGCGCGCAGGCCTATGATCACCAGGACGATGCCACCCACGACCTCAGCGCGGTCGCCCAGCAGGTCGCCCAGCTTGTGTCCCACGAACAGCGCGATGGTGCAGCAGATGGCGGTCGTCAGCGCGATGATGGACGCAGAGGACACGATGGGCACGCCCATGGCTCGCAGCGACACGCCCACGGCGAAGGCGTCGATGGCGGTGGCGACTGCCTGGAATGTCAGTGTCGCCACCGTGAGCCGCTGCTTCGGCACATCGTTCTCCTCCGAGGAATCAGCCTGGCCCAGTTCCCCATCGGGCCCCCTGGAACCTTCGCGCAGCGCTGCGACTCCCTCGTGGATCATGTTTCCGCCGATGATGCCCAGAATCACCAGGGTCACGATGCCTGCGTAGCGCTCGATGAGGTCGGCTGCCAGGCCACCCAAAAAATAGCCCAGCAGCGGCATGAGCCCCTGGAACAGTCCGAACATCACGGGCATCATGGCCTTGCGCGCTATGGTCTCGCGTGAGTAGGCGAACGAGTTGCTCACCGTGACGGCGAACGCGTCGGCCGAGAGGGCCACACCCAGAATGATGACGTCCAGAAGACCCATGCGCTTCTCGCTTTCCAAGTTGGGGCCCGTCGGTGGACCTACCTTTGCATGCCATGCGACGACGCACTGTTCAAATCAGTCCGAATGGGCTGTTTGGCAAATTCACAAATGCCCAACTCTATCCTGGAAACAGGCTATTTTCCACCGGCTCGTCACAAATGCGCTAATCTATATCGGACGTACACGTCGTCGCAACAGAACACACACAATTCGCCACACTGGAGCACTTGTATGCCCGCACTCATAACACACCACCTGTTCGGAGAGAACGCCGTAGCAAAGCTGCCGGAGGGCATCGTGAACGGCCAGGAAGAGCTTCTGGCGTTTCTGCTGGGAAACCAGGGACCGGACCCCCTGTTCGCCCGCTTCCGCACACTTCCCCAGAAGATGGCCTTCTGCCACCAGCTGGCCGATGACATGCACCAGCGCAGGACGCTGGCCACGTTCGAATGCCTGCGCGACTCGGTGTCCCGCCTGTGCGAGGCCGACAAGAACGTGGGCAGGGCGTTCGCCCTGGGCATGGTGGGCCACTACATCCTGGACAGCACCTCTCACCCCATGATCTATGCGCAGCAGCACGCGCTGTGCGACGCAGGCGTTGGCCTCGAGAACGCTCAGACCGAGGTGCACGCCGTCATCGAGAGCGACATCGACGTGTGGATGCTATGGCAGGAGCGCCACGTCACGGTGCTGGAGTCACCCGCCAGCGCAGACCTCGTGCGCACGGACCGCATCAGCCGCGTGGGTGGCGCGCTGTTCTCGCAGGTGGCGTCACAGGTATACGGCGTGGCCCTGGGAGCCGACGAGTACGGCCGCTCCGTTGCCGACTACCAGCGCATGTACTACCTTCTGGACCCCGCGGGACGCCGCATGCAAAGGGTCGCAACACGGGTCGAGAGGCTGTTCAGGCCCCACTCCCAGCTGCAGGCGATGACACACCACGTGGTGGAGTCCGACGAGTGCGCGTCCGCAAACCTGAACCACCGCACGTGGGTGGACCCCGCTACGCAGGTACGGCGCTGCGAGAGCTTCGCCGACCTGTTCAACGACGCCCTGGACAAGTGGCCCAGGGTGGCCGAGGCGGTCGTCAGGGGCGACGTCAGCGGCTTCAGGGCCCTCTCGGGCGACCTCAACTACAACGGCATGCCCGACCAGGAGCCCACTGCCACCATGGCCGCATGCTAGAGCCAAGCCAACGGCCTTGCATCGATGCGCCTGCATGTTGATTCACGCAAGAAGGGCGCCCCACTCGGGACGCCCTTCTTTCATGCTTATGTGAGTGCCCGAATCGTTCGGGACTAGCGTCCGCTTCTGGACGATCCGCCGGCAGGGCCACGACGTCGCGTCGGCTGCGGTCTGAAAGCGCCCGTGCGCTTCGTAGGGCGCTGCGATGCGTGCGAGGACGATGCGGGACGCTGGCTGCGCACGACGGGCCGCGTCTGGTTTGATTTCTGGGGCATCGTGGGCCTAGACGGCGAGGGGTGCCTGGCGGATGCCATGCCGGGACGCTGCGGGCGCTGGCTCCTGGACCCAAAGGTGGGACGCTGCCCTGCCGGTGCGTGCCGGTTCGTCGCAGGCCGCTGGTTCGAAGCGGGGTGCCTGCTTGCCTGCGCGTGCTGTACAGGAGCGACGGACCTTGTCTGCTTCCTGGTGGCAGTGACCGCGCTAGGCCTGTGCGCGGCAGCTGTGCTGTGCGTGGTGCCTTTCGATGGCCTGGAGACCTGCCTTGAGGCAGCGCCGCCAGAGATGCGCCCGCCCTTGCGTACCGGCTTTGCGGCCTTCTGCCGGGCGGAGCCGCCCCGGCCGAGCAGCCCTGTGATTCCGGACATGGCGGCACCAAGCTTGCCACGTGAGCGCGTGGAGGCCTCGGCGCTCCCAGCGGAAGCGGCGGCAGTCCTGGAAACGGGACGGTTCGACGCCTGTCCAGCGGTGCCGACCGTGTGCCTGTTGCTTGCGGGCCTGCTGCTGGTGGGCCTGCTGCTTGCGGGCCTGGCGCCAGAGCCAGCCGCGGGACGGCTGCCGGCAGGACGCCTGCTGGCGGTGTGCATGGTTTGCGCGGGTGCATGCCTGGTTGCCCCTGTCCTGGGCTCGATGTCTGCAGGCGCATGCGTGACGTTCTGCGGGCCACGTACAGGCCGCGGCCTGGTGGTGCCCTGCGCACCCTGGCGAGCAGGTCCCCTGTGCGCGGTCGTCCCGTTCGACGCAACCGCCGTGCGCCCCTGCGCTCCGGGGCGTCGCAGCAGGCTGCCTGCCAGCGAGATGGGCCCGTTACTCAGGGTCCCTGGCCTTTGTGCTGTCTGTCCCTCGGTCTGCCTCGTCGTCGCAGAGTTCCTGGCACTGCGCAGCTTGGCCTCCTGGCGCCTCTTTGCGCGTTCGGCGCGCTGGAGCATCTGCTGAGTCGCGCTCTTTCTGGAGCCGCGATTGGTAACGCCGTCGCTTTCGGGCTCGAGCTCGTGGCCCTCCTGGTCCAGCGTGACGACGGAGACCTGCCACACGGGCACCACGTACATGGCGACCAGTGACAGGATGGCACACACCAGCTCGCCCGTGTGGATGCCGTGGTACAGGATGATGCATCCCAGCAGCATTATGGCTATCAGCAGGGCTCCCAGCGCCACGCCAAACAGGTTCCTGCTTTCGTGCCTGGCGGTCCATGCCAGACACACAAAGACGACGCCAGCCAGCGCCGCGACTCCGAAGGGCACCATCAGCGACCTGGACACGTTCTCGAACGAGAAGGACGTGCTCAGGAGATACGATTCCAGCAACCCGATGTTAAAGAAGACGGACCACCATGCGGCACGGCTGCGATTCTTCACATGCACGGCAAACAGGACGTCTACAAAAATCCATGCGGCAAAGCGCGAGAAGATCGCGACGCCACCCACGACGGCGACGTCGAAGGTGGTGCAGAGCACGCCCAAAACCGTGCCCAAGAGGAGCATTGATATTGCTTCCGCGATCCGCAAGCTCTCCCCAACCTTGGTCCCGTAGTGTCATATGCGCACGATGTGCACATCTATAGCTTTCCTAAGGTATCACATGCGCTGACCATGACCCCCCAGCAAGCCGGTCGTTTCATGTGGTCTGCGCACCACCAAAAAGGGGCGCCCCTTCCAGACACGGAAGGGGCGCCTCCAATATAAATCTGTATCACGGACTACTTCAGTAGCTCCTGCGCCACCTCGGCCGCACACTGCAGACCGTCGGACAGCGCGGACACCACGATGGACGAGCCGGTGCGGGCGTCGCCTGCCACAAACACCTGCGCCTTGCCGGTTGCGTCGGGCGTGCGCTGGGCCTTGTGGCCCTCGGCCAGCTGGGGACGCGTGCGTGGGCCGTCCTGCAGCTCGACGCCCAGCGCGTCGAACACGGAGCGCTGCGGACCCAGGAAGCCCATGGCCAGAAGCACCATCTGACAGTCAATCGTGCGCTCGGTGTCCTCCATGCGCTCGGGCTTGCCGTTGCTCCAGTCCAGCGTGACCACGCGCAGACCACGGACGTTGCCGCCCTCGTCACCCAGGACCTCCAGGGTGTCGGTGGCCCAGGTGCGCGGGTCCTCGCCCTGCATGGCTATGGCCTCCACCTGGCCATAGTCGGTCTTCTTGACGTTGGGCCACTCGGGCCACTGGTTCTGCGGGGTGCGCTTGTCGGGAGGCGCGGGCATGAACTCCAGCTGGTGCACGCTCTTTGCTCCCTGGCGCAGCGCGGTCGCGACACAGTCGGTGCCGGTGTCGCCGCCGCCGATGACGATGACGTCCTTGCCCTTGGCCGAGATGGTGGTGTCGGTGTGGCCCAGAAGGGCCTTCGTCTGGGCGGTCAGGTAGTCCACCGCCAGGTGCACGCCGTTGAGGTCGGCGCCAGGCACGCGCAGCGTGCGGGCATCGCCCGCGCCCGCCGCGACCACGACGGCATCGAAGGTGTCCAGCAGCTTCTTTGCGTTGCTCTTGCGCGTGGCGTCCACGCCGCAGGCGAACTCGATGCCGCTCTGGCGCATGAGCTCGCAACGACGCTCGACGACGTCCTTCGGCAGCTTCATGTTCGGGATGCCGTACATCAGAAGGCCGCCGGGGCGGTCGTGCTTCTCGATGACCGTGACCTTGAGGCCGCGACGAGCCAGCTCCCAGGCGCAGCCCAGGCCGGACGGGCCGGAGCCCACCACGGCGACGCGCGGTGCGCCGGCGGGCGCGGGCTTCAGCGGCTTCACGAGGCCGTGCTCCCACTCGTGGTCGGAGATGGCCCTCTCGTTGTCGCGTATGGTCGTGGGCTCCTCATGCAAGCCCAGGTTGCAGGAGGCCTCGCACAGGGCGGGGCACACGCGACCCGTGAACTCGGGGAACGGGTTCGTGAGGGCCAGACGCTGGGCGGCGTCGTCCCACTGTCCGCGCCACAGCAGGTCGTTCCACTCGGGAATCAGGTTGTGCAGCGGGCAGCCGGAGGTGCGTGCCTTGCCGAACGAGACACCGGCCTGGCAGAACGCCACGCCGCAGTACATGCAGCGGCTGGCCTGCACGCGCTGCTCGCTCTCACCCAGGGGGATGGCGAACTCCTCGAAGTCCTGCACGGTCTTCTTGACCGCACGCTCGAAGTGGGACCTACGTCCCTCCACTAGATATGCGCCGGGCTTGCCCATGGCTACATCCCCTTCCTCATGGTTTCGAAGGCCTTCTCGACGGCCTGCTCGTGGTCGAGGCCGTCATGCTCGGCCTGCTTCGTCAGCTCGAGCGCGCGCTTGTACTCGGTCGGGATGACCTTGACGAAGTAACGCGACAGGTCGCTGAACTGGTAGAGCATCTTTATGCCGCGCGGGCTCTTCGTACGGCGCACGTGCTCCTCGATGAGGCTGTGAATCAGCTGCAGCTCCTCCTCGTCGGGCTTCTCCAGCTGGACCATGTCGTGGTTGCAGCGGGAGTCCAGCGTGCGCGTCTCGTCGTAGACGTATGCCACGCCGCCGCTCATGCCTGCGGCGAAGTTGTAGCCAACCTCACCCAGGATCAGGGCCACGCCGCCCGTCATGTACTCGCAGCCGTGGTTGCCCACGCCCTCGCACACGATGGTTGCGCCGGAGTTGCGCACGCCGAAGCGCTGGCCGGCCAGGCCGTTCACGAAGCCCTTGCCGGCGGTGGCGCCATAGAAGGCTACGTTGCCGATGGACATGTTCTCGTCGAACTTGTAGGTCGCGCCCTTGCCGGGAGCCACCGACAGGATGCCGCCCGACAGGCCCTTGCCGAAGTAGTCGTTGGCGTCGCCGCTGATGTTCAGCGTGATGCCAGCGGGCAGGAAAGCGCCGAAGCTCTGGCCACCGGATCCCTCGCAGTCGATGGTGATGGAGCCCTCGGGCAGGCCGTCCGGATGCGCCTTCGTGACGACGGAGCCCAGCATGGTGCCCACGCAGCGGTTCACGTTCGCGATGTCGGCGTGGAAGTGGATGGGCGTCAGCTTGTGGCGCGCGTGCTCGGTGTAGGGCACGAACAGCGTGGCGTCCAGCGCCTGGTCCAGGCCGTCGTCGGCCGCCATCTCGGGCAGGTAGTGAGCCACGGAGGCGCCGGGCAGGCTGCGACCGTACTCGTTCGTGACCTTCGTCAGCAGCGGCTGCAGGTCCAGGGTGTTGGCCTTCCAGTTGCCGGGGACCTCGACCTGACGCAGGCACTCCACGTGGCCCACCATCTCCTGGATGGAGCGGAAGCCCAGCTGTGCCATGGTCTCGCGGACCTCGCGGGCAACGTAGGTCATGAAGTTGACCACGTGCTCGGGCTTGCCGGCGAAGTGCGACCTCAGGCGGCAGTTCTGCGTGGCGATGCCCACGGGGCAGGTGTCCTGCTGGCAGTCGCGCTGCATGAGGCAGCCCATGCTGATGCATGCCGCGGTGGCAAAGCCGAACTCCTCGGCGCCCAGCAGGCAGGCCACGACTACGTCGCGACCGTCCATCAGCTTGCCGTCGGCCTCCAGTGCCACGCGGGAGCGCAGGCCGTTGCGCATCAGCGTCTGCTGCGTCTCGGCCAGGCCCAGCTCCAGGGGCAGGCCGGTGTGGTAGATGGAGTCACGCGGTGCCGCACCGGTGCCGCCGTTGGCGCCGGAGATCGTGATCTTGTTTGCGCCGCCCTTGGCCACGCCGGTGGCGATGGTGCCCACGCCGGCCTCGGAGACCAGCTTCACCGAGATGCGGGCGCCGGGGTTCGCGTTCTTCAGGTCGAAGATCAGCTCGGCAAGGTCCTCGATGGAGTAGATGTCGTGGTGGGGCGGAGGCGAGATCAGACCGACACCAGGGGTGGAGTTGCGGATCCTGGCGACCCACGGCCACACCTTGCGGCCGGGCAGGTGACCGCCCTCGCCGGGCTTGGCGCCCTGTGCCAGCTTGATCTGAATCTCCTTCGCGCTGACCAGGTAGCGGCTCGTGACGCCGAAACGTGCGGAGGCCACCTGCTTGATGGCGGAGTTCTTCGAGTCGCCGTTGGGCAGCGTGGTCTCGCGCGCCGGGTCCTCGCCGCCCTCGCCGGTGTTGGACTTTGCGCCCAGGCGGTTCATGGCGATGGCCAGGCACTCGTGAGCCTCCTCGGAGATGGCTCCGTAGCTCATGGCGCCGGTGGTGAAGTGACGCACGATGCTCTCGACGGGCTCGACCTCGTCCAGGGGCACCGGACCGTTGGCGCCGGGCACCAGCTCCAGCAGGTCGCGCAGCACGATGGCGCGGCCCTTGGGGTGCAGCGCGCGGCTGTACTCCCGGAACATCTGGTAGTCGCCCTCACGCACGGCGCGCTGCAGCAGGTAGATGACCTGCGGGGTCAGGATGTGCTCCTCACCGCCTACGGGGCGCCACTTCGTGATGCCCGAGCTGGGCAGCTGGTCGGGTGCGGGGCTGGCCAGCATGGCCGCGGCCGCGTCGTAGCGCTCGTCGCACTCGCGCTGCACGTCGTCCACGCCCATGCCGCCCAGGCGACTCTGGGTGTTCGCGAAGTTCTCGTCCACGAACTCCTGCGAGAAGCCCACGATCTCGAAGATCTGCGCGGAGTGGTAGCCCTGCATCGTGGAGATGCCCATCTTGGACATGACCGAGACGATGCCCTTCGTGATGGCGGCGTTGTAGTTCTTTATGCCCTCCTCGGCGCTGACGCTGATCTTTCCCTTCTGGGCCAGGTCGCGGATGCAGTCGTGCGCCATGTAGGGATAGATGGCCGAGGCGGAGTAGCCCACCAGGGCGGCGTAGTCGTGCGGGGTCATGGCGTCGCCACACTCCACCACCAGGTCTGCCTTCGTGCGCAGGCCTTGGCGCATCAGGTGGTTGTGCACGCGGCCCACAGCCAGAAGCGACGGGATGGAGACCTCTCCCTCGCCGGCGCGGTCGCTGATGGCGATGATGCTGGCACCGCCACGCACGGCATGCTCGGCCTCGGAGGCCAGCTTTGCGAGGGCGTCACGCAGAGCGTGCGGGCCGTCCTCGCGGTTGTACACGGCGCGCAGCTTCGCGCAGGAGAAGCCTTGCAGGTTCACCGCGCAGATGCGCTGGAACTCGTCGCCGTTGATGATGGGGCCGTCCAGCTTTATGAGGCGGCACGAGCGGCGGTAGTCCTCCAGGAGGTTGCCGTGGTTGCCCAGGTACAGCACCGTGGAGGTGACGAAGCTCTCGCGCAGCGCGTCGATGGGCGGGTTCGTCACCTGGGCGAACAGCTGGTTGAAGTAGTCAAAGAACGAGCGGGGCTTCTTCGACAGCACGGCCAGGGGGATGTCGGCACCCATGGACGCCAGGGGCGCGGAGCCCTTCTGCGCCATGGGCTCGATGGCCTCCTCGACGTCGTCGAAGTGGTAGCCGTGGCGCGACAGGCGCACCGGCAGCTCCATCTGGGCGTCGGGCTCGGGAACGGCCTCCTCCTCGGGGGCGTTCAGATCGTCCAGGCTCAGCGTCTCGGCGTCGATCCAGTCGCGGTAGGGCTTCTCGGAGGCGAACGTGTCCTTTATCTCGTCGTCCCACAGGATGCGGCCCTGCGAGGGGTCCACGACCAGCATCTGGCCGGGGCCCAGCGAGCCTGCCTGAAGGATGTCCTCGGGCTCGATGCCCAGGGCGCCCACCTCGGATGCCAGGACCAGCCTGTCGTCACGGGTAACGTAGTAGCGGGCGGGACGCAGGCCGTTGCGGTCCAGCGCGGCGCCGGTGATGCGGCCGTCGGTGAAGGCGATGGCGGCGGGGCCGTCCCACGACTCCATCAGCATGGACTGGTACTCGTCGTACGCGCGACGCTTCTGGGACAGCTGGGGGTTCTTGTCCCAGGGCTCAGGCAGCAGCATGGACACCGCGCGCGGCAGCGAGCGGCCGTTCATGACCAAAAACTCCAGCACGTTATCCAGGGTGGCGGAATCGGAGCCCGACGAGCGGATGATGGGCATGACGTCCTTCAGCTCGTCGCCCATGATGGGCGAGTACAGGTTCGGCTCGCGGGCGCGAATCCAGTTGACGTTGCCCTTCAGGGTGTTGATCTCGCCGTTGTGGATGATGTAGCGGTTGGGGTGCGCGCGCTCCCACGACGGGGTGGTGTTGGTGGAGTATCGCGAGTGCACCAGGGCCATGGCGGTCTCGGCGGACGCCTCGGCCAGGTCGTGATAGAAGGTACGCAGCTGCGTGGCCACCAGCATGCCCTTGTAGACCACGGTGCGGCAGCTCATGGAGCAGATGTAGAAGATCTTCCCGTTGAGGGCAGACTCCTTCGCGGCGCGCTTCTCGATAATGCGGCGGCACACGTACAGCTCGCGCTCGAAGTCGTCACCGCGCTCCACGCTCTCGGGACGGCCCACGAACGCCTGCAGGATGGTGGGCATGCAGGCACGGGCGGTCTCGCCCAGGTCGTGCGGGTCCACCGGGACCTCACGCCAGAACAGCAGGGGGATACCTCGCTGGGCGCAGCCGTCCTCGAACACGCGGCGGGCGTCACGCACGCCCTCCTTGTCCTGGGGGAAGAACAGCATGGCCACGCCGTAGTCCCCCTCGTCGGGCAGCAGGTGGCCCCAACGCTGGGCCTCCTTGCGGTACAGGCGGTGGGGAATCTGGAACAGGATGCCCGCGCCATCGCCGGTGTTGGGCTCCAGGCCCTTGCCGCCGCGGTGGTCCAGGTTGATGAGCACCGAGAGCGCGTCGTCCAGCATCTGGTGCGAACGCACGCCCTTCAGGTTTGCGAGCGCGCCGATGCCGCAGGCGTCATGCTCGAACTCGGGCCGGTACAGTCCCTCGCACGATTCCTTGGTCTTGACTTGGCTTTGCGCCATGGTTTCCCCTCTCCGAATATGTCTCCGCTCTGCCAATGAGCACCAGGTAGCAGCCGCGAACCCCCTCGCTGGCAGGCCAGGCGGGCAATGGCAGCAGATCGGCCGATTGGGTGGATGATTATTCTAAGCTCACAATCGATCCCGCAAAGTCGGCCGTTCTGCGATTGTTCGGAACTCGAAAGTTCCCGGTCATTTCCAGAACACATGCAAGAATTGCACACGCATCCTGTTGGAAATATCCAAGAAATGACTTCGAAATACGCGCTGGTAGTCACAATGCGCTTCTCCCCATTTTGGGCAAGAAGAACCAGGCGCTAGATCCCCGGCCCTTCTTGCCCGCTTCACAGAAGCTACACGTCGCCTGGCGCCTAGTTCGCCTGCGGCGCCTGCCCCGTGCGCAGAATCTGCTCCAGGGCCGCCTCGTCCAGCACGGGAACGCCCAGCTGTTGCGCCTTCGTCAGCTTGGAGCCGGCGGCCTCGCCCGCCACGACGTAGCTGGTGCGCTTCGAGACCGAGCCCGACACCTTTGCCCCCAGCTCCTTCAGCTGGTTGCCCGCCTGGGTGCGCGTGTAGTTCTGCAGCGTGCCCGTGAGCACGAAGGTCAGCCCCGCCAGGGTCTGCGGGCGCTCGGGCTCCTGCCCGAAGCCCTCCTGCTGCATGCTGACGCCCGCCTGGCGCAGGCGCTCAAGCACATGCACGTTCTCGGGCACCTCGAAGAACTGGCGGACGCTGTGGGCGATCTTTGGCCCGATGCCGTCTATCTGCGAGATGTCCTCCTCGCTGGCTGCCATCAGGTTCTGCATTGAACCGAAGTGGTTGGCCAGAAGCCCCGCCACGTTGGCGCCCACGTGCCTGATGCCCAGACCGAACAGCACGCGCGACAGGCCGGCCTTCTTTGAGTTCTCTATCTGCTCCATGATCTTTCGCGCGATGGTGTGGCCCACCTGGATGGAGTCGCCCTCGGCGTGGTCGTCGCTGGCCGTCTCGTACGTGCGGCCGGTGTCCACCTGCGACAGCTGATCCTCTGTCAGGTGGTCGTAGTAGTCGGCCACGTCGCTCAGGATGCCCTGTTGCACCATGCGCGTCACGATCTCGTCGCCCAGGCCATCGATGTCGAGGGCGTTGCGGCTGCCCCAGTGAATCAGTCGCTCCACGGCCTGCGCGGGGCAGTCGATGGAGACGCAGCGATAGGCCACCTCCCCCTCCTCGCGCACGACGGGGCTGCCGCAGCTGGGGCACACCGTGGGCATGTTCCACAGCGGCCTGCGCTCGTGCTCCACGCCCAGCTCGCCCTCGGTCACGGGCCCCACGACCTCGGGGATTACGTCGCCCGCCTTGTGGACCACGATGGTGTCGCCCTCGCGCACGTCGCGGCGGCGCACCTCGTCTATGTGGTGCAGCGTGGCTCGGGCCAGGGTGGAGCCCGCCACCGTGACGGGGTCGAACTCCGCCACGGGCGTCAGCACGCCGGTGCGCCCCACCTGCACACGAATCTGACGCAGCACGGTGCGCTTCTCCTCCGGGGGAAACTTGAAGGCGATGGACCAGCGCGGTGCGCGCGCCGTGAAGCCCAGGGCGCCCTGGCTGGCAAAGGAGTCCACCTTCACGACGACGCCGTCGATGTCGTAGTCCAGCTCCTCGCGGTGTGCCAGGGCGTCGGCGCAGTACTGGTGCACGGCCTGGGAGTCGGTGACCCTGCGGGCGTGCGGGTTCACCGAGAAGCCGCAGTCGCGCAGCCACTGCAGGAACGCGTGCTGGGTGGTCACCGCCAGCGGGTCCTCGTCCGCCACCGCGTAGATGAAGGTCTCCAGGTCGCGCGCACGCGTGACGTTGGGGTCCTTCTGGCGCAGGCTGCCCGCGGCGGCGTTTCGCGGGTTCGCGAAGGGCGCGCGTCCCGCCGCGTCGTTCTGCTCGTTCAGGCGCACGAAGGAGTGCTTGGGCATGTAGACCTCGCCGCGCACCTCGATGGAGTGGCCAAAGCCGCCGTCGGCCACGCGCGCCAGCCCCTTCTGCCCCAGCGTCCTCGGCACGTCGCGGATGGTGAGCACGTTGGCGGTCACGTCCTCGCCCGTGGTGCCGTCGCCGCGGGTGGCGGCGCGCACCAGGCGCCCGTCGCGATACGTCAGCGCGATGCCCAGGCCGTCGATCTTCAGCTCGCACGTGTAGGCCACGGGATGCTCGGGCGTGGAGCCCAGGGCCTCGTCGGTGCGCGACAGCCACTCGTCCAGCTCGTCCAGGTTCATGGCGTCGTCGATGGAGTACATGCGCTGCGCGTGACGCACGGGGGCGAACTGCGAGCTGACGTAGCCGCCGATGCGCTGGGTGTAGCTGTCGGGCGTCACGAGCTCGGGGTGTGTGGCCTCGATGGCCTGCAGCTCGCTCAGGTAGCGGTCGAACTGCGCATCCGTGATCTCGGGGTCGTCCAGGGCGTAGTAGCGGTAGGCGTGGTAGTCCAAGAGCCTGCGCAGCTCCTGGGCGCGCGCGGCCGGGTCCTTCGCGTGCGTGTCGACGGGACGCTGGGGTGCCACGGGCGCATCGGGCTGAGCGGGCGTGCCAGCCTGTCCAGTCGCATCCCCGGCATCCGTCGGTGCGGCGCCGTTCTCAGCGGAGTCCTCCCCCGCCGCCCCAAACAACGACATCTGGCTCTCCTGGTTCGGCGTCTGCTCCGACATGTGCGGCTCCTTTGCGCTCTGCGTTCCGTCTTCCGCTGACAGGGTACCGCAGCCGGCCAAAGTCCGTCTCTTCTTGGGTGGCAAAAAGCGGGAGTCCACTACGCCTCGGGGCCCTCTTCCAGTCTCAAGAAGCATCGAGGCCGGCCAGCTTAACAAAGTATTGCAAGAAGGGCGGCCAGGCACGCTGACTCCTGCGCCTGGCCGCCCCCGCATGAGCTTACGTTCAACCTGCCCCGGGCAAGAAGTTCGTCCTCGAATCAGAGAGCTCTTCTTGCCCTTCCGGCCGTGCTACTCGCCGGTGAGGGCGTGCAGGTCATCCTTCGTGAACTGGACGAAGGCTGACTCGCCCACGTGGAACTCGCGCTTGTTCTTAGGGTTGAACTCCGTCACCTTGATCAGGTGGTCGCCACAGGTCACGTGGTAGTTCTGATAGTTGCCCATGAAACGCGACAGAACGACCTTGCACGGCAGCTGGCCCTCGGTGGCAATGTGTGCCGCCTCGGGACGCAGCACCAGCGTGATGTCCGCGCCCTCGCGCAGGTGCTCGACGCCGTCCACACGAATCTGGTTGCCCTCTATCTGGGCCACGCCTTCGTCGCCCTGCTTTGACATCAGCTTGCCACGTAGGAAGTTGGCCTCCCCTATGAAGTCGGCCACGAACTCGTCCTTCGGGCGGTAGTAGATGGTCTTGGGGTCGGCCACCTGGTCCACTACGCCCTTCTTCATCACGATGATGCGGTCGCTGATGGCCATGGCCTCGCTCTGGTCGTGCGTGACGTAGATGGCCGTGATGCCCGCCTCCTGCTGGATGCGGCGGATCTCGGTGCGCATGTCGACGCGCAGCTTGGCGTCCAGGTTCGAAAGCGGCTCGTCGAACAGCAGCACGCCGGGCTCGATCACCAGGGCGCGGGCCAGCGCCACGCGCTGCTGCTGGCCGCCGGACAGCTGGTTGGTCATGCGGTCCTCCATACCCTCCAGGCCCACCAGCTTCAGGATGGAGGTCACCTTCTGATTTATGGTCTCCTTGTCGAACTTGCGCAGCTTCAGGCCGTACGCCACGTTGTCAAAGATGTTGTAGTGCGGCAGCAGGGCATAGCTCTGGAACACCATGGCGGTGTCTCGCTTGTTGGGCGTCAGCTCGTTTATGGGCTCGTCGCCCAGGTACACCTGGCCCTCGTCGGGGCTCTCGAAGCCGGCGATCATCCGCAGGATGGTGGTCTTGCCGCAGCCCGACGGGCCCAGCAGCGTCACGAACTCGCCCGGCTCGATGGTGATGTTGGCGTCGTGCACCGCGTAGAAGTCCTTGCCCGTCTTTGGGTCCTGGTAAATCTTCGAGAGGTGCTCCAGACGCACGCCCTTCTTTTGCTTTGCCATGGGTTAGTCCTCCTTGGAAGTCTGGGCGCTGGTGCCGAAGTGCTTGGTAAAGACGTTCATCAGCAGGACGGCGGCGTACGTAATGGCAATCAGGATGGTCGAGAAGGCACAGGCGGTACCGTACTCGCCCTTACCGGCGAACTCGTTTATCTGCACCGTGATGAGGAAGAACTGCGGCGTCACCAGCAGGATGACCGCGCTGATGGCCGTGATGGAGCGCACGAACGTCGTGACAAGCCCGCTGAGGAACGAGTCCTTGATCAGCGGCAGCGTCACGGTCATGAACACCTGGAAGCTGTTGGCGCCCATGTCGTATGCGGACTCCTCGATCGACTTGTCTATCTGGCGCAGGGCCGAGATGCCAGAGCGCGTGCCCGTGGGCAGCGACCTCACGATGAACACGACCACCAGGATGGCCGCCGAGCCGTAGAACCACTGCATGACGCCCGTGTGGAAGATGCCGCCCGAGAAGCCGCGAATGTAGCCGACGCCCAGGACGGTGCCGGGCACGGCCATGGCCAGCATGGACACGGACTCGATGAATCCCTTGCCGTGGAAGTTCCTCTTTACAACCAGGTACGAGATGATCATGGACAGAAGCGCCGTGATGGGGCTGGCTATGAGTGACAGCAGGAACGAGTCGCGGAACGACTCCAGGCCGTGATAGCGGGTAAACACCAGCTGGAACCACTTCAGCGTCAGCGAGTAGTCGCGGCCCCAGGTCTTGAACAGCGCGCCCAGCGGCACGCAGGCGTACATCACCATGACAAAAACGGCCACGATACCGCAGGCCACGGACAGCGGGACGCGCACGGAGTTGTCGGTTATCAGCATGCGGCCACGCGAGGCCTTGCCCGTGAGGGTGGAGGTGCTGCGCGCCTCGAGCACGTACTTCTGCACGATGAACATCAGGAGCGTGATGCACAGCAGCACCACGGCCATCGCAGAGGCGCCCTGCTTGTCGTAGGCGCCAGTTATCTGCAGGTAGATGGTCGTGGCCAGCGTGTCGTAGGATCCGCCGATGATCATGGGGTTCGCGAAGTCGGCGATGGACTCGATGAAGGTCACCAGGAAGGCGTTGCCCAGGCCCGGCAGGATCAGGGGCAGGGTCACGCTGGTGAAGACCTTCCAACGCGAGGCGCCCATGTCGCGCGCAGCCTCCTCGAGGGAGGGATCGATGTTCTTTAGCAGGCCCTTCAGCATCATGTAGCACACGGGGAAGAAGGTCAGCGTCTGCACGACAAAGATGCCCCAGTAGCCGTACACGTTGTTGTCGGGTATGCCCAATAGTCCGCGCGTAATGATGCCCGACTTTCCAAACAGAAGGATCATCGAGAGGGACAGCACGAACGGCGGCGACACCACGGGAAGGATGGACACCACCTTGAACAGGCCGCTCATGAACTTGGTCTTCAGCTGGACGTACACCTCGACGTAGGCAAACAGCAGGCCCACCAGCGCGGAGACCACGCTGACCAGGAGGCCCACCTTCAGGGTGTTCGTGATTGCCGTCTCGAACGACGGCATGGCCAGCACGCGCTGGAACACCGAAAGCGAGATACCCTGGTCGGTGATGACGCTGTCTACCAGCAGGATGGCAAGTGGATACAGGATGAACAGCGTCAGGAACGCTATCAGAACCACGATGGTCGTGACCATGATGGGGTCGGCCATGAGCTTCTTGCGGTCCAGCGCCGTGCTTTGGTTTTGTGCCATAGGACGTCCCCCTCAGGTGACGGATGGTTCGCGGGGCGGGTGCCGGCGGGCATGCGGTAGGTCCCTCCCATACAGCAATCAGGGGCCGGCGCCAGGAACTGTGCCTGAGCGCCGGCCCCACATAGGGCCAGCCGTCCCGCCGGACGGCCGGACGCCGACTACTCGGTCTTGAAGCGGTCGTCACCACCGCCGAGCGCGTTCATGACATCTGCCACGTACTGCTCGGTGTGCTCCTTCGCGTCCTCGAAGTCGTAGTCCATGACGTTGTTCGGGTCGAGGCCGTACTGGGTCGCAATCTCGGGCTGGGTGGCGTCGTCGATGACCAGGAACTGGTACGAGCCGTTCTGCTGGCCCAGGTTCACGCACTCGGGCGACAGGGCGTACTCCACCCACAGCTTGGCCGCGTTCTCGTGCTTGCAGCCCTTGAAGATGGCGGTGGCGCCCACCTCGTACGACGCGCCGGAGCTGGGGATCACCAGGCCCACGTTGTCGTAGCCCTGGTCAACGATCTGGTAGATGCCGTCATGCAGCATGCCCAGGCCGATGGTGCACTCGCCGATGCCGATGGACTTGGACGGGCCCGAGCCCGACTTCGTGTACTGCGCCACGTTCTTGTCCAGGTTCACCAGGTACTGGATGCCCTCGTCGTGGCCGTACTTCTGGATGACGGTGTTGAGGATCAGCTTTGCCGTGCCGGACGTGTTGTAGTTCGACGACCAGATGAGGCCCTGGTACTTCGAGTCGATGAGGTCGGGGTAGTCGGCCGGCGGGTCCAGCTGCAGGCGGTCCAGCTCGTCCTTGTTGTACATGAAGCCCAGGATGCCCTTGTAGATGCCGTACCAGTCGTTGTTCGTGCTCTTGAACTTCTCGTCGATGAGGTGGCTGGCGTTGTTGGCCTCGTACTCCTCAAGCAGGCCCTTGCTGGAGGCCACGTTGTAGGGGTCGGTCGTTCCGCCGAACCAGACGTCGCCGGAGGGGTTGCCGTTCTCCTCCTCGACCTTTGCCTCGACCTCGCCGGTCGACAGGCGCTGGTAGCTGGTCTGGATGCCAAACAGGTCCTGGAAGTGCGACGTCACGGCCGCCAGGTACTCCTCCTCGCAGGAGCCGTACACCACGAGCTCGCCGTCGCCCTTCGCGGCGTCGATCATGTCCTGGCTGGCGACCCTGTCGAGCGAGTCGGAGCTAGAGCTGCTGGACGAGCTGGAGTCGCCAGAGCCCGATCCGCCGCATCCCGCCAGGCCCAGTGCCGCGGCGCCCACCGCCGTGGCCCCTACGAAGTCCCTGCGCGTCAGGTTCCTCATGTCGTTTCCTTTCCTCAGGGCAAAAGCCCCGCCACCTTAACCTAGCGCCGCACATGCCGGCGCCCCCATATAGATTCATAGCAAATTACGTGTTGTACCTGCGTTGATTTCGCTCAGCGGCACGTTCGTAAGCCCGAGCAGACTTAATGTCTCCGCAAGCGACCGCACAGGCACCGCCTGCGGCGGCTCCATCCGTGGCACCCGCGCACAACGCGCATTCGCGCTATCATTTGTACGTTTGCGCCGTTTCGTGCGAAGGAGGGCAAGAAGACCATGCGTGGTCGGGAGCAGTCGTTGGACGTGACGCAGGGCGTCATCTGGCGCCAGCTGCTGCAGCTGGGCGTGCCGATCTTCTTCTCCTCGTTCTTCCAGCAGTCCTACTCGCTCATAAACACCTACGTCGTGGGGCAGTTCGGCGGCAAGCTGGCCCTGGGCGGCATCGAGGCCACCGCGGTGCTGGTGGACCTTCTGGTGGGCTTCTCGGTGGGCATGGGCTCGGGCTGCGCCGTCGTCAGCGGGCAGTACTTCGGCGCCCACGACCAGAGGCGCCTGAGCGCATCCATGCACACGGCGCTGGGACTGGCGCTGGTGGGCGGTCTGGCCTTCAGCGCTCTGGGCCTCGTGCTGCTGGAACCCCTGCTGCGGCTGATGGACACACCGCAGGAGCTCATGGGCGAGTCCTTGGCCTATGGCCGCTGCTACATGGCGGCGATGGTCTTCTCGCTGGTGTACAACATGGGCTCCGCCCTGCAGCGCGCCGTGGGCGACACGCGCTCCCCCTCCGTCATCGTGGCGTCCACCTGCGTGGTGAACGTGGCCCTGGACCTGCTGTTCGTGGCGGGGCTGCACCTGGATGCGCTGGGCTGCGGCATCGCCACGGCCGGGGCCCTTCTGTTCGGCATGGTGGTCACGCTGTGGCGGCTGTGCCACGTGGACGAGCCCTGGCGCGTGCACCTGAGCCAGATACATATAGATGGGCGCATCTGCCGCAGGATGCTGTCGACCGGCCTGCCCCTGGGACTGCAATCCGCCTGCTACTCGCTCTCGAACATGATCGTGCAGCATGCCATCAACGGCTTCGGCGCCGACGCCACCACCGGATGGGGCCTCTCGTCCAGGCTGGACGCCGTGGTGTGGATGCTGTCGGACGCCCTGGGCGTTTCGGTGACCACCTTCGCCGCGCAGAACTTCGGCGCACGCAACTACGAGCGCATGCGCAGCAGCCTGAAGGTGTCGCTGGTGCTGACCACCATCGTGGTGGGAGGCACTTCCGCGCTGATCTATGCGTTCTCGTCTCCCCTGGCGCGTTTCTTCATGAACGACGACGGCGTGGTGGCGGACACCACCCTGATGCTGCACTACATAGCGCCGTTCTACGTGCTGTTCTCGCTGAGCGACAACGTGGCGGGCATCATCCGCGGAGCAGGCGAGAGCTTCAGGCCCATGCTGATGACGCTTTTGGGCACGGTGGTGTTTCGCGTGGTGTGGCTTTTGTGGGTGCTGCCGCTGAACACCACGCTGGACATGGTGCTGGTGGTGTACCCCGTCACGTGGGCGCTGACCGGCGCCATGTTCGTGGTGTACTACCGCCACGGCCACTGGCTGCAGCACGCGCGCCAGTGCGAGCGGTCCAACCTGGCGGCGTAGCTGGGCAATCTCGCCACAGCAGTGCCGGCTATCTGCCGAAGCGATATCCAGCCAACGCAATTATCTATTTGAGCTGTAACTGGGTCCTAGCTACTATAGAACTCTGATGTTTACCTTTAGCCGACATACCACGTTTGCGCAGATGTGCATGCAGATGCCCCAGCCCGGGCACCCTCTGCCCCTGCGGCCGCTCCGCCCGTAGCCCGGGTGGCAGGTCCGCTACGGCGAGGGACCGGGCGCCTTTGGCGCGACCGCCGCAAGCCGTCGCGCACGCGTGGCGAGCCCGTTTGGCCCGCCGCAGTCGGCCCCAGCATCGAGCGGAGCACATCTTGATCTCACTAGAGCACCTGACAAAGACCTTCGAGGGGAAAAGCGACGTCCACGCCCTGCGCGACGTCAGCCTGACCATCCCCGACGGCGACGTATTCGGCATCATCGGCATCTCCGGCGCGGGCAAGTCCACGCTGGTGCGCTGCATCAACCTCCTGGAGCGCCCCACCACGGGAAAGATCGTGGTGGACGGCACCGACGTCACGAACCTGCAGGGTTCTGCCCTTCGCGAGTACCGCAGGCACGTGGCCATGATCTTCCAGGGGTTCGGCCTGCTGCAGCAAAAGACCGCCCTGCAGAACGTGTGCTTTCCCTACCTCGCCAGCAAGGGCAAGGTAACGGACGAGAACCGCAAGGAGGCCCTGGGGTTCCTTCGCCAGGTGGGTCTGGAGGACCGCGCGGGATCGTATCCCTCGCAGCTGTCCGGCGGCCAGAAGCAGCGCGTCGCCATCGCCCGCGCGCTGGCCTGCCACCCCGACTACATCCTGTGCGACGAGGCTACGTCGGCCCTGGACCCCGCCAGCACCGCGTCGGTGCTGCGCCTGCTGTGCCAGATCAACGAGCAGACGGGCGTCACCATCATCGTGATCACCCACTCGATGCAGGTGGTCCAGGACATCTGCAAGGACGTGGCGGTGCTGGTCAGCGGCCAGGTGGTCGAGAAGGGCAGCGTCGCCGAGGTGTTCGCGAATCCGCAGCACGAGGTCACGCGCCAGCTGCTGGGAAGGGAGAGCTGGGATGAGTAGTCTTTCGTCCTTCTTTGCGCAGTTTGGCAGCCTCCTGACGGAGGGCCTGCTGGACACGCTGGTCATGCTGTTCGCCTCGACCGCCATCTCCTACGTCATCGGCATCGTGCTGGGCGTCATCCTGTACGTCACCGCGCCGCGCGGCATGCATCCCATGAGGGCGCTGAACGCGGTGCTGGGCTGGGTGGTGAACATCGGGCGCTCCATCCCGTTCATCATCCTTCTGGTCTCGATGTTCCCGGTGACGCGCGCCCTGGTGGGCACGACCACCGGCGTCGTAGGCGTCATCCCTCCCCTGGTGCTCTCCACCAGCCCGTTCGTGGCACGCATGGTCGAGCAGTCCCTGGCTGAGGTGCCGCGTGACTCCATCGAGGCCGCCGAGGCCTGTGGCGCGTCCATCCCGCGCGTCGTGGTGTCGGCGCTTCTGCCCGAGGCCCTGCCCTCCATCGTGCGCGGCGTGTCCATCACGCTGATCGCGGTCCTGGGCTACACGGCCATCGCAGGCGCGGTGGGCGCGGGCGGCCTGGGCGACATCGCCATCCGCTACGGCTACTACCGCTACCAGGACAACGTGATGATCGCCACCCTGGTGCTGATCATCATCCTGGTGCAGCTGATCCAGAGCGTATGCGACGCCATCGCAAAGGGCATCGACCACCGCTAGCACTTCTTGCACCGCAAATCATCGTTTATAAGCCACGCGAGTGCGCTCGCGCGACATGCGAAAGGAACCACCATGATCACCAGAAGGAACTTCATCGGAGCCAGCGCAGCAGTCTTCGCAGCCACCGCCCTGGCGGCCTGCGGCAACTCCGGCGACAGCAGCAGCTCCTCCACGCAGACCCTGACCGTGGCTGCGTCCCCCACCCCCCACGCCGAGATTCTGAACAACTTCGCCGCCGGCAAGCTGAAGGACCAGAACATCGACCTGCAGGTGAAGGAGTACACCGACTACATAATCCCGAACCAGGTCACCTCTTCGGGCGAGGTGGACGCCAACTATTTCCAGCACATCAACTACCTCAACAACTACAACCAGGAGAACAACACCGACCTCGTGGGCGTGGCAGCCATCCACTACGAGCCGTTCGGCATCTACGCCGGCAAGTCGAAGGACCTGTCGAACATCGCCGACGGCGCCCAGATTGCCATCCCCAACGACCCCACGAACGAGGGCCGCGCGCTGCTGCTCCTGCAGCAGGAGAACCTCATCACGCTGAAGGACCCCGACAACCTGCAGGCCACCCCGGTCGACATCGCCGAGAACCCCCACAACCTGCAGTTCAGCGAGGTCGAGGCCGCTGCCGTGCCGCGCCAGCTGGAGGACGTGGACTTCGCCGTCATCAACGGCAACTACGCCATCGAGGCGGGCATGCACGTGGCCGACGCCCTGGCCGTCGAGTCGAAGGAGGGCAAGGCCGTCGAGCAGTACGCCAACTACATCGTGACCACGCCCGACAAGAAGGACGACTCGCGCATCCAGGCGCTGGTGTCGGTGCTGACGAGCGACGACTTCAAGCAGTACCTGTCGGACACGTACGGCCAGGACGTGCTGCCCGCGTTCTAAGTCTCGCATGCCCGGCAGCCAACCCGGCAGCCAAATCCCCGCTCGCAAGCATGAGCGGGCAAGAACAACAGGCGGACCCTCGGATCGCTCCGGGGGTCCGCCCCTTTGTGTGGGTTCGTATGCGCTCGGCTGGCCATCGCGCCATCCGGCCGTCACGCCTTCCGACTCCTGCGCGCCGCAGCGCCGCGCCCGGCAATGCGCCGCATGTGCCTGACGTCCTAGACCCCCAGCAGCGTGGCCAGGGCCTGCCGCGCAAAGCGCTGTGCCAAGGACCTCGGCAGCATGGAGTCCGCCAGCTGGTCCAGCTCCACCCAGCGCCAGGCGTCCACCTCGTGGTCGGGCTGCACGTCTGCACTCGTGGCCTGGCACACGAAGTTCACCATCAAGGTGTTCGACGGCGCAAAGAAGCTGCTGGCGTTGAACCGCACCGAGCTCAGGCTGAGTCCGACCTCCTCGCTCACCTCGCGGCGCACGGTACGCTCCAGGTCCTCGCCCTGGCTGACGTAGCCCGCCACCAGGATGCCCCTCTTGCCATACTGGTCTATCAAAAGGACGTGCCGGCCGTTGGGATGCACTACGATCATGGAGCAGGCGGTCGAGAAGGACGGGTAGCGCCAGGTCTGGCACGTGGGGCACCAGGGCCTGGGGCCGTCCTCGGGCTGCTCCCTCAGGACCAGGCGCGACCCGCAGTGCGGGCAGAAGTCCTGGCTGAAGCGCTCGGGGACCATGGGCTTGGGCGACGCGGGCTCGGGCGCCGCAGGCTCGGGTGCCGCAGCGCTCCCCTGCGCGTGGGCGTCCGGGGCCTTTGCGTCGCTTGTCGATGCGTCCGTGCTGATTGGCTCGCTCACATGCTCTCCCTCACAAAAAAGCACCGCGCAGAATGCTGCGCGGCGTCTACCGTACCATTACACGGTTGCGGGCACCTGGGACCCTAGGCCTCGACGGTGGCCTTGTAGCCAGCCTCCTCGACGGCCTTCACCAGGGCGTCGTTCTTTACCAGCAGGCCCGCGTCCAGCGTGGCCTCGCCCTTGTCCAGGGAGACCTTCACGTTCTTCACGCCCTTCACGCCCTCCAGGGCCTGCGTCACGTGGGCAACGCAGTGATCGCACATCATGCCCTCGACCTTGAGCTTCTTTTCCTTCATCTGGGGATCCTCCTCCTTCGCTTGCGCGTCGCTCGACGCGCCGTTTGCAGACTCTATCGAAGCATCCTCGACCACGGGGGCCGACTTCGGCGCCACGTAGCCGCGCTTCTGCGTGCTGGGCTTCCACGTCCTCAGACGCAGGGCGTTGCTGACCACGAACACGCTCGAGAAGCCCATCGCGGCCGCGCCAATCATCGGGTTCAGCGTGATGCCCAGAGGCGTCAGCACGCCCATGGCCACGGGGATGCAGATGACGTTGTAGAACAGCGCCCAGAACAGGTTCTGCTTGATGTTTCGCATGGTGGCGCGGGACAGCTCGATGGCGGTGGCAACGTCGGCGGGGTCGGAGTGCATCAGGACGATGTCGGCCGAACCGATGGCGACGTCGGTGCCGGCCCCGATGGCGATGCCCACGTTTGCCCTGGCAAGGGCAGGCGCATCGTTGATGCCGTCGCCCACCATGGCCACGCGCTCGCCAGCCTCCTGCAGCTGCCGAACCTTCTGCTCCTTCTGGTCGGGGAGCACCCCGGCGATGACCTGGTCCACGCCCACCTGGCAGCCGACCGCCTGGGCGGTCTTTGCCTGGTCGCCGGTCAGAAGCAGCGTCTTTACGCCCAGGGCATGCAGCCGGGCAACCGCCTCGGCGCTGGTGGGCTTCACGACGTCGGCCACGCCCAGAAGGCCTGCCACACGACCGTCCACGCTGAAGTACAGGGGCGTCTTTGCCTGGTCTGCCAGCTGGTCGGCCTCGCCCTGAAAGGCGCTGACGTCCACGCCGCGCTGTCCCATCAGGCGGGCGTTGCCCGCCAGCACCTGATGTCCGGACACCACGCCCGACAGGCCGCCTCCGGCAATCTGCTGAAAGTCGTCCACCGCGCGGTCCGCGTTGACGCCCTTGTCCTGGGCGTAGTCGCACACGGCCTGGGCCAGCGGGTGCTCGCTCTTCTGCTCCAGGGCGTTTGCCAGCTCGAGGAACTCGTTCGAGTCGACGCCGGACGCCAGCTTGATGTCGGTAACGCACGGCTTGCCCTCGGTGACGGTTCCGGTCTTGTCCATGACCACGGTGGTGATGCCGCACGCGGTCTCCAGCGACTCGGCGTCCTTGATCAGGATGCCGTTGGCGGCGCCGCGACCCGTGCCCACCATGATGGCGGTGGGGGTCGCCAGACCGAGGGCGCACGGGCAGCTGATCACGAGCACGCTGATGGCGTGCGTCAGGGCGGTTGCCACGTCACCCTGCGCCAGGAACGCCAGCCACGCCACCAGCGTCGCGGCGGCTATGGCCAGAACCACCGGCACGAACACGCCGGCGATGCGGTCTGCCTGGCGCTCGATGGGCGCCTTCGAGCTGGTGGCCTCGTCGACCAGCTTGATGATGCGGGCCAGAGCGGTGTCGTCGCCGACCGCCTTGGCCTCCATGGCGAACCAGCCGCGGTTCGATATGGTAGCGCCGGTAACGGCGTCGCCTGCCACCTTCCGCACGGGCACGGGCTCGCCGGTGATGGCGGACTCGTCCACCAGTGCCTCTCCGTCCACGACGACTCCGTCCACGGGCACGGACTCGCCGGCACGCACGATGACGCGGTCTCCCACGACCACCTGGTCGGTAGGAATCTGCTGCTCTGCGCCATCGCGCACGACCGTTGCGGTCTTGGGGGCAAGGTCCATGAGGGCGCTGATGGCGCCGGTGGTCTTGCCCTTTGCTCGCGCCTCAAAGAACTTGCCCAGCGAGATCAGGGTCAAGATCATGGCCGCCGAGTCGAAGTACAGGCTGTGCATGGCCACGTGCGCACTCGTCATGTCCCCGGCGCCCAGCGCGAAGGCCATCACGTACAGCTCCACGGCGCTGTACACCGCGGAGGCACCGGAGCCCACTGCGATGAGCGAGTCCATGTTTGGCGCGCGGTGCCACAGCGTCTTGAAGCCGCTGATGAAGTAGTGACGGTTCACAAAGAGCACGGGAATGCACAGCAGAAGCTCGGTCAGCGCCAGGGCCATCATGCCCTGCATGCCGTCCAGGGCGGCCGGGAGGGGCCAGCCGAACATTGGCCCCATGGCCAGGTAGAACAGCGGCACGCTGAATACTATGGAAGCGATGAGCTGGCGCTTCTTTTGCTCAATCTGCGCATTCGCGTTCTTCTGGGCCGCGTTCTCGGCGTCGGCGATGCTGTGAGTGCTGCCTCCTGCCGTGGCCGCCGCCGGGGTGCGCGGCTGTGCGCCGTAGCCCGCACGGCCGATGGCCTTGCAGACGGCGTCCACCGTCTGGGGCTTTCCGTCGAACTCGAGCTCCATCGAGTTCTTCAGCAGGTTCACGTTCGCCGACGTGACGCCGGCGACGCCTGCGGCAGCCTTCTGCACGTGAGACTGGCAAGCTGCGCAGGTCATGCCCGTGATATCGAAGGTTTCCTTCACTTGAATCCCCTTTCTCCTGGGTGCCAGAGTGGTACCGGTGGTGCTGGTGCTACGCATGGCTTCGCCATCGCGAAGCCCGTCACGTCGCCTACATGAACTTCTTAAACAGGCGCATGACCTCGTCGATGATCTCGGTGTCGCCCTTCTGGATCTCCTCGACGACGCAGGTCTCCAGGTGGTCCTGCATGACCTCGCGCGAGATGGCCTTCACGGCGCTTTCGACGGCTGCCAGCTGAGTCAGAACGTCGCCGCAGTAGCGGCCCTGCTCGATCATGGACTTGACGCCGTTCAGCTGACCGATGGCGCGGTTGCAGCGAGTCATCAGCGACTTCTGCAGCTGCGGCGAGCGTGGCGTGTTCTTCCCCTTGCCGGAGAGCCCGTCGGCGTAGACAGCTTTGCTACTAGACGCATCGCAAGAAGGGCAAACCTGCTCCTGCCGGGCCGAGGCCTTAGCCTGTGCAGTCTGTTGTGCCATGGCAGTCCCCTTTCCAAAATCGGCCGCGTCGCCTTGGCTGTGCGTGGTAGCCGATGCCACATCCAAGCCGAGCGCTTCTTCGAGGGAGCACGTCTTCGCGGGGAGTGCTTCTCCGTCAGCGCGTTTCTCTGACAGAGAAGCTCTTCTCGGCCAAGCATTTTCCGACGGAGAGCAACGATCAGGCGAGCGGCTTCTTCATCGACGTGGTAACCGTATACCCCCTATAGGTATTTGTCAAACAATAATATGCAGTTGTGATACCTATGTGGGGTATCTACACAAGTCAATCGTATCTTCTTGGCCAAATCGAGCCATCGGATGCGATTTCGTGGACATTCGAGCCATCGGATGCGTCTTCGTGGACATAGTCAAGCGAAGCGATGGCACGGCTACCAAGACTGATCACGGATACAGGCGTCTCGAATTCTGTCTGTCGCAGATTTAGACACCCCGCCACGAGATATTGGCGCCCAGACCCGGAGATGCTGCGGGCCTGTCGCCCAGACCGGGAAATCCCGGCGTCCCCTGCCGCCCAGACCTGGCGATACCGGCGCCCTTGTCGCCCAGACCTGGCGATTCCACGGCCGCGGCGCCCAGACCTGGGCTTTCGTGGTCCGGCCGACGCCCAGACCTGGCGGTAGCCCCGCCCCTTACGCCCAGACCTGGCGATGCTGGCACCCAGACCTGGAGTTAGCCTCCACCAACCGGGAGTTATCTCCAGAAGTGGGCGCCCACATCTGGCAGATTGAGAACTTTATGTCTTTCAGCCACACAAAGTGCCTGGTAGGCGACCCGCCCATTTCTAGGGCCTGCCGAGAAGGGCTGGGAAGTCCGGGTCTGGGCACCCATCTCTGGAGATTGGCACTCGAAGGGCCCCTGCAAACTCCGGGTCTGGGCGTCCGGGGGCCACCTATCTACAGGTCTGGGCGGCGGACGCCCAGACCTGGCGACGCTAACGTGCAGGATCCGCCCAGACCAGGAAATCCCACGGGGTTAGCCTTGGCTAAGTCCGGGTCTGGGCGCCCGGAGCCCGCGCGCAGGGCC
>JAQXQO010000001.1 GCA_029101205.1 Coriobacteriales bacterium | reverse complement strand
TGGTCGCATCTGCACCTCCGGGGCAAAAGCCCCTTCCGATATGACACTCCGTCACATCCCCTCGCCCGCCCCCACCACATAACCTCGCCAACAGCCCCATCGCATCCCCTGACGCGCCGCTGACCTCGCCCGTGCCCACGCCTCGAAAATCGGGGCATAATGAAGCGTTAACCAAGGCAAGCAGACTGATGGAGGGGATCGGCATGATCAACAGGTTCTGCGAGTCACCTCTATGGGACGCCAATCGCACCCTGATACGCGTGGCCCAGGGGCAGGAGCCGGCCGAGCTGGTGATCCGGCACGCCAAGCTGGTGTGCGTCACCACCGGGGAAATCCTGGACGACACCGACATCGCCGTGGCATGCGGTCGCGTGGCCTACGTGGGCATAGCTCCCCACACGGCGGAGCACTGCATCGGCCCTCGCACGAAGGTCGTCGACGCCCAGGGCAGCTACGTGGCCCCGGGCTTTCTGGACGGGCACATCCACGTGGAGAGCTCCATGGTGGGCCCCAGCGAGTACGCCCGCGCGGTCGTGCCCCATGGCACCACGGGCATCTACTGGGACCCGCACGAGGCCATGAACGTGGCGGGGCTGCCCGCCCTGCGCGAGCTGGCAAAGGACGCCGCGCGCGTGCCCCTGAAGTGCATGATCACCCCCGGCAGCTGCGTGCCCGCCGTCCCCGGCTTCGAGGACACCGGCGCCGCCATCGACGCGCACGACATCGCCGAGGCCGAGGACTGGGACTGCGTCGTGGGCCTGGGCGAGATGATGAACTACCCCGGCGTCCTGGCAGGCGACTCCCACGTGCTGGACGAGATCGACGTCACCCTGCGCAACGGCGAGACCGTGACCGGCCACTACTCGGTCCCCGAGACCGACCGCGGCCTGAACGCCTACATCGCCTCGGGCGTCTCGTGCTGCCACGAGTCCACCCGTGCCGAGGACGTCCTGGCAAAGCTGCGCCTGGGCATGTACGCCCAGCTGCGCGAGGGCTCTGCCTGGCAGAACCTGCACGATCTGGCGCCCGCCATCACGCAGCACCGCATCGACACCCGCCTGTGCAACCTGGTGTCGGACGACAACCACCCGCAGACGCTGGTGTCCGAGGGCCACATGGACCGCATCCTGCGCAAGGCCGTGGACGAGGGCATCGACCCCATGACCGCCATCCAGATGGTCACCATAAACACCGCCACCTGCTTCCGCATGCAGGGCGAGCTGGGCAGCATCGCCCCCGGCAAGTGCGCCGACCTCGTGTTTCTGGACGACCTGCACGACTTCCGCGTGACGCGCGTCTTCATAGACGGCGACGAGGTGGCCCGCGACGGGCAGGCGCTGTTCTGCCCCGCGCCCTTCGACTGGCCCGAGGGCATGACCCACACCATGCACCTGGCTCGTCCCATCGACGACAACACCTTCCGCATACCCGCAAAGGACGCCAAGGGCAACGCCCTGGAGGGCGACTACGCCACGGTGCGCGTGATCGTCTCGTCCTCGGGCAGCACGCTGACGCGCGAGGAGCACGACCAGGTGCGCATCGTGGACGGCGAGCTGCTGGCCGACCCCGCGCACGACGTGCTGAAGGCCTTCGTGTTCGAGCGACACCACGCCACGGGCAAGTTCGCCTACGGCTTTGCGAAGGGCTTCGGCATCCACGGCGCCCTGGCGCAGACCGTAGCGCACGACGCCCACAACCTGCTGGTGGTGGGTGACAACGACCACGACATGGCCCTGGCCGCAAACGAGCTGCTGGAGTGCGGCGGCGGCGAGGTCGCCGTGCAGGACGGCCAGGTCCTGGGCAAGGTCGAGCTGCCCATTTGCGGCCTCATGAGCCCAGAGCCGGTGGAGCAGGTGGCCGCAAAGGTGGAGCGCATCGAGCAGGCCTGGGCCACCATGGGCTGCACCATGGCGTCGCCGTTCATGACCATGGGCCTTCTGTCCCTGGCCTGCATCCCGGAGCTGCGCCTGACCGACCGCGGCTACGTGGACTGCACGAAGTACCAGTTCGTACCTTTGGTGGTGCAGGACGACGCCAGCTAGCGCGCATCCTCGTGGCACCAGCCGCGCACCGTTCTCGTGGCGCGCCTGCCCTTCTCATAGTAAAGTAGCTGTTCGTAGCGGCTATTACGAAGGCCGCCCCATCGTGGGGGCGGCCTTTTCTGCGAGAACGGAAGATCCCACCCATGGCACAGAAGGCATCGGACGCCCAGAAGGCCCCCACCCTCAGCAAGGCGCGCAAGCAGGAGCTCCAAGGAATCGAGGACCGGTACGGAAAGATCCTGGCGCGCGTGGAGTTCCAGCTGTCGCCCAGCCTGCAGCTGGAAATGGCCAAGCTCATAGGCCCCGAGAACAGCACGGCCTACTTCAACCTGGTGGCGGGCGGCCTCTCGCTGCTGATCGTGGTCCTGATGATGGCCAGCCGTGACTTCACGCCGGTAGCCGTGGTCCTGATCTTCGTAACCGTGGGCGTGCTGGCTGCCGCACGGCGCTACCTGACCATGAAGGCCCATTGGCTGGACAAGCACGGCTACCCCGCCGCCCAGATGGGTCCCGACGACCTCATCAACACGTACGCCACCGCGTCCCACATCGTGGTCCAGATGCCCGACGGCCAAATCCAGGCCCTGCCGCTGAGCCAGCTGAAGCACATGCGCCACGACGAGAACAACTGCGTAGCCACCTTCCAAGGCGGTCACGCGGCGCTGTTTGCCCGCAAGCCCATGGGCGCCACGGCGTTCAACGTGGTCGTGGACCTGCTGCACCGCCACGAGCCCCCTTCGTGGGCAGAGCGCGTGGCCGCAAAGCTGAACCGTCACTAGCCGACCGGCCGCTATCGCCACATGCGATAGTATGGCAAGAAGAACAGCCTGCTCTGCAAGCGGCACACGAGAGGTAGCGATCGCATGAGGGACTTGGAGTCGTACGCCAGGGCATTGGGAGGCCGGCCCCTCATAGGGGTGGCCCCGCGATGGAACCAGGAGCCCACGAACCCCCACATCCCCGAGCATCTGGCCCCCTCCGAGTCCAATGCCAGCTACTTCATAGACGCCATCCTGGCGGCGGGCGGTATGCCCGTGCAGCTACCCTTGCTGAAGGACCCCGACGACATCCAACGCTGCGTCGACCTGTGCGACGGCATAGCGCTGCCCGGCGGTCACGACGTGGACCCCAAGCGCTGGGGCGACCAGCGTCCCTACGACCCGCACATGCTGTGCCAGGAGCGCGACGACTTTGAGTTCCCCCTGGTGCTGAAGACGCTGCAGGCCGACAAGCCGCTGTTCGTGACGTGTCGCGGGGCACAGGTGCTCAACGTTGCACTGGGCGGCACGCTGTGCATGGACGTGTCGAAGTACCCCCTGCACGAGGGGTGCATGCACTGGCGGCACGAGATGATTCTGAACGACCCCGCCCACCCCGTGCACGTGCAGAAGGACTCGCTGCTGTGGAACTGCGTGGGCCAGAAGGAGCTCATCCAGGTGAACTCCAGCCACCACTGCTGCGTGGACCGGCTGGGCAAGGGCGTGAAGCTGGTGGGCAAGGCTACGGACGGCGTGCCCGAGGCCATCGAGGTCCCCTCGGCCAGGTTCTGCCTGGGCGTGCAGTGGCACCCCGAGTACACGTGGCAGACGCTGGACTCCGACCTTGGCCTGTGGAAGGCCTTCGTCGAGGCGGCAAAGCGCTGCTAGCCCTGCCTGTGCCAACGGTCGCTTGGGCCACTCGGGCGAGCGCTCCGCCGCTCGAGCGGGCGCCCCACCGCTCGCGACACATACCTTTGAGGCATATCCCCACAGTTGGGTACAAAGGCCCATGAGTCACCATGCCAGGCGTGCGCCGGGTGGCGCGCGCAAAGGGAGGCATCATGGGTATTGTCGCCGCATTTGCGGTTCCGCATCCGCCACTGATAATCCCCGCCGTGGGCCAGGGTCGTCAAAGCGGCATCCAAAAGACCATCGACGCATACGAGGAGGTCGGCCGGCGCATAGCGAAGCTGGCGCCCCAGACCATCGTGGTCTCTACGCCGCACTCGGTCATGTACCGCGACTACAACCACATCTCGCCGGGCACGCACGCCTCGGGTTCGTTCGCGCAGTTCGGCGCGCCGCAGGCACGCTATGAGGCAACCTACGACCAGGAGTTCACCGGCCTTCTGACGCAGACCTGCGAGCACGAGGGACTAGCCGCGGGCACCGACTACGAGCGCGACGCCATGCTGGACCACGCCACCATGATTCCCCTGCACTTCATCCAGAAGTACTACCGCGACTTCAGGCTGGTGCGCATTGGCCTGTCGGGCCTGTCCCCCGCCGACCACTACCGTCTGGGCATGGCCGTGCAGAAGGTCGCGAACCAGCTGGACCGCCGCGTGGTGTACGTGGCGTCGGGCGACCTCTCGCACAAGCTGACATCCAGCGGCCCCTACGGCTACGCGCCTGACGGCCCGAAGTTCGACCAGGAGATCTGCCGCATCTTTACGACCGGAGACTTCCTGGGCCTTCTGACCATGGACCACGGCTTTGCCGACCGCGCCGCCGAGTGCGGCCTCAGGAGCTTCCAGATCATGGCCGGTGCCCTGGACGGCGTGCCCGTGAAGTGCGTGCTGCTGTCGCACGAGGGACCGTTCGGCGTGGGCTACGGCGTCGCCGCCTTCACGCCCACGGGCCCAGGTCCCGACGACAGCAGGCGCTTCTTGCAGAAGTACCAGGAGTGGCACCACCAGCGCATGGAGCAGCTGAAGGCGCACGAGGACCCGCTGGTCGGGCTGGCGCGCGACGCCCTGGAGACCTACGTCCGCACGCACCGTCGCCTGCAGGTGCCCCAGGGCCTGCCCCAGGAGCTCTACACCAGGCGCGCGGGCTGCTTCGTCAGCCTGAAGGAGAACGGCGAGCTGCGCGGCTGCATCGGCACCATAGCGCCCACGCAGGACAGCCTGGCGCAGGAGATCTGCAACAACGCCGTCAGCGCCGGCTGCCACGACCCACGCTTCATGCCCGTTCATGCCGACGAGCTGGACGAGCTCGTGTACAGCGTGGACGTGCTGGGCGAGCCCGAGCCCATCCAGAGCCAGCACGAGCTGGACCCCAGGCGCTACGGCGTCATCGTCTCGACGCCCGACGGCAGGCGCGGCCTGCTGCTGCCCGACCTGGACGGCATCGACACCCCCGCCGAGCAGGTTCGCATTGCCGCACGCAAGGGCGGCATCGACCCCGACGAGGACGACGTGCAGCTGCAGCGCTTCCAGGTGGTGAGGCACCATTGAGCAGCACCACCGACGT